>NZ_CP108394.1:9000000-9332545 GCF_041435215.1 Streptomyces sp. NBC_01314 | reverse complement strand
GTCATCACCCAGCCGGAGGCGGGCACCTACAAGGCGTTCTCCTCCGTGTGCACCCACCAGGGGTGTGCGGTGAAGTCGATCTCCGACGGCGTGATCAACTGCCCCTGTCACAACAGCAACTTCTCGATCACCGACGGCAGCGTGAAGAGCGGCCCGGCCACGAAGCCGCTGCCTGCCAAGGAAGTCAGCGTCTCGGATGAGTCGATCACGCTGGCCTGACCTTCGTCAGGCACGCCAGCACCTCGTCCGTGGTCGCGACCGTGGCGACCAGCGCGAGGGTGTGGCGGATCATCGCGGGGGTGTAGTCGGCAGGCACCCCCGCGATGGCGTCCCCGGGCACGACGACGGCGTAGCCGAGGTTCACGGCGTCGAACACGGCGTTCGGCACGGCCACGTTGGCCGAGACACCGGTGACGATCAGGGTGCGGCACCCCAGATTGCGCAGCAGCGCGTCCACGTCGGTGCCCGCCAGCGGTGACAGCCCGTGCAGCCGCCGTACGATCAGATCCTCCTCGGCGACCTCGATGGGCGGCGCGATCCGTACGGCCGCGGTGCCCGTCAACTGCCGTACGGGCAGCTGTTCCACCGCGCGGAACAGGCGGGCGTTGTGGTTGGCACCCCGCCCGTCGGGCCGTCGCTCGGCGACGGCGTGCATGACCTGCACCCCACTCCCGTGGGCCGCGGTGACCAGCCGGGCCACATTGTCGAGCACCCCCGACGACCGGGCCTCGCGGGCCAGTTCGGGCAGTGCGCCGTCCGGTCCGACGACACCCCGCTGGCACTCGACGGTGAGCAGGACGGTGGTGGCGGGATCGAGAAGCCCGACCAGCTCCCGCTGTCTCTTCGACTCACTCGCGTACGACGGCATGACGTTCCCCTTGTCGCCGACGATCGGGCGGGCGAGCGTAACGCCCCTTGCACATGGACGGAAGACGGCCGATGCTCTTCTGACGCCACGTCAGCGGAGGGGATCGACATGACCGTCACGCAGCGCCGGGGCCGGAAGATCATGATGGAGCCGGCCGCACTGGACGAGTTCCTCAGTGCGCAGCGGACCTGCCGGGTCGCGACGGTCTCGGCCGACGGGACCCCGCACATCAGCCCGCTCTGGTTCGTCTGGGACGGCACCTCGCTCTGGCTCTACTCGATCACCCGCAGCAGACGCTGGTCCGCGCTGCGCCGCGATCCGCGCGTCGCCGTCGTGGTCGACGCGGGCGAGGAGTACGGCGATCTGCGCGGCGTCGAGCTGTCCGGCACCGTCGAGTTCGTCGGCGAGGCCCCGCGCACGGGCGAGCCGGTTCCCGAACTCGTCGACGTGGAGCGGCTCTTCGCCCGCAAGAACTTCGGCATCGACGAGATGCCCCACGACGGCAGGCACGCCTGGCTGCGGCTGACACCGGACGCGATCGCGTCCTGGGACTTCCGCAAGCTGGGGTAGGTGTGGCTCAGCGTGTTCCGCGAGCCGGGACGACCGTGGGCTCGGCCGATCCGCGAGCGTGGGAGCAGCCGTGACTCAGCCCGCCCCGCACGCGGCCCCCGCCCGCAGTGCCTCGACGGCCGCCCTGATCGACGGCCTCCGGTCGGCGTCCGCGCGCCACACCGCGTAGACGCTGCGGTGGACCCGGGGGCGCACCGGCACGGTCCGCATCCCGGCCGGCATCGGGTCGCGGCCGAGCCGGGGCGCGATACAGACGCCCAACCCGGCCGCGACCAGCGCGAGTTGGGTGTGGTGCTCACCGGCCCGGTGGGCGATCTGGGGCTCGATGCCATTGGCGCGCAGCGTGTAGAGCAGCCATTCGTGGCAGAACTCGCCCTCGGGCCAGGCGACCCACGGCTCCTCCGCCAGCTCCCGCAGGTCGATCTCGTCCCGCCCGGCGAGCGGGTGGTCCTCGGGCAGCGCCACGTCCACCGGGTCGTCGAGGATCGCGGCCCGGGCGAGCCCCTCGGGCACGGGCAGCGGCTTGTTGTACCAGTCGAGGACGACGGCCAGGTCGACGTCGCCCCGGATCACCGCGTTGATCGCGAGTTCGGGTTCCAGCTCCCGTGAGCGCACGCGCAGCGCCGGATGGTCGTCCCGCAGGGCGCTGAAGACGGCGGGAAACAGTCCTCGGACGGCCGTGGGGAACGCGGCCAGCCGCAGTTCACCGACGACCTGACCCCGCTGCGCCTCCAGGTCCGACTGCGCCAGCTCGACCTGCGACAGGATGCGCGCGGCGTGGTCGGCGAGCAGCCGCCCCGCGTCGGTGAGGCGCACGCCCCGCCCGTTCTTGGCGAGGAGCCGCTGCCCGACCTCCCGCTCCAGTTTGGCCATCTGCTGCGACACGGCGGAGGTCGTCACATGCAGCCCCTCGGCCGCCCCGCTGACCGAGCCGTGCCGGGCGAGGGCGTCGAGGGTCCGCAGGCGCTCCAGGTTCAACATATAAGCGATGCTACATGTAAGCGATTCTACGAGAATCAGCTCATCAATTCTCGCTTGTGCTACAAGATCGAGGGGCGCCATCGTTGTCGGCATGACCACCGCCACGACCACCCGAGCTGCCGCCGCCACCCCCGAACGCAGGCGCGCCACCATCGACTGGCGCCTGCGTTTCGCCTTCCTGTCCCTCGTCTGGGGCTTCAGCTTCCTCCTGATCAAGGTGGGCACTCAGGCCTACGCGCCCTTCCAGGTCACCTTCGGGCGGCTGCTGTTCGGGACGCTGGTCCTCGCGGCGGCGATGGCGGTGAAGCGTGAGCGGCTGCCGCGGGGCGCTCGTGTCTGGGGCCACCTCACGGTGGCGGCCTTTCTCCTCAACGCACTGCCGTTCTCCCTCTTCGCCCATGCGGAGCTGACCATCCCGTCGACGCTGGCGGGCATCTGCAACGCGACCTCACCCTTGTGGGGCATGGCCCTCTCCCTGGTCGCGCTCTCGGAGGACCGCCCGACGCGGGTGCGGGTCGCCGGTCTCGGCCTCGGTTTCCTCGGCGTGCTCACCGTGCTCGGCGCCTGGCAGGGCTTCAGCGGCCTGGACGCGAGGGGCACCACGATGGCCCTGCTGGCCTCCCTCAGCTATCCGATCGGCTGGATCTACGTCCGTCGCACCTTGGCCGGCACCACCGTGTCGCACCTCTCCCTCACCGGCGCCCAACTCCTGCTGGCCACCGTCCAACTGGCTTTCGTCACCCCGCTGTTCACGACCCTGCCGGGCAGCTTCCCGGTCCTGCCCCTGCTGGCGGTCGTCGCGCTGGGCGCTCTCGGCACGGGTGTGGCCATGCTCGTCCAGTACGGCCTCGTCTCCGAGGTCGGCCCGACGACCGCCCAGATGGTCACCTACTTCATCCCGGTGATCGCCACGGCGGCCGGCGTCGCGCTCCTCGGCGAGTCCCTGGCCTGGTCGACCCCGGTGGGCGCGGCGATCATCCTGGCGGGAGCGGCCCTGACGCAGGCGGGGCCGCGCACCTGAGCCGGCGCGGGTGACATCACACGTACCCTCCGCCGGCCCCCGGCCCGACCGCCGAGGCCACCGCGTCCGCCACCCTCCCGATCTCCTCCTCGGTGAGGGTGGAGACCGTGATCCGGATCCCCTGCGGAGCGCTCTTCCGGAAGCGGGCGCCGGGCGCGACGGCCCAGCCGGCGTGCAGCAGCCGGGCGACCGCGCCGGTCTCGTCCGGGACCCGGATCCACACGTTCATCCCACTGACCCCGTGTGCCTCGACCCCGCGCCGCGCGAGGGCGCCGATCAGCGCGTCCCGCCGCCACCCGTACGCCGCCGCCACGGCCGCGGCGTCCACCGCACCGCCGGACCACAGCCGCAGGACGGCCCGCTGCACCAGCCGGCTCACCCAGCCGGGCCCCAGCCGCTGCCGTCCTCGCACCCGGTCGACGGTGACGGCGTCCCCGGTGAGCACCGCGAGCCGCAGGTCGGGGCCGTACGCCTTGGCGACCGACCGCACGAAGGCCCAGGTGCGGGTGGTCCCGGCCAGCGGGTGCAAGGGCTGGGCGACGATCCGGTAGCCGTGGTCGTCCTCGATGAGCACGGTCTCGGGATGCTTTTCCAGCACGGACCGCAGGGCGCCCGCGCGTGCGGCGCTCACGGCCGCGCCGGTCGGGTTCTGCGCCCGGTCGGTGACGATCAGGGCCCGCGCCCCGGCCTCCAGCGCCTTTCGTACGTCGTCGGCGAGCGGCCCTTCGTCGTCGACGCCGACCGGGACGATCCGCAGCCCGAGCGCCGGGACGAGGTCGAGCACGCTGCCCCAGCCGGGGTCCTCGACGGCGACGGCGTCCCCGGGTTTGAGGTGGGCGGCCAGAACCCGTTCGACGGCGTCCAGCGACCCGGAGGTGACGGTGACCGGCCCGTCCGGCACTCCGTCGGCGTCCAGATCGGCCCGCGCGATCCGCGCCAACTCGGGCTCCACGGCCCCCGATCCGTAAAGCACCGGCTCACGGTCACCCTGCTCGGCGGCCGCCGCGAACACCTCCGCGAGGCGCGGCAGCAACGTCGTGTCGGGATTGCCGTCGGCGAGGTCGCGCACCCCCTCCGGCACCTCGACCCGGATGTATTCGCGCCCCGTGGTCGCCGGCCGGGGCCGCACGCGGCTCCCCCGGCGCCCGGCGGTCTCGATGACCCCGCGCTCGCGCAGTGTGCGATAGGCGGCCGCGACGGTATTCGGATTCACCCCCAGCCGCTCCGCCAACTCCCGCATGGGAGGCAGCAGTTGCCCGGGTTCCAGTTCACCCGCGCCCACCGCCCGCTCGACGCTCGCCGCAATCTCCGCTGCGCGCCGCCCGGTGACCCTGTATTCTCCTAGCACAAAGCAGATTATGCACTAGTGCAATGGGGAACGCAATGACGGGGACCGAGCAGTCGACGACACCGCAGCCGGCGACGCCACCCGCCGCCTACACCCCCACCGACCGCACCGTCCCCGCCCGGGGCGCACAGAAGGCCTCGTACGACAGGGAACTGGTGCACTCGATACTCGACCAGGGGTACGTCTGCCATCTCGGCTTCGTCCGCGACGGCGCCCCGGTGGTGCTGCCCACGTTGTACGGCCGGGTCGGCGAGACGCTCTACGTGCACGGTTCGACCGGCTCGCGCCCGCTGCGGATGACGGGCCGGGCGGACCCGGGCCTGGCGGTGTGCCTGACGGTGACACACGTGGACGCGCTGATCCTGGCCCGCTCCGCCTTCCACCACTCGATCAACTACCGGTCGGTCGTGGTGCACGGCACCGCCCACGAGGTCACCGACCCGCAGGAGCGGCGGGTCGCCCTGGACGCCCTCGTCGACCACGTCGTGCCGGGCCGCTCGGAGGACTCCCGGCCGGCCAACGCCAAGGAGTTCGCGGCCACCGCCGTGATCCGCCTCGACCTGCACGAGGTCTCCGCCAAGATCCGCACCGGCGGCGTCAACGACGAGCCCGAGGACCTCGCCCTGCACCACTGGGCCGGCGTCGTCCCCCTCCGCAAGGGCTACGACACCCCCATCCCGGACCCCGACCTGGCCCCCGCCACCGAACTGCCGGACTACCTCAAGACCCTGTGACTCCCGGCTTCCCCGCGCCCCTGATAAGAGGCGCGGGGAACCGCGCGGGCAACCACACACGACCCGCGGTCCGCAGACCGCGAAGCCCTCACGGCGTCGTCGGCCACGCCCCACCGACTCCCGAAGGCGTCATCGACCACGCCCCACCGACAGCTCAGGTTCAACACCTTCCCCACCGGACGCCACCGGCCGCGGCGAACCCTTCCCCGGCGCGGAGCGCTGGGCGACGAACGCCCCGGCCAGCACCACCACCCCGCCCACGATCTGCGGCGCCGACAGATGCTCACCCAACAGCACCCACGCGAGCACGGTCGCGACCACCGCCTCCAGACACCCCACGACCCCCGCCACCTGCGGCGACAACCGCCGCACAGCCACCACCCCGGTGACGTACGCGAGCACCGTGGCGATCAGCACCACCCACCCGAGCAGCAGCCAGGCCGGAACAGCCGTACCGTCCATCCGCGCGGCGCCCCCGAGCACCGCCCAGTCCATCCCCCACGGCCGGGCCACCACCGTGAGCACCACCGCGCCCACCAGCAACCCGTAGGCGATGACCCCGAGCGGATCCGGCGCCTCCGCCCCCGCGTCGCTCCCCTGGTCGGACAGCACGAAGTACCCGGCCTGACAGCAGGCGGCCCCGAGCGCGAACAGCAGCCCGAGCGGGTCGAAGCTCAGCCCCGACCAGATCTCCACGACGCAGGCCAGGCCACCGACCGCGAGGACGACCCCGGCCGCCGCGGCCCGCGTCACCGGCCGCCGCTGCACGAACCGCACCCAGCCGAGGACGATGGCCGGTCCGAGGTACTCCACGAGGAGGGCGACACCGACCGGTATGCGGGAGATCGAGGCGAAGTAGAAGGCCTGCACACCGGCCACGGCGAACAGCCCGAACCCGACGAGCAGCGCGGGCCGCCGACGCACCAGATCCCGGTGCCGCACGGCCAGCGGCAGCATCACCAGAGCGGCCCCCACGACCCGCAGCCACACCACATGCAGCGGGTCGAGTCCCGCCTCGATGAGCGGCTTGGCCGCGGTGCCCGATCCACCGAAGGCGACCGCGGACCCGAGCGCGAGCACCAGCCCGGCACCGCGCCCGCGTTGCCCCTGACTCCCCTGAGACGTATGCACCGGCACATGATGACAGCCGGCGACAGGAGCGTCACCCTCGATGACACCTGTCTCACCGGCTGGACCGCGGACAGTCGCGCCTCAACGCCCCCGCCCCCGGTCACCACCCGCCCCCGACCCGGCCCTCACCCGTCCCCGGGATCCGCCGCGCCACCACTCCCCCGTCGACACCCACCTTGCCCAGCACCTCCACGGCCCGCGATCCGGTGGCCGCGACGAGCACCGCCAGCAGATCGACACCTTGGGCCGACCGCTCACCCCGCCGCACGGCACGGTCGTCCGCCTGCGTCATCACCCGAGCCGCCACGGGCGACCAGCCGGGCATGCCCGGCACCCCGGGGACGGCACCGGCGTCCTCGACACCGATCTGCCAGCGCAGCCCGTAACCGATGCTGCGCTGCACCAGATAGCCGAGCAGCCGGGCGACCTGCGGGCCGTCGAAGACGGCACGGACCTCGGGGTCGGACTCCACGAGCGAGTGCAGCAGATGGGCGGTGTCGATCTGGCGGTCCCCGTCGCGGAGCGCCCGTCTGCGCGCACCGGCGACCACCGAGGCCAGCTCGTCAGTGAGCCTGCCTTCGATCTCCACGTGGTCCGGACCATGGTCTACGGCCGACTGCCGGGGGATACGGGATAGCACGCCCTCCACCCCATCAGTCGCACCGCCCCCGGGTCATCCGCGAAAGGAAGCATCTTCGTGTCCGACACAGGTTGCGTAGGGAGGGGCCGCTCCTCCTCCCTACGGATGAGATCCGGCCGTCCGGCATAAGGGGCGCGCGCCTCCTTGCCCCGCGCCTCGCACGCAACCGCATCACACCGGCGCTCGCCCCCGACCGCACGGCGAGCGGGCCGGCCGACCCCGAGGCCGGTTCCTGACGGTTCATCAGTATTGAATGTTCCGGGCGTCGGGGCTACGTTCCGCGACACCAGCGTCCGAGACGAAGGGGTTGTCGCATGGCCGATGTCAGCGCGGAGGCACGCATCGAGGCACCCGCCGAGCAGGTCTGGGCCCGGCTCGTCGACTGGTCCGCGTACGGCGAGTGGAACACGACCCACACCGGCTTCCCCAAGGGCGGCCCGGAGACCTTCGCGGTGGGCGGCACCTTCCAGGAGAACCTGAAGCTCATGGGCTTCCCGGCGGAGGTCGAGTGGACCATCGCCGAACTGGAACCCGCCCGCACCCTGGCCATCCGGGGCAAGGGCCCCATGGCCGTGGACCTCGTCACCCGCTACACCCTCACCCCCGACGGCGACGCCACCACGGTCCGTATCGACGGCCGGTTCACCGGCGCCGCCGTCTCCCTGATGGCGGGCAGGCTCAGGGACTCGGCCACGGCCGCGCTCGACGAGTCCCTGCGCAAGCTGGGCGGCCTCGTGGCCTGACCCCGCGCCGGGCCCACACCCCGCGCGCTCCCCGCACACACCGGAGCGCCCCGCGGAAATCTCCGCGGGGCGCTCTCACGCACGTGTCACGCACACACGCGTCACGCTCGTGTCACCCACGCACTGCCGTCAGCCCTCGTCGGCGAGGATCAGGTACAGCTTCTTGCGGGCTTCGTTGATCACCGTCAGCGCCTTGTCGCGCTGGTCCTTGTCGCCGGTCTTCCAGACCTGGCCGAACGCCTCCATCAGACCGAAGCCGGCCTGCCGGATCTCGCTCAGCGCCTCCCAGTCGACCCCGCGCGAGGCCTCTTCCCAGGGAGCCTCGGGCCCCTCGTCGGCCGCGGTGCGACCGGCCTCGGTGAGCGAGAACAGCTTCTTGCCGCCCTCGGACGCGCTGGCGATCAGCCCCTCGTCCTCCAGCAACTGGAGGGTGGGGTACACCGAGCCGGGGCTGGGCTTCCATGCCCCGCCACTGCGCTCGGCGATCTCCTGGATCATCTCGTAGCCGTGCATGGGCCTGTCCTTGAGGAGGGCCAGGATCGACGCGCGTACGTCGCCCCGCCGCGCCCTTCCCCTGGGTCCGCCTCGGCCGCGCCCACCCCAGGGGCCCCCACCGAAAGGCCCGAACGGCCCGGGACCACCCTGGCCCGGCCCGAAGGGCCCGAAGGCGGCGCGCAGCCCCTCGGCGCCACCTCGGCCGTGGGGGTGCTCCCCGCCACGGCCTCCATGTCCACGCTCGAATCCGAAGTCCTGCCCACGGGAACGCATCGCAATCACTCCATTCCATCGTTGATCTGTCGCGATGCCTCAACGATATATCGGGACCTGTCGTCTGGCAACCCCCGACTCGGAACACCCTCGTGGTCTACTGCCGCGCATGCCCTTGTTGCTGCTCGACCTGGACAACACCCTCATCGACCGCGACGCAGCCTTCCGCGACGCCACGGCCGCCTTCCTCTCCGCGCAAGGCCTGCCCGACACCGACCTGGCATGGGTGACGACCGTCGACGCGGGCGGCCGCACCCCTCGCCACGAGGTCTCCGCAGCCCTGATCCACCGCTACGGAAGCGCCGTACCGCACTCCGCCGTCCGCGCCCTGCTCGACACCGGCGCCGCCGACCGCGTGGTCCTCGCGCCCACCACCCGCGAGGCGCTGGACAGGGCGCGGACCGGCGGCTGGACCTGCGTGATCGTCACCAACGGCCGGACCGTCCAGCAGGAGGCGAAGATCCGCAACACCGGGCTCGACCGGCTCGTCCAGGGCTGGGTCGTCTCCGAAGCCGTCGGCAGCGCGAAACCGGAACCGGGGATCTTCCACGCCGCGGCCGCCACCGTCGCCCTCCCCCTGCCCGGCGCCTGGGTCGTCGGCGACTCACCGCCGGCCGATATCGCGGGCGCCGACGCACTCGGCCTGCGCAGCGTGTGGGTGGCGAACGGCCGCGCCTGGCATGAGGCCTCCTACCGGCCCACCCACATCGCAGCCGACATCACTCTCGCGATCGACCACGTCATGAGCGCCACGAACCGAGCGGTTCAGCCGGGCGGCACGGCCGGGACGGAAATCCGGTGATCCCCACGCACCGCCGCCGTCGCCGCACCCTCTAGGGTGCGGAAATGATCTCCGACAGCTACCTCTCCGAACTGTTCTCGCTGGACGGCCGGGTCGCCGTGGTGACGGGCGGCAGCTCCGGCATCGGCAAGGCCATCACCACGGCTCTCGCACGGGCGGGGGCGAGCGTGGTGATCGTCGCGCGCAGGGAGACGGAGCTGACGGCCACGGTCGACGAACTGACGGCGGACGGCTGCCGGGCGGCCTGGGTGAGCGGCGACCTGGGCACCCGAGCCGGCGTCCGCGCGGCGGCCGAGCAGGCTGCCGAGGCGTTCGGCGAGCCCGACATCCTCGTCAACAGCGCCGGCATCAACCTGCGTCCGCCGATGAGCGAGCTGGGCGAGGACGTGTGGGACACCACTATGGCCGTGAACCTGGACGCGCCCTTCCTGCTGGGCCGGCGCTTCGGCCCCGGCATGGCCGAGCGGGGCTACGGACGCATCATCCACCTCACCTCCCAGCAGGCGCACCGGGCGTTCGTCCGAAGCGGCGCGTACGGCGTCTCCAAGGGCGCGCTGGAGTCGCTGGCCCGCTCGCAGGCCGAGGAGTGGTCGCCGCACGGCGTCACCTGCAACACCCTGGTCCCCGGCTTCGTCATGACCCCGCTCAACACGCGGCTGTCGTCCGACCCGGAGAAGGTGGCCGCCCTCGCCGCGCGCACCATGGTCGGACGCAACGGCCTGGCCGACGACTTCGCCGGGGCCGCGGTGTTCCTGGCAGGCCGCTCCGCCGGCTACATCACCGGACAGTCGATCTTCGTCGACGGCGGCTTCTCCGTGCACTAGCCCGCCGCCGCCCGGCTGCCGTCCCGGGGCCGACCAACACCCTCCGCCCACGAGCGGCGCCCGAACGGCCCCCAAAAGCCGGTCCACCGTCCCGGAATTGGCCTTGGCCCGCCGCTTCACCGACCGCCTAGCGTCGTCCCATGCGCATTCGTATCGTCGACGCCTTCACCGACCGCCCCTTCTCCGGCAACCCCGCCGGAGTCCTCCTCCTCGACGCCTTCCCGGACGACGCCTGGCTGCAGAACGTGGCCAAAGAGGTCAACCACGCCGAGACCGCGTTCGCCCACCCCCTCCCCGAGGGCGGCGAGGCCGACTGGGCGCTGCGCTGGTTCACGCCGGTCGCCGAAGTGGCGATGTGCGGCCACGCCACACTGGCCACCGCACACATCCTGAGCAGCACGAACAACCACAAGGGCCCGGTGCGGTTCGCGACGCGCAGCGGTGTCCTCATCGCCACGCCCCAGCCGGACGGCTCCCTCACCCTCGACTTCCCGACCGCGCCCCTGACTCCGGTCTCCGTCCCTGACGGCATCGCCGAGGCCCTGGGCGCCGAGCCGCTGGGCGCCGTCGACACCGGCCCGAACGTCGGCGACCTGCTGATCGAGCTCGCCGACGAGAAGACGGTCCTGGGCCTCGCCCCCGATGTCCGGGTCCTCGGCCGCTACTCCGAGCGCGGCATCATCGCCACCGCCCGAGCCGCGGACCCCGCCGCCGGCCACGACTACGTCTCACGCTGCTTCTTCCCCAACCTCGGCATCGACGAGGACCCGGTCACGGGCAGCGCCCACACAGCCCTCGCCCCCTACTGGTCCGAACGCCTGGGCAGCCCGCACCTCACCGGCCTCCAGGCCTCCCCCCGCTCCGGCCTCGTCCGCACCGAACTCCGCGGCGACCGCACCCTGCTCTCCGGCCGCGCGGTCACGGTCATCGACGGCGAACTCCTCGCCCGGCCCCACGACCCCGACGTCATGCCCTGACGGCGCGGCCCTGCCCGTACGGCCGTCTCTCACGGGGTGGGCAGCCAGCCCACCTTCCCCGCCAGCAGCGCGTACCCCACGAACGCCCCGATGTCGAGCAGCGAGTGGGCCACCACGAGCGGGCCCACTCGCCCCCACCGCCGGTACAGGTAGACGAACACCACGCCCATCACCATGTTGCCGATGAAGCCGCCGATGCCCTGGTAGAGGTGGTACGACCCGCGCAGCACCGAGCTGGCGGCCAGCGCGCTCCCCGGTGACCAGCCCAGCTGCTGAAGCCGGCGCAGCAGATACGCGACCACGATGACCTCTTCGAGAACCGCGTTCTGGATCGCGGAGAGGATGAGCACGGGGTACTTCCACCACACCTCGGGCAGCGCCTCCGGGACCACCGTGAGGTTGAAGCCGAGGCCGCGGGCCGCCAGATAGAAAGCAATGCCCGTGCTGCCGATCACCGCGGCGATCGCCGCGCCCCGGCCGAGGTCGAACCACGGCTTCGTACGGTCGAACCCGAGGGTGCGCAGCCCCGCGCCCTCGCGCAGCAGGAAGTGTGCGACCAGGGCGACGGGCACCAGGGCGGCCGTGATCCCGAAGAGCTGCCACGCGAGGTCGAGCCACGGTCGGCCGGGCGCGGCCGAGGCGTTCATGGTGGCCGCCTGGTCCTTCAGCCCGCCCGGCTTGGTGACCGATCCGACGAAGCTGATCAGCGCGGACACCCCGCTGGCGCCGAGCGAGAGCCCGAGCACGAGCAGTGTCTCGTCCCTCAGAATCCGTCGGCCGGGCCGCTCCCGCGGCACCGCACCCTCCACCGACTCCGCCTGCCCCTGCACCCACGCCTCCAGCTGTCCGGCCCCGCCGAGGGTCCATCATCACCCGCGGCGGTCCGGAACATTCCGGCGGCTACCCTCACAGGCGGCCCCTCAGCCCAGCGGCACCGGCTCCGGCAGCCCGACCGGCCAGCTGTGGACCGGCTCCCCGGAGTGCATCAGCTCGCAGTACCGCCGCGTGGTGGCGGCCAGCGCCGCGTCCCGGCCGAGGCCCTTCGCCAGAGCCTGATGGAACGTTTCCACCTGCCAGGACGCCCCGTTGACCCGTCGCCGACAGCGCTCTTCGATCACGCCGAGGTAGAAGTCCCGGTCGACCGGCTCGACGCCCCACGCGTCCAGCCCCACCTCGGCGAGCGGCAACAGCTCGTCCCGTACCAGGTTCACCGCGTCCACCGGCCCCATGCCGCCGTAGCGCCCGCGCGGCCACTGCAACCGCGCGTCGATGCCGTGCCGGCACGCCTCGTCGAAGTTGGCGGCGGCCGCCTCGAACGGCAGCCGCGTCCAGACGGGCCGCGACTCCTCGGCGAGAGCGCGTACGACCCCGTAGTAGAAGGCCGCGTTGGCGATCACGTCCGTGATGGTCGGCCCGGCGGGCAGCACCCGGTTCTCGACGCGCAGATGCGGGACCCCCTCGGCGATGCCGTAGACGGGACGGTTCCAGCGGTAGATCGTGCCGTTGTGCAGGGTGAGTTCGGCGAGTGAGGGAATGCCGCCCGCGTCGAGGACGCCGATCGGATCCTCGTCGTCGCAGATGGGCAGCAGGGCCGGGAAGAAACGCAGGTTCTCCTCGAAGAGGTCGTACGCCGAGGAGATCCACCGCTCCCCGAACCAGGTGCGGGGCCGCACCCCCTGGGCCTGGAGTTCGGGCGGCCGGGTGTCGGTGGACTGCTGGAACAGCGGCGGCCGCGACTCCCGCCACAGCTCGTGCCCGAACAGGAACGGCGAGTTGGCGCCGATGGCGACCTGCGCGGCGGCGACCGCCTGGGCGGCGTTCCACACGTCGGCGAACCGGCCCGGGGTGACCTGGAGATGCAACTGCACGGAGGTGCAGGCGGCTTCCGGCGCGATGGACTTCGAGGTGCAGACGAGCCGCTCCACCCCGTCGATGTCCAGGGTGAAGTCCTCGCCGCGGGCGGCGACGATCTGGTCGTTCAGCAGGGTGTAGCGGTCGCCCTCGGAGAGATTCGAGGAGACCAGGTCATCACGGCCCAGCGTGGGCAGGATGCCGATCATCACGATGCCCGCGCCCACCTCGATCGCTTTGCGGTCCGCGTACGCGAGGGAGGTGCGCAGCTCCTCGGAAAGCTGGTCGAATACCCGACCGTCCAGCCGATGTGGAGCTATGTTGACTTCCAGATTGAACATGGCGAGTTCTGTTTGGAAATCTCGGCTCGCAATCCGTTCAAGTACTTGCGCATTCATCATTCTCGGCAGACCTTCACCGTCGACGAGATTCAGCTCGATCTCCACACCCATGAGGTTCCTGGGGCGGTCGAACCGCTTCTCCTCCAGCAGCCGCGCCAGCCCCGTCAGGCACTGCCGGAGCTTGTCACGGTACTGCTGGCGATCGGAGAGGCCGAACGGCCCCGCCACGACCTTTTCCCCCATCGAAGTGTCCCTCCTCGGATGGGCAGGCCGACGACTCGGCCACTGCTGTCCCGGGTCCACGGTTGATGATGCCCAGACAGAGCCGCTGATAACGTCCCACGTACGACCTGCACACGCTAGACTGAACGCGGTCACCTCCGACCTTATTCACTCCGCGTGCTTCTGGCACATTCAGCGGGCATGAATGAGCACGCGCTTTCTGTCCGGGGGGCTTTCGTGAAAAGTGCCGACGAGAACCGGCCGTCCGCTGCGCGACGGTAATCCGAGGTCACCGACGCACCCCCACAGAAAATCGGGGGCGATACCTATGCTCCGGCGACCGGATACCGCCTTGCCCTTCATATTCGGAACGGCTAGCCGAAACATCGTGTGAACACGTGTCGTATAAACTCCGCAAACGAGGCTGAGAGTCGGCCCTCGCGGTCCTCGGTCCTGCCGTCAGGCCACGCACGGCGGACCCTACCCACGCACCGGACCCCGGGCATCCGTCTCTCCGATCCCCGAGAGCTGACAGCGCCGTCCGCCCCCGCCCTCGCGCCACCGTGCCTGTCGAATTGAGAGGCGACCCACCATGCCGCTGCATGTTCCCCCGGCTCCCGCGCCCGCCCTGCGCACCGTCCTCACGGCACTCGGTTCTCCCACCGCCGTCCACGAGGCGCGAACCCCCTCCCTGAAGAAGGCCCAGGGCCCCGCCACACCCGAACTCCCGCTGCCCGTCCACGTACTCGACCGGATCTCCCCGGACGGCACGGGCACCGCCCGGCTCACCGGATGGCGGTTCCTGATCCGCTGCGGCGACCGCGCCGTGGCCGCCGCCGAAACCCGGCTGACCCCGGACGGCTGGGCGTTCTCGCACTTCTTCGAGGGCCCGTACATCACCTCCACCGAGCGCGCCCTGCGCCAGGCCGAGGTCATGCAGCAGCCCTACCAGCCACGCCTGCTGTCGGTGCCCGAGCTCTACATGCTCATGCTCTGGCTGCACGCCGACCCCACCGCCGACGGCGCCACCGGCCACCCGGCACCGACCGACCTGCTGGTCCCGCTGGCACCCGCACCGCCCGGCATAGCGGCCCACCGACCACACCGGGTCGCCGATCTCCTCCCGGTGCTGACCACCCGACTGACACCCGCCCCGCTACTGGGATCACCCGCCTGAAAACCCGGCCCGCCCCGTCATTCGTACCGCTAGTGCCCCGCTGCCGATTTCCCGGCAGCGGGGCACTTGTTTCCCCGACCGGAAATCCCCGCTCTTTCGGGCGCCAATACGCTCGTACGAGCCATTCGCAGGTCTTCCCCGCCGCCGGACTAGCCCCATCCGACCATGGCGAACCACCCGAAGGGACAGTGCGACGAAGATGAACCATCCGGACCGGCGTTGCGTCATCAACCTGTGAAGAAGTCGTGCTGCGAAATGCCTGCGGATTGGCGTCCATGGGGCAACACTGGGACCGGACCGATTTATCACAACGGGGGGCGGCCATGAACGGGGCATCAAGCCGCGGGACAGACAAAACAGCCATCTCAGACCACACGACAAACCGAAAGATCCCAACAACCATGTGCCAGCACCAGCCACTGTGCCCGACTGCCGAATCCGCCGACCGGGAGGGTGCCCGACTCGTGGCGCACCACCCGGAGCAGGGATGGAGCCTGCTCTGCAACGGCGTTCTGCTCTTCGAGGACACCGGTGAGCTCCTGCCGGACGGCCAGATCATCGCGCCGCACCGCCCGATGGGCACAGTGATGACAGCCGCCTGAGCCGCACTCACGTGCGCGCAGGGCGAGCGTCCTCGCACAGGACGCCCGCCCGACAGAAGAGGGGCCGGCCGGAGAAGCACTCTCCGAACCGGCCCCGACGCGTATCCGCGCCCGACTACGCTTCGTAAGCGTCCAGCGGCGGGCAGGAACAGACCAGGTTCCGGTCACCGAAGGCCTGGTCGATCCGGCGCACCGGCGGCCAGTACTTGTCGGCGCGCGAGACCCCGGCAGGGAAGACCGCCTCCTCGCGCGTGTAGGCGTGCTTCCACTCCCCGCCGAGCGCGCCCGCGGTGTGCGGCGCGTTCCGCAGCGGGTTGTCGTCCGCGGGCCACTCGCCCGAGCCGACCTTCTCGATCTCCGCGCGGATCGCGATCATCGCCTCGCAGAACCGGTCCAGCTCAGCGAGGTCCTCCGACTCGGTCGGCTCGATCATCAGCGTCCCGGCCACCGGGAACGACATCGTCGGCGCGTGGAAGCCGTAGTCGATGAGCCGCTTGGCGATGTCGTCGACGCTCACCCCGGTCGACTTGGCCAGCGGCCGCAGGTCGATGATGCACTCGTGTGCCACGAGCCCGTCCGGACCGGTGTACAGCACCGGGTAGTGCGGCTCCAGCCGCTTGGCGACGTAGTTGGCGCTGAGCACCGCCACCTGCGTGGCCCGCTTCAGCCCTTCACCGCCCATGAGCCGGACGTACGCCCACGAGATCGGCAGAATGCCCGCCGAGCCCCACGGCGCCGCCGAGACCGGCCCCACACCCGTCTCCGGACCGGCCGCGGGCTGCAGCGGGTGGTTCGGCAGGTACGGCGCGAGGTGCTCGCGCACCGCCACCGGACCGACACCCGGCCCACCGCCGCCGTGCGGGATGCAGAACGTCTTGTGCAGGTTCAGGTGTGAGACGTCGCCACCGAAGTGCCCCGGCTTGGCGAGACCCACCAGCGCGTTGAGGTTGGCGCCGTCGACGTACACCTGGCCGCCCGCGTCGTGCACCTGCGCGCAGATGTCGGCCACGTGCTCCTCGAACACCCCGTGCGTCGACGGATACGTGATCATCAGCACGGACAGCTCGTCGCGGTACTGCTCGATCTTCGCCCGCAGGTCGTCGACGTCGATCTCGCCGTCGTCGGCGGTCTTCACGACGACGACCTTCATGCCGGCCATGACGGCGCTCGCCGCGTTGGTGCCGTGCGCGGAGGACGGGATGAGGCACACGGTCCGCTGCTCGTCGCCGCCCGCCCGGTGGTACCCGCGTACGGCGAGCAGTCCGGCCAGCTCACCCTGCGAGCCCGCGTTCGGCTGCAGCGACACCTTGTCGTACCCGGTGGCCTCCGCCAGCCACTCCTCCAGCTCACGGATGAGCGTGAGATACCCCTGCGCCTGCGCGGCGGGCGCGAACGGGTGCACCTGCCCGAACTCGGGCCATGTCACCGGCTCCATCTCGGTGGTCGCGTTGAGCTTCATCGTGCAGGAACCCAGCGGGATCATGCCCCGGTCCAGCGCGTAGTCCCGGTCGGCGAGCCGGCGCAGATAGCGCAACATCGCGGTCTCGGAGCGGTGGTCGTGGAACACCGGGTGCGTGAGGTAGTCGTCCGACCGCAGCAGCACCTGAGGCAGCGTGTCCGCGGCAGCGGCATCGAGGGCCTCGACGTCCCCCTCCACCCCGAACGCGGTCCATACGGCACCCAGCTGCGCCCGCGTCGTGGTCTCGTCGCAGGAGATCGACACCAGGTCGGCGTCCACGAGGTGCAGGTTCACGCCATGTTCCCGAGCGGCTGCCACGACCTCACCGGCCCGCCCCGGCACCCGCACGGTGAGCGTGTCGAAGTACGCGCCGTGCACGACCTCGATCCCACCGGCCGCGAGCCCCGCGGCGAGCACGGTGGCGTACCGGTGGGTACGGCGGGCGATGGTCCGCAGCCCCTCCGGCCCGTGGTACACGGCGTACATACCGGCCATCACGGCGAGCAGTACCTGCGCCGTGCAGATGTTGCTGGTCGCCTTCTCCCGGCGGATGTGCTGCTCCCGCGTCTGCAGGGCGAGCCGGTACGCCTTGTGCCCGTCCGCGTCCACGGAGACCCCGACGAGACGTCCGGGCAGGCTGCGCGCGAACTTCTCCCGCACGGCCATGTAACCCGCGTGCGGCCCGCCGAAGGCCATCGGCACACCGAACCGCTGAGTCGTCCCGACCGCGATGTCCGCACCCAGCTCACCGGGCGGGGAGAGAAGCGTCAGCGCCAGCAGATCGGCGGCGACGGTGACGAGCGCGCCGAGCGCGTGCGCCTGCTCGATGACCGGCTTCAGATCCCGTACGACACCGGAGGCACCCGGGTACTGCAGCAGCACCCCGTTGATCTCCCGCCCGGCGATGTCGGCCGGGATTCCCGCACCGAGGTCGGCGACGACGACCTCGACGCCGGCCGGCTCGGCGCGGGTCTCGATCACGGCGATCGTCTGCGGCAGCACGTCCGCGTCGACGAGGAAGAGCCCCTTCTTGTTCTTGCCCATACGCCGGGACAACGCCATGGCCTCGGCGGCGGCGGTGCCCTCGTCGAGCAGGGACGCCCCGGAGGTGGGCAGACCGGTCAGCTCGGCCACCATGGTCTGGAAATTGAGAAGAGCCTCGAGCCGCCCCTGGGAGATCTCGGGCTGATACGGCGTGTAGGCGGTGTACCAGGCCGGGTTCTCCATCACATTCCGCAGAATCACTGGCGGCGTGAACGTCCCGTAGTACCCGAGCCCGATCATCGAGCCGAGCACCTGATTGCGGTCCGCGAGCGAACGCAGCTCGGCGAGCACCTCGGCCTCGGTACGCGCGCCGGGAAGGTCCAGCGCCTCGGTGTTCTTGATCACGTCCGGGACCGCGGCCGCCGTCAGCTCGTCGAGCGAGCCGTACCCGACGTGCGCGAGCATCTTGGCCCGGGCCTCGACGTCCGGGCCGATGTGGCGCCGCTCGAAGGGGATGCCCTGTTCGAGCTCGGAGAGTGGAATGCGGTGGGCGGTCATTGCGGAGGCCTCCTGGTCAGACACGACCTTCGAGGGGCACCACGGCACGGGCGCCCCGACGGCCTCCCCCTCTGTCATCTCAACCTGAGAGCTTCACCGGTCCAGGTACGAACCGGCTTTCACCGTCGGTGAGAGCGGGAGCCGTGGCACCCGCCCTGCTTTCCAGAGTGACCTCGTCCGTGCGGTACGTGTGCCTGAGAGATTCCGGGGAGGATTTGCTCCTTCGGCGCCTTCCGGATGGTGTCCGGAGGACTCTCCCGCACGGGGTCAGCAGCCGCTGCCAGGGTATCAGCGGGGCCGACGCGCGAGTCTTCGAGTGGCCACCTTCCCTGATGTGCCTTTTCGTAGTGGGGAGGGATGATTCGCGCCCCCTCTGCGACCACCTGGAGGGCCCGTGCAGACCGACATCGACCCACGCAACCTGATCGGCCGCAAGGCGTTCGACCGCAAGGGCAGCAAGATCGGCACCGTGGACGAGGTCTATCTGGACGACGCCACCGGCACCCCCGAGTGGGCCGCGATACGCATGGGCTTCTTCGGCCGCGACGCCTTCGTCCCCCTGGAGCCCAGCGAACTGATCGAAGGCACACTCCGCGTCCCCTTCGACCGCACCCTCATCAAAGACGCCCCCGACTTCGGCGTAGGCCGCCACCTCTCCCCCGAACAAGAACTCCAGCTCTACCACCACTACGGCCTCGACATAGCCCCGCCCCCACCCATGAACCACAACTTCGGAAACGTGACGGGCCAGGAAGACGCCTGACAAAGGGCCCAGGGGCCTTCCTGGCCGCAGAGGCACCCACCGCAAGCCCTCAACCGCCCAGCAGGGCCGACCCGGAACCACCTCGGCAGCCCCTAACTACATGCACTCCGCCTGCCTGACGTCTCCTACCTGCCCTTCTTCGGCCCTACGATCCTTCCTACCTTCCTTCCGTCCCCGGCTCACTCCGCCCCCGCCCCTCCTGCCGCCCCGCACCCCTCTCCACCCTCCCCAACTTCTCCGCACCTTCGCGCCCCGCCCTTCCGGCCTCCCCCGCACCTCGCTTCACCCTCCCCCCGTCTTTCTCCCCGACCCACGTTTCCCCGTCCGGCCTGGCTTCCCCCTGCCTCGCCCGGCCCCTCCACCATCCCCGTTCCTCACGCCGGCCCCCTTGATCCCGCCGCAACGGCGCTCCACCACAACGACGCGGACCGGCGGTCCCCGCCGGCCTCAGCCCGGCACCGCACCCGGCACCAGCGGCAACGGCTCCGCCGGCTCCAGCCCCGGATCGTCGGTTCTGAAGGTCCGCACCCGCCCTGGCCCCACGTCATGCGGCGTCTCGAAGCGCACAGTCACCCGCCCGAGCCCGCTCCCCTGTACCCACCCATGCCCGTACTCGACATGCCGCACGTCATGCCCGGCCCTCCACTGCCGCTCCCCACCCGCACCCTCCTCCACCACAGGCACCTCCGCGGCGGCCCCGGCCTCCTCCTCGGCAAGCTCCGGCTCCCCCGCCGCCTGCGCGAACAGGTCCTCCTGCGTGTAATCGGCGAGCCCGCTCACCCCCACCCCCAGCAACCGCACCCCACCCGTCGTGTCCACGGCCTCCAGCAACCGAGCCGCGGCTTCCCGTACCACCGCGGGGTCGTCAGTAGGCCCCCGCAACGTCTCGGACCGGGTCAACGTCGAAAAGTCGTACCGCCGCACCTTCAACACGATCGTCCGCCCCGACAGCCCGGCCCCCGCAACCTCCGCACACACCGGTCCGCGAGCAGCTGCACCTCCATCCGGACCCGCACCCGGTCGTGGATGTCCACGTCATACGTGTCCTCCACCGACACCGACTTCGTGTCCCGCTCGGCCACCACCGCCCGGTCGTCCCGCGCCAGCGCCATCGCGTACAGCCCGTGCCCGTGGGCCTTCCCCAACAGCCGTACGACCTCGTCCTCCCCCGCCTCCACGATCTCCTCGACCGTGGTGATCCCGGCCCGCCGCAGATGGTCCCCGGTCGCCGGCCCCACTCCCGGCAGAATCCGCACGGACATCGGCCCCAACATCGCCCGCTCCGTCCCGGGCTCGATCAACACCAGCCCGTCCGGCTTGGCCTGCTCGGAACCGATCTTCGCGAGCATCTTGGAGGCCGCGAGCCCGACGGATCCCGTGAGCGCGGTCACCGCCCGTATGTCCGCTCGCAGCCGCGCCCCCACCAGCCGCGCCGACGCCTCGTCCCAGGCGGCGTCCCCGGCCTCCAGATCCACGAACGCCTCATCCAGGCTCAACGGCTCCACCAGCGGCGACAGATCACGCAACAGCCCCATGACCTGGTCGCTGATCGCCCGGTAGAACGTGAAACGCGGCGTTAGATACGCGGCGTTCGGAACGAGCCGACGTGCCTGCGCCGTCGGCATCGCCGAGTGCACCCCGAAGACCCGCGCTTCGTACGAGGCGGTCGCGACCACCCCGCGCGGTCCGAGCCCGCCCACGACAACGGCTTTCCCACGCAGACTCGGTTTGGACGCCTGCTCCGCCGAGGCGTAGAAGGCATCCATGTCGAGATGCAGGATCGTGGGCGCGGTTCTCACATCTCCGATGCTGCCCTACGCCACTGACAATGCCCCTACGACCTGCTCCGCAGGCCACACCTACGCCACGAACCGCCTCGCCGCGGGGTGAGCACGCCGCGACGCCCCTCAGACCGCCCGGTTCCGCCGCCGCGCGAGCTCATCCGCCGGATTGTGGCCCACGAGCGTCTCCCCCGTGTCGACCCGCTCCCCGTGCAACTGCGAGAGAGCGCTTTCCACGTCACGCCAGACCACCCCTACGGCGATCCCGAAGACCCCCTGGCCGCCCTGGAGCAGGGCGTGGACCTCGTCGGGCGATGTGCACTCGTAGACCGTCGCGCCATCGCTCATCAGCGTCATCCGCTCCAGATCGCTGAAACCCCGCTCCCGCAGGTGCTGGACGGCGGTGCGGATGTTCTGCAGCGACACTCCCGTGTCGAGGAACCGTTTCACGATCTTCAGGACGACGACGTCCCGGAAGCTGTAGAGGCGCTGCGTACCCGAGCCCTGGGCGGACCGCACGCTCGGCTCCACGAGACCGGTGCGGGCCCAGTAGTCGAGCTGCCGATAGGTGATGCCGGCGGCCGCGCACGCGGTGGGACCGCGGTAGCCGACGCTTTCGTGCGGCTCGGGAGCCGCCTCCGCGCTGTCCTGCACAGCCGTGGGCCGCTGCGGGACGTGACCGGCCGCGCTGCCGTGAAGCTGGTACGGGCCGCCGTCCCCCAGCCTGCGTCCGGGGGCACCTCCAGCCGTACCGTCGCCGCTGCTTCTCACGCCGACCTCCGTCCTTGACCTGCCTCATCGACGGTAGGCAGCCACCCGGGATGCGTCAACGACCACCGCACTCGCCACGCCGAGTGATAATCACCCTGAGAGTGGTTTCCCGTGCCCTTTCACGGGGAAAGGCTAGCCGAATGCGCTCCGGCCGAGCTGCCTGACAACGCACTGCCCCTGGGCAGTACCGCCCAGGGTGGACACCCCACCGACCGGGCCCGCGCCCCCGGCGCCCTCGACCCGGTATCTCCGACCTGCCACGCCGGACGCGTCTCAGCACGCCCTTCGCGGCGCCCTCCGGCGCGGCTGCCACCGATGACGACCGGCGGTATCAAGGCCTGTCAGCTCGCACGACCGACTGCCCGGCCTCACTGACTGTTCGTTCCGAAGTCCTCGGGCGAGATCTGGTCGAGGAACTCGCGGAACTTCTCCACCTCGTCCTCCTGCTCGTCCGGGATCGCGATGCCCGCGTCGTCGAGCACCCCGTCACTGCCGAAGATCGGCGTACCGGTACGCAGCGCCAGCGCTATGGCGTCGGAGGGCCGGGCACTCACCTCAACGCCACTGGCGAACACCAGCTCCGCGTAGAAGACGCCCTCACGCAGGTCGGTGATGCGCACTTCCGTGAGCTCCTGGCCGACGGCCTCCAGCACGTCCTTGAACAGGTCGTGGGTCAGCGGTCGTGCGGGGGCCATGCCCTGCTGGGCGAAAGCGATCGCCGTCGCCTCCCCCGGCCCGATCCAGATGGGGAGGTAACGGTCGCCTCCCACTTCGCGCAGGAGCACGATCGGTTGGTTGGAGGGCATTTCGACCCGGACACCTACGACATCGAGCTCGTTCACACAGCAACCCTAGGCCGTGCTCGGGATGTTTGGGTAGTCGGGCTCGGATCGGCCGACCGATCCGCCACAGGCGAACACCGCGCGTCAGCGGAGCCGTACACCCAGCGCGCTCTGCACGAGAGCGGCGTGCAGCTTGACCGTGAGCCCCGCCAGCTCCCTCGTACGGTCCTCCGCATGTGCCCTGGTCTGCGGATTACGGTGGCGGCGCAGAGGCGCCACGACCTGATCGATGAGCCCCGCCTCACGGTCCGCGGCGGCGCGCATCATTCTCAGATGCCGGGGCTCGATACCGAACCGCCCCAGTTCCACCACAAGCGTGGCGACGGTGAGAACCTCGGCGTCGTACGACCCGTCCGGCAGCGGGGCCACCAGCCCGTACGACTCCCACTCGGCCAGCTGCTCCGCGTCGATCCCGGCGCCCGCGACGAGCTCACCGCGCCCGATCCGGGCGGCCGTCGGCTCCTCGGGCTCCCCGAAGAGCTCGCTCAGGCGCTCCCCGTCACTGAGGTCACGCTGCCGCCCCACGGACGGCAGCCGGACCTCCTCGCCGCGCTCCAGGGCCTCCAGATACTCACGGATCACCTTGAGCGGCAGATAGTGGTCCCGCTGCATCCTGAGGACGTGTCCCAGCCGCTCGACGTCCTCGGCGCTGAACTTGCGATACCCCGAGGGGGTTCGCTGCGGCTCGATGAGCCCCTCCGACTCCAGGAAACGGATCTTGGAGATGGTTACCTCGGGGAACTCCTCGCGCAGTGTGTTGAGCACCGTGCCGATGCTCATCAGGCCACTGTCCGCGGCGGTGGTGCCGTGGTCGGCACCACCGCTCGTTGTTCGAAGCATGGACCTTCCCTGGGGTTCCCCGGACGCGGTCCGGGAGGGTCAGTAGCCCCGCTGGCTCGCGTAGAAGACCAGCCGGTACTTGCCGATCTGCACCTCGTCGCCGTTGTGCAGGGCGACCTGGTCGATCCGCTCACGGTTGACGTACGTGCCGTTCAGGCTGCCGACGTCGGCGACCGTGAACGAGCCGTCCTGACCCCGGCGGAACTCCACGTGGCGACGCGACACGGTCACGTCGTCCAGGAAGATGTCACTCTGCGGGTGCCGGCCCGCCGTGGTCAGATCGCCGTCCAGCAGAAAGCGGCTGCCCGCGTTCGGACCGCGGCGCACGACCAGGAGCGCCGAGCCGAGCGGCAGCGCGTCGACGGCGGCCTGGGCCTCGGGGGAGAGCGCCGGCAGCTGGGTCTGGCCGGTGACCTCGGAGTCGTAGGCCTCGAGGCCGGAGATGGAGATGGTGGAGGTCGTCTCGGACGGACGCTCGGCGGTCGCGCCGGCCCGCAGCGGAGCACCGCAGTTCGAGCAGAAGCGGCTGTTCTCCGCGTTGCGGTTACCGCACCTCGTACACACCAGGGCCGACATCGACGGATCCTCCTGCCGCGGCTGCCCCGCCGGGGCATTGGACGCATACGGGTCTGAGGTAAACCCTCCACCCGTACCTGAGGTTGACGGTTCCCCGAAACCTATGCGGCCCGACTGGGCAGGGTCAACAGACGGCGCGCCCTGACCTCCCGAAATGTCACCTCCCGGACCAGTGACCTGGTCCCGGAACAGCGGGCGCTCACCGCCCTGCCCCTCCGCTTCCGAAGGCTGCGCGCGATGGCGGGCGGTCGCGTTGTCGCTGCCCTCTCGCGCGCTCTTGCCGAACAACTTCGCAAACAACTTCACGGGCGATTCCCCTTGACCGAAACAGACCCGCCCGTGGGGCAGGACGAACCCTGACTGAACACACCGGCCGACCCGGACAACCTCACAACGTCCGTATCCACCAGACAGTTTCCACCACGCACCACCCATTCGGTGCGCCGACCCCCCGCAACCTCATGCCCCCGCCGGACGGGCCCCATGCACCTGCGGTTCACTGGGAGGACGACCGAGCGTAGTCAGGCCGCTTCGCCGCTCGCAAGGCGTCCACGACGATCTTGCCCGCCCGCCGCACGGTCACGGTGGCCTGCTCCTTCTCCAGTGTCTGCACCACTCCTCCGGGGATGTTCAGTGCGGGCTCGAGGTCCTGCGGGTTACCGATGACCTTGAAACGAAAAGGCTGGGTGATCTTGTTCCCGTCGACACTGATTCCCTCACCGGAATCGGTCAGAAAAGTGCTGGCCACGACGCGTACCCCGTTCACCTGAATCGCCTCCGCCCCGGCCGCGCGCAACTCCTGGATCGCGTCGAGCAGCATGTCCGCCTCGACCGTCCCCTTCGTGTCGTTGATCGTCAGTGTGATGCCGGGTCCCTGCGCTGCCACCGTGCCCGCCAGAATGCCGAGTTGCCGCTCCTTCTCGACCGTCTGCTTGCGTGCCTCCTCGGCCTGGTCCGAGCTGTTCTCCAGCTCGGTGCGCTGATCCTCGAGACCCTGCTTCTCCTCCTCCAGACGCTGAGTACGGTCATCCAGTTCATCGAGGATGCGTACGAGGTCTTCCTGACGTGCTCCGCGCAGCGCGCTGTCGTCGTTGTTGGAGGCCACCTGGATCGCCAGTCCGAAGCCGAGGCCGAACAGCAGGAGAGCCACGATGAGTTGGGCGCGGGTGAAGCGCGGCGGCCACAGCCCCTGAGCCAGCCGCTGCCGCCCGGTCAGCTTGTTCTTCTCGTCCCGAGGCGCCTCACCGGGCTCCCGGGCGGCCGTGGCGGGCACTTCCTGGGGGAGTTCCCGGCGCAGCTGGGTGGTCGGTGTGTCGTCGTCTCCTCCGCCCGGAGTCGGCTTCTTCGGCCTCGGCGTCTCGTCCCGCTCGTTCATCGGCCTCACGCCCGGAAGACGTGCCGGCGGATCGCCGCGGCGTTGGAGAAGATACGGATACCGAGGACGACCACGACGCCCGTGGACAGCTGGGCGCCGACGCCCAGCTTGTCGCCGAGGAAGACGATCAGCGCGGCCACGACCACGTTCGACAGGAACGACACCACAAAGACCTTGTCGTCGAAGATCCCGTCCAGCATCGAGCGCAGACCGCCGAAGACGGCGTCGAGCGCCGCGACCACGGCGATGGGGAGATACGGCTCGACGACCACCGGTACCTCGGGCCGGACCAACAGTCCGGCCACGACTCCGAGGACGAGGCCCAGTACGGCGATCACGATGTGCCCTTCTCTGTGCTCGGTTCTGCTGTTCGTACGATCACGCTCGGCGCGGCCGGCACCTTGATGTCGTCCTCGACGGAGATGCTCGTGCGAATGTCGAAGTTCTCATGGAGGGCGTGCAGATACAGCCCGTCGGGGCTGTTCTGGAACCTGGTGCTCAACCGTTGTCCGTCCCCCACCGCGAGCACGGTGTAGGGCGGCGCCAGTGGCTTGTTGTCGACCAGTATCGCGTCGCCGGCGGCCCTGATCGCCGACAGCGCGGTGAGCCGCTGCCCGTTGATCGAGACGGCCTCGGCCCCCGACTCCCACAGCCCGTTGACGACCCGCTGCATGTCCCGGTCGCGCACCCGGCCGGTGTCCGAGAACCCGGACGTCTCGCGCGGGTCGCCGTCACCGCCCTGGTCGGCGCTCTTGGAGTCGTTCACGACCAGCCGCACCCCGGGGCCGTGCACCTCGACAGCGCCCGACAGGATGCCGACCAGGTCGTCGCTGTCGCTGCCGCCTTCGTCCTTGAGCGCCTTGCGCTGCCGTGCGCTCACGTCGTCACGGAGCTCGTCCACGGAGTCCTCGAGCTTGTCCGCGGCCGCGGTCTCCTTCTGGATGCGGTCGATGAGCTCCTCGCGCTCCTTGGCGACCACGGGAGCGCTTATCCGCGCCTGCGCCGCCCCCACCGTCACCACCAAGGCGGCGAGCACCAGGCCGACCGCGAGCCCCAGCTTGGCCCGCACGGTTTTCGGCATGCCCTCGTTGCCCGCGGCCTTCCTGCGGGCGGCCGCCTCGGCGTATCCGTCGTCGAGGCTGTGATCCATGACGTTGTTGAGCAGCGACATGGAGGCGTCCGGACGCGACGGGCGCGTGGGTGTGCTCCGAACGGGGGGCTGCTGCGGCATGCCGCACATCGTCGCACGTCGCGACCACTACCTCCGAATGGCCCCACCGGCATGCCGGACAGGCCCCGTTGAGGGCACTTGTCCGGCACGCGCGCGTGCGAGGCGGTTCAGCGGCCCGCGCTGTCCACGACCGCCGACCACTCGTCGAGCAGGGCCTGTGCGGAGGCGTCGTCGGGCCCTTCGGCCCACAGGTGTGTGACGGCCTCGGCCGGGTCCGGCAGAACCATCACCCACCGACCGTCCGTCTCCACGACCCGTACACCGTCGGTCGTGTCGACGAAGCGATCCCCGGCCTCCTCCACGACGCGGCGCATCACCAGGCCCTTGACGGCCCACGGGGTGGCGAGATCCCGCTTCAGGACATGCGCCTTCGGAATCCGCGCGTCGATCTGGCTGAGCGTGAGCTGTGTCCGCGCCACCAGCCCGATGAGCCGTACGAAGGCCGCCGTCCCGTCGAAGACGCTGCTGAACTCCGGCACGATGAACCCACCGCGACCGTCGCCACCGAAGATGGTGGTCTCGTCACCGCCGACCCGCGTGAGGTCGTCCGGCGAGGTGGTCGTCCACTCGACCTGCGTGCCGTGGTAAGCCGCGACCTGCTCACCGATCCTCGTGGTGGTCACCGGCAGCGCCACCCGGCCGCTGCGCCGCTCCGCGGCCACCAGGTCGAGCATGACCAGCAGAGCCCGGTCGTCCTCGACGATCCGCCCCTTCTCGTCGACGAGCGACAGCCGTTCACCGACGGGATCGAACCGCACACCGAATGCGGCCCGTGAGGACGCCACGATCTCGCCCAGCCGCACCAGACCCGACCGCCGCATGTCGCCCGTCTCCGTCGGCCTCGACTCGTCGAGGCCGGGGTTGATCGTCAACGAGTCGACACCCAGCTTGCCGAGCAGACTCGGCAGCACGAGACCGGCACTGCCGTTGGACGCGTCCACGACGACCTTGAGTCCCGACTCGGCGATCCCGGTCGTGTCGACGTTCCGCAGCAACGACCCGGTGTAGGAGTCGAAAACACTGGCAGGGAAGTACAGATCCCCGATCTCCCCAGGGAACGCGCGCCGGTACTCCTGCCGCGCGAACACCCGGTCCAGCTTCCGCTGACTGGCCTGCGAGAGGTCGGCTCCCCGCCCGTCGAAGAACATGATGTCGACCGAGTCCGGAACCCCCGGCGTCGTGCGAATCATGATCCCGCCGGCACTGCCCCGCGCGGTCTGCTGCCGCGCCACCGGCAGCGGTACGTTCTCCAGGTCCCGTACGTCGATGGCGCTGGCCTGCAGCGCCGAGATGACCGCTCGCTTCAGCGCACGTGCGCCTCGGGAGTGGTCTCGGGCGGTGGTGACCGTGGAGCCCTTCTTGAGCGTCGTGGCGTACGCTCCGGCGAGTCTCACGGCCAGCTCGGGTGTGATCTCCACATTCAGGATGCCGGAGACACCACGTGCGCCGAACAGGTGCGCCTGTCCCCGGGACTCCCAGATCACCGAGGTGTTGACGAAAGCACCGGCCTCGATCGTCTTGAACGGGTAGACGCGGACGTTCCCCTGGATGATCGATTCTTCGCCGACGAGGCACTCGTCGCCGATCACCGCACCGTCCTCGATCCGCGCGGCCCGCATGATGTCGGTGTTCTTGCCGACCACGCATCCACGCAGATTGCTGTGCTGCCCGATGTAGACGTTGTCGTGGACCACGGCCTTGTGCAGAAAGGCCCCGCTCTTCACGACGACATTCGAGCCCACGACGGTGTGCTCACGGATTTCGACGCCCGCCTCGACCTTGGCGTAGTCCCCGACGTACAACGGCCCGCGCAGCACGGCGTCGGGGTGCACCTCGGCGCCTTCGGCGATCCACACTCCGGGCGAGAGCTCGAACCCGTCGATCTCGACGTCGACCTTGCCCTCCAGCACATCGGCCTGAGCCTTCACATAGCTCTCGTGCGTACCGACGTCCTCCCAGTATCCCTCGGCGACATAGCCGTAGACCGGCTTGCCCTCTTTCATCAGCTGCGGGAAGACATCGCCGGACCAGTCGACGGGAACATCGGCCTCGACGTAGTCGAAGACTTCGGGCTCCATCACATAGATGCCCGTGTTCACGGTGTCCGAGAAGACCTGACCCCAGGTCGGCTTCTCCAGGAACCGCTCGACCTTGCCTTCCTCATCCACGATCGTGATACCGAATTCCAACGGATTCGGCACCCGTGTCAGACAGACGGTGACCAGCGCACCCTTTTCCTTGTGGAAATTGATGAGCTCGGTGAGGTCGAAGTCCGTGAGGGCATCGCCGGAGATGACGAGGAACGCATCGTCCTTCAGCGCCTCCTCGGCGTTCTTGACGCTCCCGGCGGTACCGAGTGGCTTCTCCTCATTGGCATAGGTGAGCTCCATCCCGAGCTCTTCGCCGTCACCGAAGTAGTTCTTGACGAGTGACGCCAGGAACTGGACTGTAACGACGGTCTCGTTGAGCCCATGCCTTTTGAGCAGCCTCAGCACATGCTCCATGATCGGGCGGTTCACCACGGGCAGGAGCGGCTTGGGCATGCTCGAGGTCATGGGGCGAAGGCGTGTGCCTTCACCTCCGGCCATCACGACGGCCTTCATGTCGGAAGCGTCCTCCTTGAAGAGACGGTCTAGCCGACTTCACCCGTCCAGATTGTCCCGCACTTTTTCAAAGCGGGCCATCGAGCCACTACGGCCGCCCATCGGGGCGGGCTCAATCGGGCGGGCTCAATCGGCCATGGCGTCCGCACTGACGAGTCGGCGGACCTGAACCACGTAGAGGATCCCTGCCCACCAGTACAGGGTTGTACCCCATCCGGCGAACGCCCATCCGAAAATAGCAGCGAGTGACGGGATCCATCCATTCCCGTCACTGAGCAGCAGCAACGGGAAGGCGCACATCAGGTTGAAGGTAGCCGCCTTCCCGAGGAAGTTCACCTGCGGCGGCGGATAGCCGTGCCGCCGGAGGATGCCCACCATCACCAACAGAACCAGCTCCCGCAAGAGCAGTGCAGCGGTCAACCAGAATGGCAGAATCTCGCGCCAGGTGAGTCCCACCAGAGTTGACAGAATGTACAACCTGTCAGCCGCGGGATCGAGGAGCCGGCCAAGGCTGCTGATCTGGTTCCAGCGCCGCGCCAGCATGCCGTCCAGATAGTCACTGACGCCGCTGAGGGCGATCACCAGGAACGCCCAGCCGTCGACCTTGGGGCCGCCGAACTCGGGCCAGAGAACCAACCACAGGAAGACGGGCACGCCAAGGAGCCGCGCCATGCTGAGAATGTTCGGGATGGTGAGGACCCGGTCCGTCTGGACCCGGGTCTCCTGTACCTCCACCCGGGGGACCTCCTGTGGGAAATGAGCCAACGATGCCCCCTGACCCTACCTCAACGCAAAAAAGCTCTGGCTCTTGGGCAGTGTGCCCAAGAGCCAGAGCTCTAAAAGGAGTTCGGCGGCGTCCTACTCTCCCACAGGGTCCCCCCTGCAGTACCATCGGCGCTGTAAGGCTTAGCTTCCGGGTTCGGAATGTAACCGGGCGTTTCCCTCACGCTATGACCACCGAAACACTATGAAACACTCAACCGCACCATCCCCCGTGACCAAACAGGGAATGGGGTTGTTCGTGGTTTCAGAACCAACACAGTGGACGCGAGCAACTGAGGACAAGCCCTCGGCCTATTAGTACCAGTCAACTCCACCCGTTACCAGGCTTCCATATCTGGCCTATCAACCCAGTCGTCTACTGGGAGCCTTACCCCATCAAGTGGGTGGGAATACTCATCTCGAAGCAGGCTTCCCGCTTAGATGCTTTCAGCGGTTATCCCTCCCGAACGTAGCCAACCAGCCATGCCCTTGGCAGGACAACTGGCACACCAGAGGTTCGTCCGTCCCGGTCCTCTCGTACTAGGGACAGCCCTTCTCAATATTCCTGCGCGCGCAGCGGATAGGGACCGAACTGTCTCACGACGTTCTAAACCCAGCTCGCGTACCGCTTTAATGGGCGAACAGCCCAACCCTTGGGACCGACTCCAGCCCCAGGATGCGACGAGCCGACATCGAGGTGCCAAACCATCCCGTCGATATGGACTCTTGGGGAAGATCAGCCTGTTATCCCCGGGGTACCTTTTATCCGTTGAGCGACGGCGCTTCCACAAGCCACCGCCGGATCACTAGTCCCGACTTTCGTCCCTGCTCGACCCGTCGGTCTCACAGTCAAGCTCCCTTGTGCACTTACACTCAACACCTGATTGCCAACCAGGCTGAGGGAACCTTTGGGCGCCTCCGTTACTCTTTAGGAGGCAACCGCCCCAGTTAAACTACCCATCAGACACTGTCCCTGATCCGGATCACGGACCCAGGTTAGACATCCAGCACGACCAGACTGGTATTTCAACGACGACTCCACCCGAACTGGCGTCCGAGCTTCAAAGTCTCCCAGCTATCCTACACAAGCCGAACCGAACACCAATATCAAACTGTAGTAAAGGTCCCGGGGTCTTTCCGTCCTGCTGCGCGAAACGAGCATCTTTACTCGTAGTGCAATTTCACCGGGCCTATGGTTGAGACAGTCGAGAAGTCGTTACGCCATTCGTGCAGGTCGGAACTTACCCGACAAGGAATTTCGCTACCTTAGGATGGTTATAGTTACCACCGCCGTTTACTGGCGCTTAAGTTCTCAGCTTCGCCACCCCGAAGAGTGACTAACCGGTCCCCTTAACGTTCCAGCACCGGGCAGGCGTCAGTCCGTATACATCGCCTTACGGCTTCGCACGGACCTGTGTTTTTAGTAAACAGTCGCTTCTCGCTGGTCTCTGCGGCCACCCCCAGCTCACCGAGTAAATCGGATCACCAGTGATGGCCCCCTTCTCCCGAAGTTACGGGGGCATTTTGCCGAGTTCCTTAACCATAGTTCACCCGAACGCCTCGGTATTCTCTACCTGACCACCTGAGTCGGTTTAGGGTACGGGCCGCCATGAAACTCGCTAGAGGCTTTTCTCGACAGCATAGGATCATCCACTTCACCACAATCGGCTCGGCATCAGGTCTCAGACTATTGCCAGGCGGATTTACCTACCTGACGTCCTACACCCTTACCCCGGGACAACCACCGCCCGGGATGGACTACCTTCCTGCGTCACCCCATCACTCACCTACTGCAAGTCTGGTCCGTCGGCTCCACCACTTTCCATTCCCCGAAGGGTCCGGAACGGCTTCACGGACTTAGCATCGCCTGGTTCAATGTTTGACGCTTCACAGCGGGTACCGGAATATCAACCGGTTATCCATCGACTACGCCTGTCGGCCTCGCCTTAGGTCCCGACTTACCCTGGGCAGATCAGCTTGACCCAGGAACCCTTGGTCAATCGGCGCACACGTTTCTCACGTGTGTATCGCTACTCATGCCTGCATTCTCACTCGTGAACCGTCCACAACTCGCTTCCGCGGCTGCTTCACCCGGCACACGACGCTCCCCTACCCATCCCAGCAGGCGTTGGCCCTATATGCTGAAATGACACGACTTCGGCGGTACGCTTGAGCCCCGCTACATTGTCGGCGCGGAATCACTAGACCAGTGAGCTATTACGCACTCTTTCAAGGGTGGCTGCTTCTAAGCCAACCTCCTGGTTGTCTCTGCGACTCCACATCCTTTCCCACTTAGCGTACGCTTAGGGGCCTTAGTCGATGCTCTGGGCTGTTTCCCTCTCGACCATGGAGCTTATCCCCCACAGTCTCACTGCCGCGCTCTCACTTACCGGCATTCGGAGTTTGGCTAAGGTCAGTAACCCGGTAGGGCCCATCGCCTATCCAGTGCTCTACCTCCGGCAAGAAACACACGACGCTGCACCTAAATGCATTTCGGGGAGAACCAGCTATCACGGAGTTTGATTGGCCTTTCACCCCTAACCACAGGTCATCCCCCAGGTTTTCAACCCTGGTGGGTTCGGTCCTCCACGAAGTCTTACCTCCGCTTCAACCTGCCCATGGCTAGATCACTCCGCTTCGGGTCTTGAGCGTGCTACTGAAGCGCCCTGTTCGGACTCGCTTTCGCTACGGCTACCCCACTCGGGTTAACCTCGCAACACACCGCAAACTCGCAGGCTCATTCTTCAAAAGGCACGCAGTCACGACGCACCGAGTAAACTCGATGCGCGACGCTCCCACGGCTTGTAGGCACACGGTTTCAGGTACTATTTCACTCCGCTCCCGCGGTACTTTTCACCATTCCCTCACGGTACTATCCGCTATCGGTCACCAGGGAATATTTAGGCTTAGCGGGTGGTCCCGCCAGATTCACACGGGATTTCTCGGGCCCCGTGCTACTTGGGTGTCTCTCAAACGAGCCGTTAATGTTTCAGCTACGGGGGTCTTACCCTCTACGCCGGACCTTTCGCATGTCCTTCGCCTACATCAACGGTTTCTGACTCGCCGACCAGCCGGCAGACTGATCAAGAGAGATCCCACAACCCCGTATACGCAACCCCTGCCGGGTCTCACACGCATACGGTTTGGCCTCATCCGGTTTCGCTCGCCACTACTCCCGGAATCACGGTTGTTTTCTCTTCCTGCGGGTACTGAGATGTTTCACTTCCCCGCGTTCCCTCCACTTGCCCTATGTGTTCAGGCAAGGGTGACAGCCCATGACGACTGCCGGGTTTCCCCATTCGGACACCCCCGGATCAAAGCCTGGTTGACGACTCCCCGGGGCCTATCGTGGCCTCCCACGTCCTTCATCGGTTCCTGGTGCCAAGGCATCCACCGTGCGCCCTTAAAAACTTGGCCACAGATGCTCGCGTCCACTGTGCAGTTCTCAAACAACGACCAACCACCCATCACCCCCGGTAACCACCGGAGTTCACTGGGGCCGGCACTGAAGGCAGCCATACGGCCATACCCTCAGACACCCAACAGCGTGCCCGACCGGATCCCGTCCGAAGATCATGTTTTCCACGCCCTTGCGAGCAGTACTAACAGTCTCCGACCCGGAAACCAGCCGAATAATCAACGTTCCACCCTTGAGCAACCACCGCAGAACATTCGCCTGCGTCATGGCCCTGGACCACCGGGCAAGCCCGGCAGCCTAGATGCTCCTTAGAAAGGAGGTGATCCAGCCGCACCTTCCGGTACGGCTACCTTGTTACGACTTCGTCCCAATCGCCAGTCCCACCTTCGACAGCTCCCTCCCTTACGGGTTGGGCCACCGGCTTCGGGTGTTACCGACTTTCGTGACGTGACGGGCGGTGTGTACAAGGCCCGGGAACGTATTCACCGCAGCAATGCTGATCTGCGATTACTAGCAACTCCGACTTCATGGGGTCGAGTTGCAGACCCCAATCCGAACTGAGACAGGCTTTTTGAGATTCGCTCCGCCTCACGGCTTCGCAGCTCATTGTACCTGCCATTGTAGCACGTGTGCAGCCCAAGACATAAGGGGCATGATGACTTGACGTCGTCCCCACCTTCCTCCGAGTTGACCCCGGCAGTCTCCTGTGAGTCCCCATCACCCCGAAGGGCATGCTGGCAACACAGAACAAGGGTTGCGCTCGTTGCGGGACTTAACCCAACATCTCACGACACGAGCTGACGACAGCCATGCACCACCTGTCACCCGACCACAAGGGGGGCACCATCTCTGATGCTTTCCGGGCGATGTCAAGCCTTGGTAAGGTTCTTCGCGTTGCGTCGAATTAAGCCACATGCTCCGCTGCTTGTGCGGGCCCCCGTCAATTCCTTTGAGTTTTAGCCTTGCGGCCGTACTCCCCAGGCGGGGAACTTAATGCGTTAGCTGCGGCACCGACGACGTGGAATGTCGCCAACACCTAGTTCCCACCGTTTACGGCGTGGACTACCAGGGTATCTAATCCTGTTCGCTCCCCACGCTTTCGCTCCTCAGCGTCAGTAATGGCCCAGAGATCCGCCTTCGCCACCGGTGTTCCTCCTGATATCTGCGCATTTCACCGCTACACCAGGAATTCCGATCTCCCCTACCACACTCTAGTCTGCCCGTATCGAATGCAGACCCGGGGTTAAGCCCCGGGCTTTCACATCCGACGCGACAGACCGCCTACGAGCTCTTTACGCCCAATAATTCCGGACAACGCTCGCGCCCTACGTATTACCGCGGCTGCTGGCACGTAGTTAGCCGGCGCTTCTTCTGCAGGTACCGTCACTTTCGCTTCTTCCCTGCTGAAAGAGGTTTACAACCCGAAGGCCGTCATCCCTCACGCGGCGTCGCTGCATCAGGCTTTCGCCCATTGTGCAATATTCCCCACTGCTGCCTCCCGTAGGAGTCTGGGCCGTGTCTCAGTCCCAGTGTGGCCGGTCGCCCTCTCAGGCCGGCTACCCGTCGTCGCCTTGGTGAGCCGTTACCTCACCAACAAGCTGATAGGCCGCGGGCTCATCCTTCACCGCCGGAGCTTTCCACACTCATCGGATGCCCGAGAGTGTTGTATCCGGTATTAGACCCCGTTTCCAGGGCTTGTCCCAGAGTGAAGGGCAGATTGCCCACGTGTTACTCACCCGTTCGCCACTAATCCCCACCGAAGCGGTTCATCGTTCGACTTGCATGTGTTAAGCACGCCGCCAGCGTTCGTCCTGAGCCAGGATCAAACTCTCCGTGAATGTTTACCCGTAATCGGGTCGACACCACGAGAGCGGAACAGTCAGGCGGAATAAGCCCGACCGTTCACAACGTCCTCGCTGTGTTTTACTTCAAAGGAACCTCGACCACCGGAAAAGATTCCGGCGGACGGGGTATCAACATATCTGGCGTTGATTTTTGGCACGCTGTTGAGTTCTCAAGGAACGGACGCTTCCTTTGTACTCACCCAAGCTACTCTCGGGCTTTCCTCCGGGCGCTTCCCTTCGGTGTTCCAAACTCTATCAGCGTTTTTCCGGCCCCCTGACCACCATCCTGCAGACATGCAGAAGATGACCCCGGGATAGGATCTGATCGAGTTTGGTACTGCCGGGTACGGACACGAAGTGTCTGTCACCCCCAGGCAGGAGTACGACTCTACATGGGGCCACAGAGCAGGTGCAAATCACTTGGAGGGGTGGTCTAGACCTCTAGTGCGCAGCTATCGTGCGGAGCGGGTACTCATCCGACCTACCCTGCCGATCAGCCCGCCGTCCAGTACAAGCAGTGACGGTGTCCCTATAGATCTCCACCCTGGGAGGCTTCCCATGACCACCGTGACGTCCCCGCTTGCAGGACGCGCCATCGGACTGGCCGCGGTACCGGACCCCGTCTTCTCGGGAGCGATGGTCGGCCCCGGCACGGCGATCGACCCCGTGCGCGAGGCAGGGGCGGCTGTCGCCCCCGTGGACGGAGTCATCGTCTCGCTGCACCCGCATGCGTTCGTCGTGGTCGACAGTGAGGGCCACGGGGTGCTGACGCACCTCGGTATCGACACCGTGCAGCTGAACGGTCAGGGCTTCGAGCTGCTCGTCAACAAGGGCGACACCGTGCAGCGGGGTCAGGCCGTGGTGCGCTGGAACCCTGCCGCAGTCGAGGCCGCGGGCAAGTCCCCGATCTGCCCCGTCGTGGCCCTGGAGGCCACGACCGACTCCCTCTCCGAGCTCCGCGAGGACGGCGACGTGAAGGCAGGCGGCACGCTCTTCGGCTGGCAGTGACGTCAGCGCCGTACCGGACCGCAAGTTCCACAACCACGGCGGCGGGGGCGCTCGCCGCCGCACTATCGGAGACAGGTGAGATGGAGACAACGCTGCGAGGCGTCGGTGTGAGCCACGGTGTGGCTATCGGCGAGGTTCGGCACATGGGAACGGCGGTGCTGGAACCGCCCGCCAAACAGATCCCTACGGAGGAGGCGGAGCGCGAGCAGGGGCGCGCCCGTAAGGCCGTGGACGCGGTGGCCGCCGATCTGATCGCGCGCGGCAACCTGGCCGGGGGTGAGGCCCAGGCCGTGCTGGAGGCCCAGGCTCTGATGGCGCAGGATCCCGAGCTGATGGCGGATGTGGAGCGACGTATCGCCGTGGGGAGCACGGCGGAGCGCGCTGTCTATGACGCCTTCGCCGCGTACCGCGCCCTGCTGGCGGGAGCCGGCGAGTACTTCGCTGGGCGCGTGGCCGACCTCGACGATGTGCGGAATCGTATCGTCGCCCGGCTGCTCGGGGTTCCCATGCCGGGTGTGCCGGACAGCGACGAGCCGTATGTCCTCATCGCCCGTGATCTGGCTCCCGCGGACACCGCGCTGCTCGACCCGACGCTCGTTCTCGGTTTCGTCACCGAGGAGGGCGGGCCGACCAGTCACAGCGCGATTCTGGCGCGTGCGCTTGGGGTACCGGCCGTGGTTGCCCTGCCGGGGGCCGGGGAGCTTGCCGAGGGCACGGTGATCGCCGTGGACGGCAGCACCGGTGAGATCTTCGTGAACCCGAGTGTGGAGAAGAAGGCCGAGCTGGAAGCCGCCGCGGCGGCTCGGAAGGCCGCGCTGGCGGCGTCGAGCGGGCCGGGTGCGACCTCCGACGGGCACAGGGTTCCGCTCCTGGCCAATGTGGGCGGCCCCGCCGACGTGCCGGCGGCCGTGGAGGCCGGAGCCGAGGGTGTCGGGCTGTTCCGTACGGAGTTCCTCTTCCTGGACGACAGCAGGACGGCGCCGTCCGAGGACAAGCAGGTCGAGGCGTACCGGCAGGTGCTGGAAGCCTTCCCCGAGGGGCGGGTGGTCGTACGGGTGCTCGATGCCGGCGCCGACAAACCGTTGGAGTTCCTGACCCCGGCCGATGAGCCGAACCCGGCACTCGGTGTGCGCGGGCTGCGGACGCTGCTCGACCACCCCGAGGTGCTGCGGACGCAGCTGACGGCCCTCGCGAAGGCAGCCGAGGGTCTGCCGGTCCACCTCGAGGTCATGGCGCCGATGGTCGCGGACCGCACGGACGCCAGGGCGTTCGCCGACGCTTGTCGTGAGGCGGGACTGCGGGCCAAGTTCGGTGCCATGGTGGAGATTCCGTCGGCGGCGCTGCGCGCGAGGTCGATCCTGCAGGAGGTCGAGTTCCTTTCGCTGGGGACCAACGATCTGGCGCAGTACACGTTCGCGGCCGACCGGCAGGTGGGCGCGGTGTCCCGGCTGCAGGACCCGTGGCAGCCCGCGCTGCTCGACCTGGTCGCGCTGTCCGCCGAGGCGGCGAAGGCCGAGAGCAGGAGCTGTGGGGTCTGCGGCGAGGCGGCTTCGGATCCGCTGCTCGCGTGTGTGCTGACCGGTCTGGGTGTCACCTCCCTCTCCATGGGTGCGGCGTCGATTCCGTATGTGCGGGGGACGTTGGCGAAGTACACGCTGGCGCAGTGCGAGCGGGCCGCGGCTGCCGCGCGGGCGGCGGACACGGCCGAGGATGCTCGCAGTGCGGCGCAGGCGGTGCTGTCGGGCGAGTAGCTCGCGGCGAACGGTCGGTGTCGAGGGGCGCTCCACCTGTGGGTGGGGCGCCCCTCGCCCGTTCAGTGGGTGTGTCCGTCCGCGGCCGGGCCTCGCCTGCCGAGGTCGTCCCCGAGGTCGGGTGGGGTGCAGTAGTCGACGCCGGACTCCGGGGAGACGAGATCTCCGGACTCCATGTCGGTGCAGTAGGCGTCGAAGACCTCCCCCGCGGTGAGGGGTTCGAGGCCTTCGCCGCGCAGGCGCCAGCCGTAGACGCGGTCGGTCGCGTCCGAGGTGGTGGTGCGCATGACGAGTCCGCCGGGGCTTCGGGTGGCGATGCCGAGGGCCAGGACCGTGGCGAACTCCAGGGCTTCGGACTCGTCGAGGTGGGTGACTCCTTCGGCGTTCCGGTCGGCGTGGAGGACGGCGGCGAGTGCCTGGGGTTTGGCCGACACGCTGCACACAAGGTGGCGTTCGCCAGGTTCGGCGGTGTCGAGGATGCGCTTGAGCAGCTGCATGGCACGGGCGAACGCGGCGCGGCCGATGTCCTCGCCGCAGGAGGCGCAGTCGCCGATCTGGGCGAGGAGAGTGGTGGCGTACTCCCAGGTGGCGAGGCGGACGGCTTCGTCGATCAGGTCGGGTACGAGCTCGGCCAGGGGCTGGCCTTCGTAGGGGACGGCGGCGCCAGTGGCCGCGAGTTCGGCGGTGAAGCGGGTGCGGCTGGACGGGGTGTCCGGTTCGAGGCCGGTGTCGGCGCAGAACTCGGCGTACTCCTCCGGGTCGAAGAGGGCGACCGTGGTGTGGTTGCCCTGCGCGGCGAATGTCCTGAGCAGGGCTTCCACTTGGCGGAGATAGGTCGTGTGGTCGTCGAAGGTGAAGCTGGCGTAGCGCCGCATCGCGGTGAAGTCGTGCTCGTCGGCCAGCAGGCCGATGGTGCCCGCGATCTCGCGGCGCAGGACCCTTCGCATGCTCTGGTGGCTGGTGTGTGTCATGCCTTCCCCCTGTACGAGCAGTCGATCAATGCTCACTCACAGTAACCGGGGGCACTGACAACGCGGTCCCGTGAGGGTGTTCAGGCTCGTTGGCGGGCCAGGTCCTCGTAGAAACGCAGGAGGTCGAGGTTGTCGATGGAGCCGGGGTTGACCGCCTTTTCCAAGGGGGTGCCCTGGAGGAGCCGTTTGACGGGGACCTCGATGCGTTTGCCGGTGAGGGTGTGTGGGACTCCGGGGACCTCGATGACCTCGTCGGGGACGTGGCGGGGTGAAAGCTGTTCGCGGATGGTCCGTTTGATGCGTTCGAGGAGGGCCTCGTCGAGGGTCGCGCCCGGGGCCAGTTGGACGAAGAGGGGCATCCAGTAGCCGCCGTCAGGCTGTTCGATGCCGATGACGAGGGATTCCTTGATCTCCGGAAGTCGTTCGACGGCTTCGTAGATGTCGGCCGAGCCCATGCGGACGCCTTGGCGGTTGAGGGTGGAGTCGGAGCGGCCGTGGATCACGACGGAGCCTCGGGGGGTGAGGGTGATCCAGTCTCCGTGGCGCCAGACGCCGGGGTAGGTGTCGAAGTAGCTGTCGTGGTAGCGGGTGCCGCCGGGGTCGTTCCAGAAGTGGATCGGCATGGACGGCATGGGGTTGGTGACGACGAGTTCGCCGACCTCGTCGATGAGGGGTTTGCCACTGGGGTCCCAGGACTGAAGGTCGGTGCCGAGGCCGGGGGCCTGGAGTTCGCCGATGTGGACCGGGAGCGTGGGGACGGCGCCCGCGAAGCAGGAGCACACGTCGGTGCCGCCGCTGACGGAGGCGATCCAGAGGTCCTCGCGGACCTCGTCGTGGAGCCAGCGGAAGCCGTCGGGCGGGAGCGGGGAGCCTGTGGTGCCCACGCACTGGACGCGGGAGAGGTCGTAGTCGCGGCCCGGGTGGATGTCGGCCTTGCGGCAGGCCATGACGTAGGCGGCGGAGGTACCGAAGAGGGTGGCGCCGGTGCGTTCGGCGACGCGCCACTGGGCGCCGGTGTCGGGGTAACCGGGGCTGCCGTCGTACAGGACGACGGTGGTGCCGGTGAGGAGGCCGGAGACGAGGAAGTTCCACATCATCCAGCCGGTGGAGGTGTACCAGAAGAAACGGTCCTCGGGGCCGAGGTCACAGTGCAGGCCGAGCTGTTTGAGGTGCTCGACCAGAATGCCGCCCTGGGACTGGACGATGGCCTTGGGGAGGCCGGTGGTGCCGGAGGAGTAGAGCACCCACAGCGGGTGGTCGAACGGGACCTGTTCGAAGGTCGGTGGCACGTCCGCGGAGGTCAGGGCGGACCATTCCAGGGCGCCGTCGGGAGCCTCGGTGCCGAGGACGGGGATGTGGACGACGGCACGCAGGGTGGGCAGTTCGCGGCGGAGTTCGGCGACGGTCTCGCGACGGTCGTGTTCCTTTCCGCCGTAGCGGTAGCCGTCGACGGTGAACAGGACGACGGGCTCGACCTGTTGGAATCGGTCGAGGACGCTGCGGGCGCCGAAGTCGGGGGCGCAGGAGGTCCAGACGCCGCCGACGGCGGCCGTGGCGAGGAGGGCGACGACGGCCTGCGGGATGTTCGGGAGGTAGCCGCTGACGCGGTCTCCGGGACGTACGCCGAGAGTGCGGAGTTCGGCGGTGAGGGAGCCGACCTGGCGCCGCAGTTCGGACCAGGTCACGGGGCGCGGTTCGTGGGTCTCGTCGACGTGGAGCAGGGCCGGTTCGTCGGCGCGGGCGTCGGCCGCGCGGAGGGCGTGTTCGGCGTAGTTGAGGGTGGCGCCGGGGAACCATTCGGCGCCGGGCATGGCGCGATCGCCGAGCACGCGCGCGTAGGGGGTGGAGAACCGCACGTCGAACCACTCGGTGACGGCCTTCCAGAACGTCTCGAGTTCGTCGACGGACCAGCGGTGCAGGGCCGGGTATCCGCCGTCGGCGGGGGCCGCGTGGTGTGCGGCCGCCCAGGACTGGAACGCGGTGATCCTGGCCCGGGCGATGCGTGCTGCGTCGGGCTGCCAGAGCGGCGAGGGGTTCGCTGAGGTCATGGGGCGGCTCCCGGGACGGTGCGCGTGGTGTGCGGCGGGCGCGCACGGGCAGGGGTGTGCGCGTGACGCGGCTGACACGGACGATGCCATGTGATCGACTTCCGCACCAGGGTGAGCCGCAGATGGGCGGCGACGTGAACATGTGCCGCCACTACGGGTGAACGGAAGTTGAACGGCTCACACGATCGGGCCGGGCAGTGGCAGGGTGAGCGGCATGGACGGTCGTGACCTGGTGCGTTCGGTGAAGGCGATCGGTTCGGCGGGGGTGGCTCAGGGGCTGCGCACCGTACGGGCCGCATGGCGCAGGAGGCGTGCCGACGCCGCCGGGTTGCCGGCGCGGGGCGCCGAGCGGGCTCGGGTGCCCGGGCCGGTGGTGGATGTGGAGCCGGGTCCCGGCGGCGGGATCGTCCGGTTCGGCCGGTCCGCGCTGCGGGTCACCGTCGATGTGAACGGGGCGGTCTTCTGGGGCTGGGACGGGGCCGGGCCGGAGCCGTCGTACGCGCTCGCGGGGCGGTGCCCCGAGCCGGATCCGCGGGCCGTTCTGGAGCCGGACAAGGACGGCGGCTGGCGGGTGGTGGCGGAGCGGGTGACGGTCATGGTGTCGCGGCACGGGGCCGTCGAGGTGCGTACGCCCGGTGGTGTGACCCTGCGGCGTGATCTGCCGCCCCGGTGGTGGGAGCCGGTCGGTGGGGGCGAGGCGCGGTGGGTGCAGCGCTCCGAGGTGGCTGCCGACGCGCGGTTCTTCGGTCTGGGCGGCCGGGCGGCCGGCCCCCGGCTGCGTGGCGGAACATATCGGCTGTGGAACACGGACCCCGGTCACCCGTTCGCGCCCGGCGACGATCCGCTGTACCTCACGATGCCGGTGCAGATGGTGGTGGCCGACGCGGCCACGCATCTGGTGTTCCACGACACCACGTGGGACGGCACGGTGACGCTGCGCGAGGGCCAGGAAGGCGCCGGGTCGGGGCACGACCGGGCCGGGACGTCGGAGCTGCGGATGGACGGGGGGCCGCTGCGCTGTTGGGTGATCGTGGGCACCCCCGCGCGCGTGCTGCATGCCTGGGCCGCCCTCACAGGGGCTCCGGCGCTGCCGCCCGCTTGGGCGTTGGGGCATCATCACGCGCGGTGGGGCTTCGGGAGCGAGCGGGAGGTGCGGCGGATCGTCGCGGGCTACCGGGACCACGGTCTGCCACTGACCGCGATCCACCTGGACATCGACCACTACGACGCCCATCAGGTGTTCACGGTGGACGAGGCGAACTTCCCGAAGCTGCCGGATCTCGCGGACGAGTTGCGGCGCGAAGGGATACGGCTGGTGTCCATCGTCGACGCGGCGGTCAAGGCGCTGCCGGGCAACGCGGTGTACGACAGCGGGACGGCCGAGGACGCGTTCGTGCGGGACGCCGCCGGGCAGGTCGTGGGGGGCCTGGTGTGGCCCGGGGAGTCGGTCTTCCCGGACTTCACGCGTGCGCGTACCCGTGCGTGGTGGGGCGGTCTCTACGAGGAGCGTCTGGCGCAGGGCTTCGCCGGGTTCTGGCACGACATGAACGAGCCGACGTCGTTCACGGCGTTCGGCGAGAACACGCTGCCCCGTTCGGTCCGGCACGATCTGGAGGGCCGGGGCGGCGATCATCGCGAGGCGCACAACGTGTACGCCCTGTGCATGGCCCGCGCCGGGTACGAGGGGCTGCGCGAGCTGGTGCCCGAGGAGCGGCCGTTCGTCTTCTCGCGCTCCGGGTGGGCGGGCGTTCAGCGCTACGGAGGGGCGTGGTCCGGGGACGTGGCGACGGGCTGGCCCGGGCTGCGGGCGTCCCTCTCGCTGGTGCTGGGGCTGGGTCTGTGCGGGGTGCCGTACTCGGGCCCGGACGTGGGCGGATTCGACGGCAGCCCGTCACCGGAACTGTATCTGCGATGGTTCCAGCTCGGCGCGTATCTGCCGCTGTTCCGTACGCACGCGAGCCTGCGGGCGGGGCGCCGCGAGCCGTGGGAGTTCGGGGAGGAGATCGTCGGGCACGCGCGCGTGGCGCTCGTCGAGCGACGGCGGCTGCTGCCGTACTTCATGACGCTGGCCCACCTGGCGCGCCGGACGGGGGCACCCTATGTGCGCCCGCTGTGGTGGGGTGCGCCCGAGGACCGGGCGCTGCGCGACTGTGAGGACGCGTTTCTGCTGGGTGACTGTCTGCTGGTGGCGCCGGTGCTGGATCCGGGTGCGGTCCGGCGTGCGGTGCAGCTGCCGCGGGGGCGCTGGTACGACACGGTGACCGGACAGGCGTACGAAGGGCCGGGGCAGGTGGTGCTGGACGCGCCTCTGTCGCGGATACCGGTACTCGCACGCGCGGGTGCCGTGCTGCCGGTCCGGGGCGCCGACGGCGGCCTGGAGCTGGAGGTGTGGGCACCCGCGCGAGGGTGGACGGGGGGCGGGCTCGTGGTGCCGGACGCGGGCGACGGCTGGGACGAGCCCGAGATCGAGCGGTACACGGCCCGCTGGGAGGGGCCGCGTGTCGTCGTGGAGCGGGACGGGGACGAGGGTCCGGCCGAGCCTTCGTATCCCGTGCGGGTACGCGGGCTCGACCGGGGGTGAGCCGGGTTCGGCTCGGCGTGGGTTCGGCTCAGATGTAGCGGCCGCCGAAGAACCCCTGGACGGCCAGGGTGTGCAGGGGGAAGGCGAGCTCGGTGGGTCTGCGCAGCAGGTGCCAGCCCTCCGTCTCGTCCGTGGCGACGGGCGGCGGCAGGGTGGCGACCGGGCGCTCCGGGAGGAGCCCGAAGAGCAGCAGATGACCGTCGGGGGAGCTCATGGCGTCGGCGAGGCGCACCTCGCGGTCGGCCACGCAGATGCCCGTCTCCTCCTTGAGCTCACGGACGACGGCATGCCGCCAGTCCTCCCGGTGGTCGATGAAGCCGCCGGGCAGGGCGGTGCCCCCGCGCGCGGGGGCGATGGTCCGTGTGATCACGACCAGGGCTGTGCCCTTGGTGTCGTACACGGGCTGGAGGGCCACCGCGACGGGGAGCGGATTGCGGTAGGCCACTGTGCGGCAGGCCTCGCAAGTGCGGGGCCAGCTGGACACGCCCTCTCCGTAGGGCGCTCCGCATCTCGAACAATGCGAGTCCGGTGCGGAGTTGGCGGGTGGGTGTTGATTCGGGGACACGCGGCGGACTGTATCCGATCATCTGCTCGTCGTCTTACCGGGGCGGCTCAATGCGCCACACCGCCACATCCGCGGGTATGCGGGAGGGCCGGCCGGAACCACCCCCGTGGGCCCCGGCCGACCCTCCCGATACTGCGACGCCGGGGGGCGCTCGTTGGTTCTCCCGCGACCTGCCCAATTCGAGATGACCGTGGGAGAATTCTGACGATCCGTCAGATCAATGGTCCATCAGATCAGCTCTCCGGGGAGGGACTTTGTCGCGAAGTCGCACGCCTGTGGTCGCCGGATGGTTCACCGGTGAGGGTGAGGGGTTCCGGCTGCTCGGCACGCGCTGTTCGGCGTGTGCCTCGGTGTTCTTCCCCCGCGAGGACGCCCTGTGCCGCAACCCGGGCTGTCCGGGTGGTGACCTGTGTGAGGTCCCGCTGTCGCGCCGGGGCCGTGTGTGGTCGTACACCGACGGCCGGTACCGGCCTCCGTCACCCTACGTGTCCGATCCGGAACTTCCGTGGGAACCGTACGCGTTGATCGCTGTGGAACTGGCCGAAGAACGCCTCGTGGTGCTGGGACAGGCGGTTCCCGGGGTCACCGTCGCCGAACTGGCGGTGGGCATGGAGGTGGAGGTCGTCGCCGGTGTGCTGAACGAGGACGCAGAGACGACCTGGACGACATGGCACTGGAGGCCGACGGGGGTGAGGGCATGACAGGGGAGGTGGCGGTGCTGGGCGCGGGCATGCACCCGTGGGGCAAGTGGGGACGGAGTTTCGTCGAGTACGGAACGGCGGCGGCGCGTGCGGCGCTGGCCGACGCGGGGGTCGACTGGCGGGACGTCGGCTCGATCGTCGGCGCGGACACGGTGCGGGGCGGCTATCCGGGCTATGTGGCGGGGGCGACCTTCGCGAAGGCGCTGGGCTGGCAGGGCGCCCGGGTCACCAGCGTGTACGCGGCCTGCGCCTCGGGGGCTCAGGCGATCGGCACCGCGCGGGCCCAGATCCTCGCGGGCCTCGCGGACGTGGTGCTCGTCGTCGGCGCGGACTCGGCTCCGAAGGGATTCTTCCGGCCGGCCGGAGGGGACCGGGCGGACGATCCGGACTGGTTGCGGTTCAGGGTCCTCGGAGCCACCAATCCGACGTACTTCGGGCTGTACGCGCGGCGGCGGATGGCGGTGCACGGGGACACGCCGGAGGACTTCGCGCGGGTCAAGGTGAAGAACTCCGCGCTGGGGGCGCTCAACCCGTACGCGCGCTACCGCAAGCGGGTCACCGCCGAAGAGGTCGCGGCCTCCGCGGTCGTCGCCGATCCGCTGCGGCTGCTGGACATCTGCGCGACCTCGGACGGGGGTGCGGCGCTGGTGCTGTCCAGCATGGAGTTCGCGCGGCGGCACGGCGTGGCCGAACCCGTGCGGATACGGGCGGTGTCCACGGTGACGCCCCGCTATCCCAACCCGGTGCTGGATCTCCCGGACATCGCCACGGACTCGGCGCTCGCGGTGTCGCCGCCGGAGGAGACGTTCCGGGCGTCGATCGCGCGGGCGGCGTACGAGGAGGCGGGCGTCGGGCCCGAGGATCTCTCGTTCGCCGAGGTCTACGACCTGTCCACGGCGCTGGAGTTGCAGTGGTACGAGGATCTGGGGCTGTGCGGCGAGGGCGAGGCCGCGAAACTGCTGTGGGACGGGGGGACGGCGCTGGGCGGGCGCATACCGGTGAACGTCAGCGGGGGGCTGGCCTCCTTCGGAGAGGCGGTACCGGCGCAGGCGATCGCCCAGGTGTGCGAGCTGGTGTGGCAGTTGCGGGGCGAGGCGACCGACCGGCAGGTCGAGGGGGCGCGGGTGGGCGTCAGCGCCAACCAGGGCCTGTTCGGGCACGGGTCGGCGGTGATCGCCGTTCGATGATCCTCGGACAGGTGTGCGACACGCGCTGTGTCAGCCCGGGAAACCTGCGTGAGCGGCGCGTGAATCGCGTCCCGGGCCGCGTCGGCGGTGCCGTCATGCTCTCGTGCACTCCTGGGTGGGACACGCTGCGCCTCGCCTTCCAGCCGATCCACGATCTGACGACCGGAGGGGTCGCGGCGCTGGAGATACCCGCGCAGGCGCCGCAGCACGCCGCGTCGGGTGCGGGTCCGGGTGGGGCACAGCGGCGGTGAGTACTTCCTGCTCCCCGCCGAATCGGACGGGGTCGATCCGCCGGCCGAGACGATGCTCGACACGCCCTGGTCCGTCGCCGGGCGTGCCGTGTCGCTGTCGTTGTCGCTGGCCATGCTCGTGGGCGTGCCGGGCAGCGTCACCGACCACCGGCAGCCCGACGCGTGCCTGGCGCCGCCGCAGAAGGCAGCCAGGGCACTGGGCGAGGCCAGTTGGATACTGGGGCAGGCCGGGATGCCGAGGCGCGAGATTCGGCGGGGGGCCGAGGCCGGGATGACGGGGTGGGCAGGACCTGGAACGAAGCCGTGGTGACGGGCTGGGCCAGAGGGCCGAGGCCGTGGTGACGGGTGAGGCGGGACCGGGAGCGAACCTGTGGTGACGGGCTGGGCCAGAGGGCCCGAGGCCGTGGTGACAGGTGAGGCGGGACCGGGAGCGAACCTGTGGTGACGGGCTGGGCCAGAGGGCCCGAGGCCGTGGTGACAGGTGAGGCGGGACCGGGAGCGAACCTGTGGTGACGGGCTGGGCCAGAGGGCCGAGGCCGTGGTGACAGGTGAGGCGGGACCGGGAGCGAACCTGTGGTGACGGGCTGGGCCAGAGGGCCGAGGCCGTGGTGACAGGTGAGGCGGGACCGGGAGCGAACCTGTGGTGACGGGCTGGGCCAGAGGGCCGAGGCCGTGGTGACGGGGGTACGGCGGGGAAGTCTGGGCCGTGGCGGTGAGGTGGGGCGAGGCTCGGCCGAGGGTTCCTCGCTCCGGCCGGTTCGGTGTCCGTCGGCCTCGGTTCGGTCCCGCGCGGGTGGGTGCGCCCCGTAGCCGCCCGCAACCGTTGCCGTCCGTGTTCTTGACGCCCCCTGGGTGCCGGTGAACACTTCCCGTGTCGGTCGGCATCGCCGCATTCGGGCGTCTTTGTGCACCGCGCCGCTCGGGCTCCCAGCCCGCGCAACGGGCCATCCTCCGTGGGCGATTCGGCAGCGACGGCACGCTCGTCACGGACGCCGGGCGGGGCGCGGGACCTCCCTGCCTTCGGCTGAAGTAGCCATGGAACGCACCCTGCACGGAAGGTCCGGGGTCGATCACTCCGGGCCGTGGCCAAGGAGCCGCCATGAGCAACGGAGACATATTCGTCGGTGAGGTCATCGGTACGGCGATCCTGATTCTCTTCGGCGCCGGTGTGTGCGCCGCCGTCACCCTCAGGTTCTCGAAGGCGAGGGCGTCGGGCTGGATCGTCATCGCGTTCGGCTGGGGCTTCGCCGTACTGGCGGGCGCCTACACCGCCGCTCCCCTGTCGGGCGGGCACCTCAACCCGGCGGTGACGACAGCGATCGCGATCGACACGGGGAGCTGGGACAAGGTCTGGGTGTATCTGCTCGGCCAACTGGTCGGCGCGATGCTCGGCGCGGTCCTCGCCTACCTCGTCTATCTCGCGCAGTTCCGGGCGAACGTCCGCAAGGAGGGCACCACCGAGGGCACGGCGCACGAACCGACGCCGACCCTCGGGATCTTCTCCACCATCCCGGAGATCCGGAACCCGGTCGCCAACCTGATCACGGAGATCATCGCGACGATCGCTCTGGTTCTGCCGATCCTCGCCTTCGGCCGGAACACGGGCATCGGCATCGGCCAGATCCCCGGCGAAGAGGCCGGAATCTACGGCTCCGGCATCTCGGTCCTGCTGGTGTCCTTCCTGGTCGTCGGTATCGGTCTCTCCCTCGGCGGGCCCACCGGCTACGCGATCAACCCGGCCCGTGACCTCGGCCCGCGCATCGTGCACACCTTCCTGCCGATCCCGAACAAGGGCACCTCGGACTGGGGTTACGCCTGGATCCCGGTCGTCGGCCCCCTGGTCGGCGGTGCCTTCGCGGGCCTCATCTACCACGCAGCCTTCTGACGCGACCGACGACCGACGCAAGACGTGAATCGACGCAAGACGTGAGGGGATGTCATGCCGGACAACGCCCAGAGGTACGTCGCCGCCATCGACCAGGGCACCACTTCGAGCCGCTGCATCATCTTCGACCACGGCGGCGCCGTCGTCGCCGTCGACCAGCGTGAGCACCGCCAGATCTTCCCCAAGCCGGGGTGGGTGGAGCACGACGCCACCGAGATCTGGTCGAAGGTGCAGGCGGTGGTGGCCGGGGCGATCGCCAGGGCGGGCCTGCGCGCCGAACAGATCAGCGCGCTCGGCATCACCAACCAGCGCGAGACGACGGTCCTGTGGGACCGCGTGACGGGCAAGCCCGTGCACAACGCGATCGTCTGGCAGGACACCCGTACCTCGGCGCTCTGCAACGAACTCGGCGGCACTGACGGGCAGGACCGTTTCCGTGAGCAGACCGGTCTGCCGCTGGCCAGCTACTTCTCGGGGCCGAAAGCCACCTGGCTGCTCGACAACGTGCCCGGTCTCCGGGCCCGTGCCGAGCGCGGCGAGATCGCGTTCGGCACGATCGACTCCTGGCTGATCTGGAACCTGACCGGCGGCACTGACGGCGGCCGGCACGTCACCGACGTCACCAACGCCGGGCGCACCATGCTGATGAATCTGGAGACCCTGCAGTGGGACGCCTCGATCCTCTCCGCGATGAACGTCCCGGAGGCGGTCCTGCCGGAGATCAGGTCCTCCGCCGAGGTGTACGGCACCGCGGTGGGCCCGCTCGCCGGCGTACCCGTCGCGTCGGCGCTCGGGGACCAGCAGGCGGCGGTGTTCGGGCAGGCCTGCTACGACGTGGGCACGGCGAAGAACACGTACGGCACGGGCAGCTTTCTGCTGCTCAACACCGGGAACCGGCCCGTGCCGTCGAAGAGTGGTCTGCTCACGACCATGGGGTACAAGATCGGCGACGAGGCGCCGGTGTACTGCCTGGAGGGGTCGATCGCGATCACGGGGGCTCTGGTGCAGTGGTTCCGCGACCAGCTCGGCATCATCCGTACCGCCGACGAGATCGAGCCCCTTGCGGCAAGCGTCGACGACAACGGCGGGGCGTACATCGTGCCCGCGTTCTCGGGCCTGTTCGCCCCCTACTGGCGCTCGGACGCGCGCGGGGTCATCACCGGGTTGACGCGGTACGTCACGAAGGCGCATCTCGCGCGGGCGGTGCTGGAGGCGACGAGCTGGCAGACGCGGGAGGTCGTCGACGCCATGTTCCAGGACTCCGGGGTGCGCATCACGACCCTCAAGGTCGACGGCGGCATGACCAGGAACAACCTGCTGATGCAGCACCAGGCGGACGTCCTGGACGTGCCGGTGATCCGGCCGCGGGTCTCGGAGACGACCTGCCTGGGCGCCGCGTACGCGGCCGGGCTCGCGACCGGGGTGTGGAACGACCTCGACGAGCTGAAGTCGCACTGGCGCAAGGACGTCGAGTGGACGCCGTCCATGGAGGCGTCCGTCCGTGACCGCGAGTACCACAACTGGCGCAAGGCGGTGGAGAAGAGCCTCGGCTGGCACGAGGACGACGTGCGCTGAGGAGGAGGTGAACCGACATCGAGGCCCACGCGCGCGTGCGCGTCCGGCTGCGTGATGCGTAGAACGGGCCCACGCGCGCGTGTCACGGAGCCACGGCCCGTACCCCTGTCGGCGGGGGTACGGGCCGTGCTTCAGGTGGTGGCGGGCTGGCGGTGCTCCGTGGCGTGCGCCATCGCGTGCCGGACGACGGAGACCAGGACGTCCTTGACCGAGTCCCGCCGGCGGGCGTCGCACAGCACGATCGGCACCTGGGGGTCGAGGTCGAGGGCCTGCCGGACGGTCTCGGCGGGGTAACGTGCGGCGTCCTCGAAGCAGTTGACACCGATCACGAAGGGTATGGAGCGCCGCTCGAAGTAGTCGACGGCGGCGAAGCAGTCCTCCAGACGACGTGTGTCCACCAGCACGACCGCGCCCAGGGCACCGGAGGCCAGTTCGTCCCAGAGGAACCAGAAGCGGTCCTGGCCCGGGGTACCGAACAGGTACAGGACCAGGTCCTCTCGGAGGGTGATGCGCCCGAAGTCCATGGCGACGGTGGTGGTCGTCTTGTTCTCCACACCGCTGGTGTCGTCGACCGGGCGGCCCGCCTCGGTGAGCACCTCCTCGGTGCGCAGCGGCTTGATCTCGCTGACCGCGGCGACGCAGGTCGTCTTGCCCACGCCGAAGCCACCGGCCACGAGGATCTTGAGCGTGACGGGCTCGACCGGAGGTGTGCCGCGCTCAGTGCGCCCGAGGATCATCGGTCTTTCTCCTGCTGGATGGTTGGCTGTCACGTATCCACTCCGCTTCCGCGCTGCTCAGAGCGCCCGGAGGCCGTTGATCACGTCGCGCAGAATACTTTCGTCCACCAGCTCGGCCGGCGGGACGGGACGGGTCACGTGGACGAGTTCCTCGTCCACGAGGTCTCCGACGAGGACGCGGACGACTCCGACGGGGAGGTCCAGGTCGGCGGCCAGTTCGGCCACCGACTGGGGGGTGTCACGGCAGAGCTCGACGATACGGACGTGCTCAGGGGAGAGGGAGTGGTCCTCCTCCGGGTCGTCGACGTGCTGTTCCGTGACGACCACGGCGATCAGGTCGAGACGGTGCTGGATCGCGTGGTTGGTCCGGCCGCGTGTCATCGCGTACGGACGCACCACTGGCCCGGCCTCGTCGTCGAACCAGTGGCTTCTTCCCTGACCGTCTCGGCTCATGCCATCCCACTACCCGCCCTGGGGCACATCGGCGCGCGGGGCGGAGCCCAGATGCACGCCGACCCGCTTGACCAGAAGGGTCATCTCGTAGGCGACCTGACCGATGTCGGCGTCGGCGTCGGCGAGGACCGCGAGGCAGCTGCCGTCACCGGCGGCCGTGACGAAGAGAAAGGCCTCGTCGAGTTCGACGACGGTCTGCCGGACACTGCCCGCCTCGAAGTGGCGGCCGACGCCCTTGGCGAGGCTGTGGAACCCGGAGGAGACCGCGGCCAGGTGCTCGCTGTCCTCTCGGGTGAGGTCCTCGGAGACACCCGTGGGCAGTCCGTCGCTGGAGAGCACCAGCGCCTTGCGAATGCTGGCGACGCGCTGGACCAGGTCGTCCAGGAGCCAGTTCAGCTCCCCGGTCGTACCGGTCGCGGTGTGCCCTTCGGCCTTCGGTGCGGTCATCGACCGTCTCCCTTAGTCGTTCCTCTTGGTGCTGAGACGTCTTGGGCGTCCTCGCCCTCGGCGTTCTCCTCGCGGCCGCGCCGCCAACCCCCTTGGAGCGAGGCCATACGGCTGCGTACCTCGTCGGCGTCGCGTTCGGACGGGTCCTGGCGCCGCTCGGGACGGGACCTCTCGCGTTCGGCACGCCGGTCGGGACCGTCCTTCAACTGCGGTGCCAGGCTGGCCTGTCGGACGCGACGGGGCAGCGGGCCCGGAGCTGATTCTGCCTGGTCGGCCGTGGTGTCCGCACGCGGGGTCGGCTCGCCCACACCGTACTGCGAGGTCGTCGGGGCCGCGCCGCCCCCGGGGGTCGTACGGCGGCGCTGGGGCAGAGCGGGGCCCTCGTGACCGCTTGGGGGGAGGGCGCCGGCGCGGTGTGCCCCGGGGACAGCGGGTCCGGGGCGGTCGATCCCGGGCTGGGCCGGCGGTTCGGCGCGCTCGCCGCGCAGGGCGGTGAGCGGCCGCGTGTCGGCGATCCCCTCGGGGCCAGCCGTACGGCCCTGCTGGAGCTCGTCCTCCGCGTGGCTCGCCCTGGCCCCGGTCACCGAACGGCCGTGCGAGCTGACGAGATGGGGGGTCCGGCGCTGCGGCAGCGGTACGGGGCCGAGCGTCGGGTCGGGGTCGGTGAGGGGCGCCTGCTGCCCTTCGCCGTCGCGTGTCGGCTGCTGTTGTTCGTCGGTGACGCCGGTGAGGGAGCGGCGGGGCCGGAACAGCCCGCCCCGCCCGGCCTCCTCGTCGCCGAGGGCACCCGGGAAGCCGCCCAGGGGCTCCAGGTCGACCGGTGCCTCCAGCTCGACCGGGCCGTCCAGGATGGCGGCGGAGAGCCCCGGAAGCCGGATCGGGACCTGGGAGAGCGCCGCGTTGCGCTCGTCCACCAGCTCGGCCTCCCGGGTGGGGTGGGCGCGGTCGAGGCGGAAGCCGATGCCGTTGGTGTCGGGGACGTCGTCGGTGAGCAGGGCGTCGGGGATGAACAGCACGGCCGTGGTGCCGCCGTACGGGGAGGGCTGGAGGGAGACGCGGACCTTCTGCCGCTGCGCGAGCCGGCTGACCACGAAGAGACCGAGCCGGTCGGTGTCGGAGAGTTCGAAGTCGGGGGTCTCGGCGAGCTTGAGATTGGCGTCGAGGAGCGCTTCGGCGGACATGCCGAGGCCCCGGTCGTGGATCTCCAGGGTGAAGCCGTTGGCGACGCGCTCGCCGAGCACCTGCACGGCGGTGTGCGGGGGCGAGAACACCGTGGCGTTCTCCAGGAGTTCGGCCACGAGGTGGGTGAGGTCGGCGACCGCGGGGCCGGTCACGGCGACCCGGGGCAGCCGGCGGACCTCGATCCGCTCGTAGTCCTCGACCTCGGCGACGGCCGCGCGGACGACGTCCATGAGCTGGATGGGCTTGCGCCACTGCCTGGACGGGGCGGCGCCGGAGAGGATGACCAGGCCCTCGGCGTGCCGGCGCATACGGGTCGTCAGGTGGTCCAGGCGGAACAGGTCGGCGAGTTCGTCGGTGTCCTCGGTCCGGCGTTCCATGGTGTCGAGGAGGGTGAGCTGTTTGTGCAGCAGGACCTGGCTGCGGCGGGCGAGGTTGACGAAGACCTCGGAGATGCCACTGCGGAGTTCGGACTGCTTGACGGCCGCCTCGACGGCCGCCCTCTGCAGGGTGTTGAGGGCCTGGCTGACCTCACCGATCTCGTTCTTGTCGTACTCCAGGTGCGGCACCTCGGTCTCCACGTCGACCTGTTCGCCCGCGGCGAGCCGGCGCATCACGCTGGGCAGCCGCACCCCGGCTGTCTCGTGTGCCTCCTGGCGGAGCCGGCGCAGGTCGCGGATGAGGACGCGGCCGATACGGACGGACATGAAGAGCGAGACGAGCAGGGCGAAGAGGCCGAGGACACCGGCGACGGCGGCCTTCAGGATGACGTTGGTGGCCAGCGGGCGGACGCGGTCCTGGTAACGGTCGCCCGCCTCGACGCTGAGGTCGCGGAGGTCCGCGAGCACGGGCTCGACCGCGGTGTCCCAGCTCTTCGCGGTGACACCGCGGGGCTTGCCGGGGTCGGAGCCGATGACGGCCTGTTCGACCGAGCGCAGGGGCGCGGTGCTCGCGTTCTTCCAGTAGCCGCCGATGCGGGCGCGCTCGGAGGAGGGCAGCTGCGACAGGCTGATGTCGTACATCAGGGTGCGCTGGGCCACTAGGTCGGAGAAGTCCCGGATCTCGTCCTTCGCGATCCGGCCCGTGACGAGCACGGAGCTGATGAGCGCGTCCTCGCGGGAGAGGAGCTCACGGGCGCGGCCGACGTTGACCAGCGCGCGCCCCTGCTTGTCCATCTCCACGTTGTCGAGGGCCGGGAGATTGGACAACAACGTGAAGCACGGATCCACGAGGCTGTTGTAGTAGTCGAGGGCCTTGGGGATGGTGACGGTGCCGCTCTCGACGGTCGTGCGCAGGGACGGCAGACCGTCGAGGGCGTCCAGGATCGCCGTGAGCCGCAGCGAGGTCGCCTCGCCCATCTCGTCCCGCAGCTCGGAGTTCTGGGCGTGCTCGCGGAACTTCTTGACGGCCGTGTCCGTGGCGGACCGGCTGCGGTCGAGTGCCGTGAGCGCGTCGGAGGCCCGGGGGTCGGCGAGGTAGACGAGGGTCTGGCGGCGTTCCTGCTGGAGGACACGGATGGTGTCCTCGGTGGGGAAGCCGACCTCCTGAACGATGTCCGCCACCCTGAAGAGATCGCTCGCCTCACGGCCCGTCAGCACCGTGGCGAACGTCCAGACACCCGTCAGCGCCACCAGGGGCACGAGCAGCAGCGCCACGATCTTCCGGCGGATCGATTTCCCGCGAAAGCGCATGGCCTCCCCCAGCTCGACCCCCGCCAGGCCCGGGGGCACACATGTGCGTCAACAAACGGCGTGAGCCTACTACCGACTCACACCTATCTCGAAGAGCCGGTCGGGCGTACTCGGCACCCGAGGCGAACCAGACATGGGGAGTTGTCCGTTCATTGGGGGAGATTGCTCCCCCCTGTCCAGCACTTGAACCCATGGCATCCCGTCGGGGAAGTTGGCCGATTGGCCGGATTTTTGCGTTCCGTGGGAATCTTCGGCGTACGTCGATCGTCTTTCTGTACGGGAATTGGGGGCGGAATGGGCCACAGGCCCCGCATGCCGCTCCCAGGCGGCGTAAAACAGAGGAAGTCGGGCACCAGTGGGGGGCCGGGTCCAGGGATCCGGATCTGTTGGTCCACCGGCGGTGGGGAGTGACAAGTTGATGGGCACGGCGGAGCGGCGCGCAGCGCCCGGGGACGGAGTGGTGACGCCCGAGGTGGCGGCACGAAGCGCTCAGGAACCGGCGCTCGGTCTCCTGACGGGGGAGAGCGTCGCGGTGGAAGTACGGAGGCTCTCCGCCCGTGGTGACGAAGAGCGGGTGCATTACCGGCCGTTGTGGATCGAGGAACCGGCGCGCAAGCGGCGGCTGCCCGACCCCGTGCGGACGGCGGCGGTGCGTGCGGTCATCATCATCGCGGTGACACTGATGCAGGCGATGGTGGCGTTCCTGTGCACCCTGGCGGGTTCCTGGCTGGCGTTCCCCATGATGCTGAGCAGTGTGGCGAGCACGATCGCGGCGACGTGGGGCGTGCTGGACGTCTGGGTGACCCGCCAGGTGTGGAGCCAGCGCAACGGCGTGATCTCGGCCCCCAGCAGCACGGCGCGCTCGTTGCGCCGTGAGCGGCGGCGGACCCGCCGCGAGGCACGGGCCATGGAGCGCGCGCAGGAGCGGATACGCCGACGGGGTGGCGCCGGGCAGCTTTCGCACCCGTAGGGCCACCGGGGGTGGGCCCGTGGGACCCATGGGCCCACCCTCCGAACGGCCGTCAACTCCATGCGAGTCCCTGCTCGTCGGCCACGCGGGTCGGTTCAGTCCCGGTTCGGACGGTGGCGGGGTCGGCCGGAAGAGAGCCCTTCGGGGCGCGATTCGGCAAGCTCGTACCGGCGCGCGGCCTCGCGCGCGTGATCTCTCGTTTCGAAACCTGTGAACGTACGCATCCGGCCATGGCGTCGCGGGGGCGCCCCAAGGGTGGTGTGCTTGGCGTCACCGGCGCCACCCCGGGACCTTTCGGACGTGGTTGCCGGAGAACGTGAGGGCGGCTCCCTCGGATGCCCAGGTTTCTGACCAGACGTGTCGACCGTCACATTCGGCCTCCTTTTTGGCATAGAACGCGGTCCTCCGGTTAGGTGCCCAGCCGCGAGGGCGCCTGCCGTACGGCGCTGACCAGGAGGAACGAGAGACATGCCCGAACTTTTCATCGGCGGAGCATGGCAGTCCGCGCTCGACGGGCGGACGCGTGAGATCCGCTGTCCCGCCGACGGCAGCCTGGTCGCGGTCGTCGACGAGGCCGGCGGCAAGGACACCGCGGAGGCGATCACTGCCGCCCGTCGCGCCTTCGACGAGGGCCCCTGGCCCACCACCTCGCCCGCCGACCGCGGCGACCTGCTGCTTCGGGTGGCCGACCTCCTCGTACGCGACAAGGACGCGCTCGCCCGCGCCGAGTCCCTCGACACCGGCAAGAGGCTGGTGGAGAGCGAGTACGACATCGACGACATCGCGAACTGCTTCCGCTACTTCGGACGGGCGGCCACCGCCGAGACGGGCCGGGTCGTCGACACCGGCCAGGCGGGCGTCGACAGCCGGGTCGTGTACGAGCCGGTCGGGGTGTGCGCGCTGATCACGCCCTGGAACTACCCCCTCCTCCAGACGGCCTGGAAGGTCGCCCCGGCGCTCGCGGCAGGCAACACCTTCGTACTCAAGCCGAGCGAGCTGACCCCGCACACCGCTATCCATCTGATGCGTCTCCTGGAGGAGGCCGGGGTGCCGGCGGGCGTTGCCAACCTGGTCCTGGGCGCGGGCCCCGAGGCGGGGGCCCCGCTCTCCGACCACCCGGACGTGGACCTGGTCTCCTTCACCGGCGGTCTGCACACCGGGCGCCGGCTCATGGCCAACGCCGCCGCGAGCGTGAAGAAGGTCGCTCTGGAGCTCGGCGGCAAGAACCCGAACATCGTCTTCGCCGACGCCGACTTCGACACGGCGGTCGACATGGCCCTGACCGCGGTCTTCCTGCACTCGGGGCAGGTGTGCTCGGCGGGCGCCCGCCTGTTGGTGGAGGACTCGCTGCACGACCGATTCGTCGACGAGGTCGTCCGCCGGGCGCGGGAGATCCGGCTCGGCGGCCCCTTCGACGAGCGGGCGCAGACCGGCCCGCTGATCTCGGCGGCACATCGCGCGAAGGTCGAGGAGTACGTCGCTCAGGGCGTAGCCGAGGGCGCCGTGCTGCGCTGCGGTGGCGAGCGGCCGAGCGGAGCCGCGTACGACGGGGGCTTCTACTATCTGCCGACCGTCCTGGACGAGTGCACGAGCACGATGTCGGTGGTGCAGGACGAGTCGTTCGGTCCGGTACTGACGGTGGAACGGTTCAGCACCGAGGACGAGGCGGTATGGCTGGCCAACGACACGATCTACGGTCTGGCCGGTGCCGTATGGACGACGGACGAGGCCAGGGCCCAGCGCGTCGCGGCCCGGCTGCGGATCGGCACGGTGTGGATCAACGACTACCACCCGTATGTACCGCAGGCCGAATGGGGCGGTGTCAAGCAGTCCGGCTTCGGCCGCGAGCTCGGGCCCGCGGGGCTCGCCGAGTACCGCGAGGCGAAGCACATCTGGCGCAACACTGACCCTTCACCGCAGGGTTGGTTCGCCTAGCTTTTCCCTCCCCACGCACCGCTCTCCCTCACGGCCCCGCCCCCCGCACCGTTCTCCTGCGCCGTTCTCGGCACCCCGCAAGAGCCCTCCCCTCCTCTCCAAGGCCCACCAGGAGTCCGCTCATGACGACCATCGAGCAACCCACCGGACCGAAGAACACATCCGACGACGCCGAGCTGACCGAGTTCGGCTACAGACCCGAACTCAAGCGCACCCTCGGCAACTTCCACACCTTCGCCGCCGGGATCAGCTACATCTCGATCCTGACCGGCACCTTCCAGCTGTTCTACTTCGGCTTCGCCAGCGGCGGCCCCGCCTACTGGTGGTCGTGGCCGATGGTGTTCGTCGGCCAGTTCATGGTCGCGCTCTGTTTCGCCGAGCTGGCGGCCCGCTACCCGGTGGCGGGCTCGGTCTACAACTGGTCGAAGAAGATAGGCAATCCGCATCTGGGCTGGCTCGCCGGCTGGATGATGCTGATCGCCTCCATCGTGTCGATCGCGGCGGTCGCACTGGCCTACCAGCTGACGCTGCCCCAGATCTCCGACGTGTTCCAGTTCGTCGGGGACGGCACCGGTCAGTACGACGTGGCCACCAACGCGGTCATCCTGGCCGCGGTGTTGATCCTCTTCACCACCGTGGTGAACGCCTTCGGCGTCAAGCTGATGGCCAGGATCAACACGGCGGGCGTGTTCATCGAGCTGATCGCCACCGTCGTACTGATCGTGCTGTTCGCCGTACACATCACGCGTGGCCCGCAGGTGGTCCTGGACACGAACGGCACCGGAGCCAGTTACGGCAACGGGTACCTGGGCGCGTTCCTCGTGGCCTCGCTGGCGTCCGCGTACGTCATGTACGGCTTCGACACGGCCGCCTCGCTCGGTGAGGAGTCGCTGGACCCGACCCGGAACGCGCCGCGCGCGATCATCCGGGCGATCGTCGCCTCGTTCGTTCTCGGCGGACTGATCCTGCTGCTGGCGCTGATGAGCGTGTCCAGTCTGAAGGGTGAGCAGCTGTCCACGGACGGTCTGCAGTACGTCGTGCTCAACGTGCTCGGCCCGACGGCCGGCAAGGCGATGCTGTGGTGCGTTCTCATCGCGGTCACCGTGTGCGCCCTGGCCGTCCACACCGCCGCGGTCCGGCTGGCGTTCGCGATGGCCCGCGACAACAACCTGCCCGCGTCCTCGAAGCTGGCCAAGTGCCACCCGCGGTTCCAGACACCGGTACTGCCGACCGTGATCATCGGGGTCCTGGCCCTGGGGATCCTCGTGGTCAACATCCGTCAGCCGCAGATCTTCACCGTGGTGACCAGCATCGGCATCATCATGATCTACCTGGCCTATCTGGGCGTCACCGTGCCGATGCTGGTGGCGCGGCTGCGCGGCAAGTGGCAGCCCGCCGGGGACGGCCGGTTCTCACTGGGCCGCTGGGGCATCCCCGTCAACATCCTCGCCGTGCTCTGGGGCGGAGGCATGACCCTCAATCTGATCTGGCCGCGGGCCGCGGTCTACAACGCGGCCGCCCCGTTCCACTGGTACCTGCAGTGGGGCGCGGTCCTCTTCGTCGGGATCATCGCCGGCGGCGGCTTCGCCTACTACTGGTTCATCCAGCGGCACAGGACGGGCGTGCTCGCCGAGCACCGTGTGGTCACGGACGCCGGGACCACGCCGCCGCCCGCGCCGCCCGCCGCCCCCGTCGCCTCCCCGGCGGCCGACTGAGGGCCCGATCCCCCCGTCCGACACAGCACAGCACAACAGCACGGCAGCACAGCAACGCAGGAGGTCAACTCCCCATGAAGGCAGACGAATTCGATTACGTCGTGGTCGGTGGCGGCACCGCGGGAAACGTCGTCGCGGCCAGACTCTCCGAGGATCCGTCGGTCACGGTGTGCGTACTGGAGGCGGGCCCCAGTGACGTCGGCGACGACGACGTCCTGAAACTGGAACGCTGGATGGGCCTGCTGGAGTCCGGCTACGACTGGGACTACCCGGTCGAGCCGCAGGCCAGCGGCAACAGTTTCATGCGGCACGCGAGAGCGAAGGTCCTCGGCGGCTGTTCGTCGCACAACTCCTGCATCGCCTTCTGGGCACCGGCGGAAGACCTCGACGACTGGGCGGCCGCGGGCTGTACGGGCTGGTCCGCCGCCGACCTCTTCCCGCTCTACCGGCGCCTGGAGACCAACGACGCGCCAGGCGACCACCACGGCCGCGGCGGCCCGGTGAAGCTCCGCACCATCAAGAGCGAGGACCCGTGCGGCAACGCCCTGCTGGAGGCGTGCGTCCAGGCGGGTATCCCGACGACGCCCTTCAACACGGGTACGACGGTGGTCCGGGGCGCCAACTGGTTCCAGATCAACTCCGACGAGAACAACATCCGGCAGTCCTCCTCGGTGGCGTACCTCCACCCGGTCATGGGCAGGCGCCCGAACCTGGAGGTACGCACCGGGGTCCGCGCGAAAAAGCTGGTGCTGGAGGGGCGGCGCTGTGTCGGCGCCGAGTATCTGGACCCGGATCTCGTCCACACCCGGTCGGTACGCGCCCGGCGTGAGGTCATCGTCTCCTGCGGCGCCATCGACACCCCGAAGCTCCTGATGCTCTCGGGCATCGGTCCCGCCGAACAGCTGCGCGAGGTCGGCGTGGACGTGGTCGTGGACTCGGCGGGTGTGGGCGAGAACCTGCAGGACCACCCCGAGGGCGTCATCATGTGGGAGGCCGCCCAGCCGATGCCCACCGAGTCCAACCAGTGGTGGGAGGCGGGCATCTTCTACGACACCGAACCGGGCCTGGACCGGCCCGACCTCATGTTCCACTACGGTTCCGTGCCGTTCGACATGAACACCGCCCGGCACGGCTACCCCACCTCCGAGAACGCGTTCTGCCTGACGCCGAACGTGACGCGGGCGAAGTCCCGGGGCACCGTGCGGTTGCGCACCCGGGACTACCGGGACAAGCCGAAGGTCGACCCGCGCTACTTCACGCACGAGCACGACGCGCGCGTGATGACATACGGCCTCCGTCTCGCCCGGCGGATCGCGGCACAGCCCGCGCTGAGCGGCTGGGCCGGGGCCGAGCTGGCGCCCGGTCCGGACGTCCGGACCGACGACGAGCTGCTCGACTACATCCACAGGACCCACAACACCGTCTACCACCCGGCCTGCACCGTGAAGATGGGCGCGGACGACGACGCCTCGGCCCCGCTGGACGCGCGACTGCGGGTGAAGGGGGTCGAGGGGCTGCGGGTGGCGGACGGGTCGGTGATGCCGGATCTGGTGACCGTGAATCCGTGCATCACGACGATGATGATCGGCGAGAAGTGCGCGGATCTCTTGAGGGCCGACGCCTAAGGTTTGGGTGCCTTGGGTCGTGGGGCGGCTGCGGGTCCGTAAGGGCTAGTCGCGCGGTTCCCCGCGCCCCTTCAGGGCGCGGCTGTGGTGGGCCTCTTGTACATGCGGGTCGCGGTGATCTCCGTGTGTACCGTCTCCCCCGCCCGGGGCTGCTGTGGCAGTCCCGGGCGGAGGTGTTCCTCCACGCTGATGTACTTCAGGCCCGCTCGTAGGTCGGCGTCGTTGCGCAGGCGGATGACCAGCGGGAACTCGGCCAGGGCGGTCGTGTCGAACAGGCCGGTGGTGTAGAGGAGCTGGACGCCCAGCGCGTCCGAGACCGCCCGCTGGAGTTCCAGCAGGTAGGTCGCGTTGGCGCGGCCGATGGGGTTGTCCAGGAACAGCGTGCCGGCGTGGCGGTGCTTGTCCCGGCCCCGGTCGTTGCTGCGGAGCGCGGCCATCGTGCAGTAGAGGGCGATGGCGGCAGTGAGCAGCTGGCCGCCCGAGAAGACGTCGCCCATCTGTCCGACGGGGACGCGCTCGGCCCTCAGCACGGCGTCCGGCTTGAGGATCTCCACGGCGATGCCCTTGGGCTGGAGCGCGGCGCCGACGCCCCGGAGCAGCAGGGACATGCCGTCGCGGCGCATGTCGGAGTTCTTCTTCACGGCCGCGCGGGTCGCCTCGTCGACGACCTCGCCGAGTCGTTCGGTGAGGGTGGCCTGGTCGGGCTCCTCGAAGCGGATGCGCAGGAACTCCTGGCCGGACCACTCCCCCAGGCCCTCGGGAAGCCTGGACAGCCGCTGGGCGGAGCGGAGGGTCGCGAGGGACGATTCCACGAGGCCCCGCAGCCGGTCGACGATCGAGTCCCGGTTGCGTTCCAGCTGGGCCAGCTCGTCCGTGAGGACCCGGAGCCGGGGCGCGAACGCGTCGGCCCACTTCTGGGCGTGTTCGGGAAGCGAGGCGGCGGGCAGCTCGCGGATCTGCTGGCGGGCGGGTGTGCGGACCTGCTCGTAGCGCGTGGAGTTCGCGTGGCGTACGAGGATGTCACTGGCCTCCCGTACGGAGCTTTCGGCGGCGGAGAGGTCGGCGGCGCAGCCGCGCAGGGAGCGGCGGGCCTCTGCGGCGGCCCTGCGGGCCTCTTCGGGGCCGCCGGGATAGGGCTCGGGCTCCTCCTGGTCGTCGTCCGTGGAGTGGTCGCGGAGGAGGTCCCGGAGCAGGGCGGCGGTCTCGTCGAAGCCGCCGGCCGCGTCCTCGGCGGCGCGGTGGGACTCCAGCAGCTCGGCGTGGGCCTCCCGGGCCTGGGTCAACGCCTCGGTGCGGGAGACGAGTTCGGCGGTGGCGGTGCGCAGCAGGGCCTGGGCGTGCTCGGCGTCGCGCGGGAGCAGTTCCTCGGGCAGCCCGGTGTGCGCCTCGCCGTCCTCGGGCGCGTGCCTCTCGGCCTCACCACGCAGTCGGCCGAGCTGCTCGCTCGACGTGGACACCCTGGTTTCGAGGAGCTGTACGAGTTCGTCGGCGCGGGCGGCCGCGGCCTGCCGGGAGGGCGCGTCGGAGCCGTCGGGCGATTGCAGGAGCTGCTCGGCACGGTTACGGACCTTGTTGGTCAACCGGCCGAGCTCGGCGATCGCGGAGCTCTCGTCGCTCTCGGCCCGCGCCTGCTCGGCGCGCAGATCGGCGCCCACGCCGACCTTCTCGTACAGCTGGGAGGCGGCGCGGTAGGCCTCACGGAGGGCCGCGAGGGGATGCCTGGGCGCGTCGGAGTCCGTCTCCGGTACGTCGTCGGGGGCGCCCGCGATCTCCGCGCGCTCGGCGCGCAGCGCACGCGCCGTGCGGCGGGCGTCGTCGGCACCGCGCTGGGTGGCGCGGCGGTCCTCGTCGGCGGCGCGGGCCCGCTCCAGGCAGGACTGGGCTCGGGCCTCGGACTCGGTGGCCTCGTCGGCGAGTTCACGGACCTTGACCTGCCAGCCGGCGCGCTCACGCAGCCGGAAGGCGAGTCCGGCGAGGGCGTCCGCGGCACGGCGGGCCTTCTGCGCGGCCTCCTGCCGCTCGTCGCGCACCTGGGCCGCCTCGGCCGCCTCCTCCTCGGCCTCGGCCCGCACGGTCCGCGCCTCCGAAAGCTCCGCCTCGGACTCCTCGGCGAACGCGCGCGTCTCCCGCGCGGCACCGGCCAGCTCGGTGAGTCTCCCCGCCGGGCACCCCGTGCGCCACGAGGAGAGCCGGGCCGCCAGTTCCCGGTCCTTGCCGAGGCGGGCCGCCAGCTCCCGGATCTCCTCGTCCCGCTCGGTCGCTCGCACGCGCAGCGCCTGCCGCTCCTCGTCGGCGGCGTGCTCGTCGTGCATGGCCGGGTTGGGGGGCACGAGGAACACGTCGGAGGAGGACCCGTCGTCCGAGTCCACGGGCGGCGTCGGTGCCAGCAGGGCCGCCGCCGTGCCGACGGCCACGGCCGACCTCGGGAGCAGTGCCGCTTCGCTCAGCGCCTCGCGGGCCCTGGCGTGCGAGGCCGGGTCGGTGATGATCACGCCGTCGACCAGCTCCGGGCGTGCGGCCAGCACGCGCGCGTGGTCGACGGGGTCCACGGCCTGGGCGAGGTAGCGCCAGCCGGGCAGGGCCGGGATGCCGTGCTCGCCGAGGAACTCGACCGTCGCCAGGACGTCCGGGCCCGGTGGCAGCAGCCCGCCGTCGCCGAGGGCGCCCAGTATGCGGGCGTCGTCGGCCGCGGCGGTACGCAGTTCGAAGAGGTGACGCTCGGCGGACGCCACGGTCTCGTCGAGCAGTTCACGCAGCTCGTCGGCGAAGCGGTCCAGCTCCTCAGGGGTGAGGGGGCCGTCGGTGGAGGCACGCTCGGCCGTCGTACGGGAGCCGTCGGCCACTGCGGTGTCGTTCGCCGCGCGGCCGTCGGGTGTATCCCCCTTTCGGGGCACCGGCACCCCGGCCCGCGCCCGGCCGGAGACGCCCGGCAGGCTCAGCAGCTCCGCCAGCCGCTCCTCCCCCGCCAGGGCCTGCGCCGTGCGCCGCTCCCCGTCGTAGGCGCGCTCGGCGGCGGTCGCCGCGTCCGCCGCGCGGGCGGCCGTCAGCTCCGCGCGGGACTCGGTGGAGGCCGCCTCCCGGGCGTGCTCGGAGGCGCGGCGCGAGGCCTCGCGTGCGGTGTCCCAGGCGGCGACGGCCGACTTCTCGGCGTCGCTGGCGGCGAGGGCGGCACGGGCCGGATCGGCGTCGGGCGCGGTGTCGTCGAGCCAGCCCGCGCGGACGGCCTCGGCGGTCTCCTGCTCGACCTCGCCGAGCCGCTGCCTGAGGTGCCCGACCTCGCTTCGGGCACGCTGCGCCTCGGTGGCGGCGGCGGTCGAGTCCCGGTGGGCCGCCTCGCCGACCTCCTGCAGGACGGCCGACTTCTCCTCGCCCTCGTTCGCCAGGTTCTCGGCGCTCTCCGCGGCGGCGTGCAGGGCGCGTACGAGGTCGACGGCGGCTTTGGCGCGGGCGGCGAGCGCCGGGGCGGCGTCCCGTTCTGCCTCCTGGATGGCGGCGGCCACCCGGGCGGCACGGTCGGCGGCGGCCCGTTGCCTGAGCACGACCTCGGCCGCCTGCCAGGCCGAGTGCAGGGTGCGTGCGTCGGCCAGCTCCCGTTTCTGCGCTGCGGCCGACTTCTCCACGGCGGCCAGCGCCAACGAGGCGTGCCGGTAGGCGAGTTCGGCCGCGATCAGCGCGCTGCGGTCGCGGGCGGACTCGGAATGTGTGACCGCGTACGCGGCGGCGGTGACCCGCTGGGCGAGATCGGTGCCCCGCAGCCGCTCCCGGGCGGCCCGCGCCGAGAGACGTCGTGCCAGGGTGCGGGTGCGCCGCTCGGCGCCCGCGTGGATGTCCCGTGCCCGTGACCGTCCCTCGGCGGCCTCGACGATCCGGCCCAGCAGATCCACGGACCCGGCCGTGAAGTCCCGCTCGGCGATCAGCTCGGCGCGCCGCCCGAGTTTGTTGCCGAACCCGCCGACCAGGTCGGCGAGTCCGTCCGTGTCCCGTGTGTCGGTGACGGCCCGCAGCAGCAGGTCGGTGAAGTCGGAGTCCTTCTTCACCGCGAAGAGTCCGGCGGCCTCACCCTCGTCGGCGTTCATCTCCCGCTGGTAGCGGAAGAGTTCCGGGTCGAGGCCGAGGTCCGTCAGATGCTCGTTCCAGCGGTCGTGGATCTCCTCCCAGTGCACTTCGAGGTGCGGATACGCCTTGCCCGCCTCGGTGATGGCGTCCCGGAAGCCCTTCAAGGTCCGCCGCCGCCCCTGCGCGCCGGACGCGCCCTCGACGGGCCGCCGTACGGCGGTGGACTCGGCCACGGGCAGGTTGTCGAGGCTCAGCCCCGGGCCGGGCCGGAAGGAGTACCAGGCCTCGGCGAACTTCCTCGGGTCGTTGGAGACCTGCCGCCCCCGCCACTCGCTCACCTTGCCCACGACGACGCACTCACCGGTCAGCGTGTGCTGCCACTCCAGCGCGACGTGCCCGCAGTCGTCGGCCAGCAGGAACTTCCGCAGCACACCCGAGCTGGCACCGCCCAGGGTGTTCCGGTGGCCCGGCAGCATCACCGAGAAGATCAGCTTGAGCAGGACGGACTTGCCGCCGCCGTTCTCCAGGAAGAGGACACCGGCCGGTGCCGGCCGGCGCGGCGGCCCGGTCGGCTCCTCCTCGAAGAACTCCGCCTGCTGCGGCGCGGGGTCGGGCACGTACTCGCCCACACCCCGCAGGTCCAGCACGGTGTCGGCGTAGCGCGCACCGGCCGGCCCGATGGAGTAGAGGCGGACCCGGGACAGCTCGTACATGGCGGCGGACTTTCGCGGTCGTAAGGGTGGTTCGTGCGGTGCGGTCGTGACGGCGGGCCGTCGGATGCGGTCGTAGGGGCGTGCGGGCGGTCGTGGTGATCAGGAGTGGAAGGGCAGGCCGGCGCCGGCCACCAGCTCCAGATCGTCGGTGTCCTCGGCGGGCAGCAGCGTGGCCGAGCCGTCGGTGACCGGCACGATGCCCAGCTCCAGCAGTTCGGCCATCGCGGCGCTGCCCGCCATGTCCCGCACCTGGAGCTGATAACGCGCGGTCGTGCGATACGTACCGCCGTTGTCGTCCCCGGTGCGCTGCAGGAACCCCGAGTCGGTCAGGAAGCCCACCGCCTTGCCGATGATGCCGGTCGTGGACCCGGCCAGCCGGCGCGCGTCCTTGGTGGCCCCGGTGGAGCTGCGTCTCGCCCAGATCCGCCAGGCCGATTCCAGCCCTGGCGCGTCGGTCGCCGGGTCGGTGTTCTCCCCCTGCTCCTCGGCCCGCTCCTCCAGCCGCCGGCAGGCCTGTCGTACGAAGGCGTCGACCCCGTTGACCGACACCCGCCCGATGTATCCGTCGTCCGCGAGGTCCTCCGGCCGGGGAAACGCCATCGCGGCCACCGCGAGATGCGCCAGACCGTGCAGGAACCGGTCCACCGAGTCCGCGGCGGTCCGCCGCGCGTAGTCCCCCATCCGCACGGCGAACACCGAGTCCTCGGCCGCCGTCACCGCCATCCCCGCCCGCGGCGACACCTCCAGTACGACCAGCCCCAGGCCGGCGGCCACGGCATCGGCGAGCCGGGCGAACGCCGGATCCTCCCGATACCGCCGCAGCAACTCCCCGTACTCCTGGTCCCGGGCGGGCTGCAACTTGGGCTGCAGCCCGAAGGCCACGAGCCGAGCGGCATCGGCGGCGTCGGCGGGTGTGAGGGCGACAGCCACCGGAGCAGCGGCAGTCTCCGGCTCACTCCACTCGACGTGCTCACTCACGACAAGAACTCCTCGATCTCATAACCAGGGGCACCATCCGCCGCCCCTTCAAGGGCGCGAGGCTGTGACACTTGCGGCTCTGCCGCGTGGGCGCGACCATCCACGAACCACCCGCGCCCGACGCACAACCGGTGGTTTCGCGGCTCTCCCGGCGGAGCGTTCACGCTGCCTCCCGATCCGCTGCCATCCCCGCCGCGTCCAACAGGGCCATCCCCACGATCAGATCGGCCCCGCCGAACTCGGGATCGTCCAGCTCCGTCCCGTCGTCCACGGCGAACAGCAGCTTCTTCTCTCCCTGCCGGTAAGCCGTACCCACCGGCGGACTCGCCGCGTGCACGGCCAGCAGGGCGACCAGATAAGGCAGCTCGGGATCCAGCAGCCGCGCTTCGGCCAACAGCCCTGACAACCGCCGAGGCGCGTCCGCCGGCAGCTCCAACAGCTCCTTCGCCGCCGTCAACTGCTCCTCACTGAAACGGCTGTCGTCGGGCGTGGCGATCAGATCCGGCTCCGGCATCTCCGCCCCGAGGTGCTCCCGCTCCACCGGCGGCGTGAACAGCAGATCGACGAGGTCCCCCACCCGCACGGACCCCGGTGTACGCAGCCCCGTCCCGCGCGCGAAGAACGCGTCGGTCACGCGCCGGGCCTGCTCCACGGGCAGCGGGAGCAGAGGCGCGAGGAGATGCCCGTAGAGATCCGTCCCCGAGGTGGTCATCGGCGTGGCGAAGGCCTGCCGGTCCTGTTCCGCGCGGAACAGCGGACCGGCCTCCAGCAGCCGGGACTGCAGCTGCGTATGGCGCCGGATGCAGTCCTTGACGATGTCGACGAGCTCGGCGGCACGCCGTTTCTGCTCGGGCTCCTCGGACTCGTCGCGGGCCTTGCGGATGTTGGTGAGGATCGCGTTCTCGTGGCGGTAGCGGTCGGCGACGTGGTCGAGCGCCTCGGCGATCATGTCGGGCACGGCCTGGAGCCAGTCGACCGCGCGGACGTTGCGCCGGGTGGCGTCCAGCGCCTTGCGCAGCGTCTCGGAGTACTGCACGGTCCGGTAGCGCGCCTGCTCGGCGGCGAGCTGGGCGTCGGCGAGCCTGCCCCGGCTGATCAGTATCTCCAGCTTGACCTCGGCGGCGACCTGGGCGCTGGTGACATCGGTGTCGAGGGCACCCACGAGGACGTTGACGGCCTCGTCGGTCGTCCGGAGGCAGACACCGCCTCCGTAGCCGGGGACCTCCTCGATCAGCTTGAAGTCGTAGTCGCGGCGGACATAGGTGCCGTCGGGCGCGAAGGTCCCGTACACGGCCCGGAAGCCGCGGTCGACACTGCCGACGTTGATCAGGTTCTCCAGGACCCAGCGGGCCACCCGCTCGTGCTCCTCGACGGGCCGTCGCGGGGCCTGGGCGGCGATGCGCGGGATGAGGCGGGCGACGATCTGGTCGTGGTCCGCGCCCGTGTCGAAGTCCATGTTCAGTGTGACGAGGTCGATGGCGGCGAGGGCGACCTCCGCCATGCCGTACACCGAGTACTCACCGGCGAGGTTCGCCTTGCGCGCGTCCAGGTCGTGCAGCGGCGCCGTGCAGGCGAGCGCGCGCAGCCGCCGCGCCAGTCCCTCGTCGGCGGCCGGGCCCGGCGCGGGGCGCGGCCCCGCGCTGAGCTGGGGCGGAACGCTGTCCGTCGATGCGGGTGGAGTCACGGTGCACAGACTAGGTCCTGGGTCTGACAACGACCCAAATCGTTCCGCCGGGCGGGGCCGGGCACTCAGCCTCAGGGGACGTCGGCGACCCGTCGCCCGTACACGTCCACCAGGTTCTTCAGTGAGTCGTCGAGATACGCCGCCAGCATCCGCTCGGCCTCGTCCCGGTCTCCCTGCTGCAGCGTCCGCAGGATGAGGAGATTTCGCGCCAGATACGGCTCGTACAACTTGCGCGGATTGTCCACCACGTGGAACGCGAGCCGCAGTTCGGCGAAGACACTGCGCATCAGCTCGTCGGTGCGGGCGCTGCCGGCGAGGGTGACCAGTTCGCGGTGGAAGTGGATGTTGGCGGTGGAGACACCTTTCCAGTCACCTTCGTGCGCCTCCCGCTGTCCTTCCGCGACGGCTTCGGCGAGCCCGTCGAGGCCGTACGGCGGGGCCCCGAGGCCGCGTACGACGGCGCATTCGACGAGGCGGCGGGTGCGGTAGATGTCCTCGACGTCCTCGACGGTCAGCACGCGCACGAAGACACCGCGGTTGAGCTCGTGGACGAGGAGCCGTTCATGGGTGAGCAGGCGGAACGCCTCGCGGAGGGTGTTGCGGGAGACGCCCAGGGCGCCACCGATGCTGTCCTCGGACAGCCGTGTCCCGGGCGGGAAGAAACCCTCGGCGATGCGGCTCCGGAGGATGTCCGAAACCCGCTCGGCGGTGCTGGTGCGCCCCAGGAGGGCGCGGTCGTCGGCAAGTCCGGTCAGTTCGGCGGCCATGCCCGGAATTCAACCGCAGAGACAAGAACGAGACAACATGGGTATTGAAGGATCGTTCAACGATCCTCTACCTTGCTGGACAGACGCCGCGCCGCTCGGCCCCGGCGCCACCCGCTCCCGCACGACACGGCTCAGATCTCACGCACCCTCATCCCTCACCGCGAGGTGCCCATGAGTACGACCCCTCCCTCCCAGGCCCCGACCTCCACGGACCTGCCCGACACGGGCGGACCGGCCTCCGACGACGGCGCGTTCGGCTGGCTGCGCGCCCTCGGTCCGCGTGGCCGCCGCGCCTTCGGCGGCGCGTTCGGCGGCTACGCGCTCGACTCGTACGACTACTTCACGCTGCCGCTGAGCATGGTCGCGCTCACGGCCTACTTCGGCCTGGACAACGGCCAGACCGGGCTGTTCACCACGGTCACGCTGGTCGTCTCGGCGATCGGCGGCGCCGCCGCGGGCGTGCTCGCGGACCGGATCGGCCGGGTCAAGGCGCTGATGACCACCGTGGTGACCTACGCGGTGTTCACCGTGGCCTGCGGCTTCGCGCCCAACTACGAGACCCTGCTGATCTTCCGCGCCCTGCAGGGGCTGGGCTTCGGCGGTGAGTGGGCCGTCGGCGCGATCCTGGTCGCCGAGTACGCCAGCGCCAAGCACCGGGGGCGCACGCTCGGCGCGATCCAGAGCTCCTGGGCCGTGGGCTGGGGACTGGCCGTGATCGTCTACACGACGGTCTTCACCTTCCTCGACGACGACCTGGCCTGGCGCGTGATGTTCTGGACCGGCGCGCTGCCCGCGCTGCTCGTCATCTGGGTGCGCCGCTCGGTCGAGGACGCCCCGCAGGCCGCGGCCGCACGCGAGAAGAGCGCGGAGAAGGGCTCGTTCGCCGCGATCTTCCGACCGGGCACGGCCACCACACCGGGCCTGCTGCGCACCACGGTCTTCGCGGTGCTGCTCTCCACCGGTGTCCAGGGCGGCTACTACACGCTCGCGACCTGGGTTCCCACGTATCTGAAGACGGAGCGGGGCCTGTCGGTCGTCGGCACCGGCGGCTACCTCACCTTCCTGATCTCCGGGGCCTTCATCGGCTATCTCACCGGCGGCTATCTCACCGACCGGTTGGGCCGCCGGCGGAACATCTGGCTCTTCGCCGTGCTCTCGGCGCTGTGCATCCTGGCCTACGCGAACATCCCGAGCGGCGCCGACACACTTCTCCTCGTGCTCGGTTTCCCGCTGGGGTTCTGCATGTCGGCGATCTTCAGCGGCTTCGGCTCGTTCCTCAGCGAGCTGTACCCGTCGGCCGTCCGGGGCACCGGGCAGGGCTTCACCTACAACACCGGCCGCGCGGTCGGCGCCGTCTTCCCCACCACGGTCGGCTTCCTGGCCGACAGCTGGGGCGTGGGCGGCGCGCTGATCTTCGGCGCGATCGGCTACGGCCTGGCGGCGGTGGCCCTGTTCGGCCTCCCGGAAACCCGTGGAAAGGAACTCGTGTGAAACACGTGACGACCCAGGACCGTCTCTCAACCCGCACCCTCCAGGACCGTCCCCCGGCCTCCACCACCCCGCAGGACCGACCCCTGACCTTCGTCGACCCGCACGCGCACGCGTGGACCCCCGAAATGGCGCGCGCCCGGTTCCGTTCGGGCGTGTCCGGCCCCACCGCCGGGGTCGCCGCCGGGCACACCCAGGCGAACCTGATCTCGGTACCCGCCGACTGGGCGTACGACATGCTGCTGTTCTGCCAGCGCAACCCCAAGCCCTGCCCCGTGCTCGACGTCACGGACGCCGGGGCGTGGACGACCCCGCTCGCGCGGGGCGCGGACCTGCGCACCGACCTGCCGCGCTACCGGGTGTGGGAGCACGGCGAGTTGGTGGCCGAGCCGACCGACGTGGTCGACGTCTGGCGGGAGGACCTGGTGTCGTTCCTGATCGGATGCAGCTTCACCTTCGAGTGGGCGCTGACCGAGGCGGGCGTTCCGATGCGCCACATCGAGCAGGGCCGCAACGTCTCCATGTACGTCACCGGCCGCGAGTGCCGGCCCGCCGGGCGGGTGCGTGGCCCGATGGTGGTCTCGATGCGTCCGGTGCCGCCCGAGCATCTGGCGGCGGCGATCCGGGAGAGCAGCCTGCTCCCGGCCGTGCACGGCGGCCCGGTGCACTGCGGCGACGCGGCGGGCCTCGGCATCGCGGACCTGACCCGCCCGGACTTCGGCGACCCGGTGGACGCGGAGCCGGACGACATCCCGGTGTTCTGGGCCTGCGGGGTGACACCCCAGGCCGCGGTGATGGCCTCGCGCCCGCCGTTCGCGATCACCCACGCACCGGGCCAGATGTTCCTGACCGACGCCCGCGACGAGCAGTACCGCGTCCTCTGACGAACAAGCAGGAGAATGGATCTCATGAGCTCCATCGATCTCAACGCCGACCTGGGCGAGGGTTTCGGCCGCTGGACGCTGACCGACGACGAGCAGTTGCTGTCCGTCGTCACCAGCGCCAACGTGGCCTGCGGCTTCCACGCCGGGGACGCGGCCACCATGCGGCGGGTCTGTGCGCTGGCGGCCGAGCGCGGCGTACGGATCGGGGCCCAGGTCTCGTACCGCGACCTGGCGGGTTTCGGGCGGCGCGCGATGGACGTGCCGCCCGCCGAGCTGGCGGCCGAGGTGGCGTACCAGATCGGCGCCCTGGAGGTCTTCGCCCGCGCGGCGGGCACGCGCGTGTCGTACGTGAAGCCGCACGGCGCGCTCTACAACCGGGTCGTGCACGACGAGGAGCAGGCGGCGGCGGTGGTCGACGGAGTGCTCCTCGCCGACGCCACGCTGCCCGTCCTCGGCCTCCCCGGCTCGCGTTTCCTCAAGAGGGCCGAGGGGGCGGGGCTGCCCGCCGTCACCGAGGCGTTCGCGGACCGCGCGTACACGGACCAGGGCACCCTGGTGCCGCGCGGTCAGGACGGCGCCGTGATCACGGACGCCGACGCGGTGGTGGCACGGTCGCTGAGCCTCGCCGGCGAAGGCCTGGTCACAGCCCACTCCGGCGCACGCATCGCCGTTCGGGCCCGCTCCCTCTGCCTGCACGGCGACACGCCGGGCGCGGTGGAGCTGGCTCGTCGGGTGCGGGCCGGGCTGGTGGCGACGGGCGTGCGTGTGGAGGCGTTCGCATGAGGGCGCTCCCGGTCGGGGACCGCGCGCTGCTCATCGAGGTGGGCACGGGCGAGGAGGCCGAGGCGCTCCACGCCGAGCTGCTGCGCCGCCGCGCGACGGGGGACCTGTCGGCGGCCGAGATCGTCCCCGCCGCCCGTACGGTCCTCCTGGACGGCCTCGACGACCCGTCCCGCCTCGCCGGGCGCCTGGCCTCCTGGGACATTCCACCCGTCCCTGCGCGCGCGCAGGAGGTCGTCGAGATCTCCGTACGGTACGACGGCCCCGATCTGCCGGACGTCGCCGCCCACTGGGGTGTCGACGTGGCCGAGGTGGCCCGTATCCACGCGGCGGCCGATTACCGCGTGGCGTTCTGCGGCTTCGCCCCCGGCTTCGGCTACCTCACGGGACTGCCCCGCGAGGTCCCGCGCCGGGTGACTCCACGTACGGCCGTCCCCGCGGGGTCGGTCGCCCTGGCCGGCCCCTACACCGGCGTGTACCCGCGCTCCTCCCCGGGCGGCTGGCAGCTGATCGGTACGACGGACGCCGTTCTGTGGGACACCGCGCGCGTGCCGGCCGCTCTGCTCGCGCCGGGCACCCGGGTTCGCTTCACAGCCGAGGGGGCACCATGACGGACCGTGCCCTCGTGGTGGTCCGCGCCGGTGCTCTGACCACCGTCCAGGACCGGGGCCGCCCCGGCCTCGCCCACCTCGGCGTACCACGCTCGGGAGCGCTGGACGCGCCCGCGGCCGAGTTGGCCAAACGTTTGGTAGGCAACCCTCCAGAGGCCGCCGTCCTGGAAACCACCCTCAACGGCTGCTCGGTACGGCCGCGCTCGACAGTCACCATGGCGGTCGGGGGCGCCCCCTGCCCGGTCACCGTGGATGGCCGCCCGGCCCCGTGGGGAGCTCCGGTACGGGTTCCCGGCGGGGCACTCCTCGACATCGGGGCGGCCCGCTCCGGCGTACGCAGCTATCTCGCCGTCTCCGGCGGAGTGGCCGTGGAGCCGGTCCTCGGCAGCCGCTCCACGGACCTGCTGTCGGGTCTCGGCCCGCCGCCGCTGACGGACGGCACGGTGCTCCCGCTGGGCCGCCCGAGCCTGCTCCCCGCGCGCGTGGACGTCGTTCCGCACCCGGCGCCGCCCTCCGAGCTCGTGCTGCGCGTGACCCTGGGCCCGCGCGACGACTGGTTCACGGACGCGGCGCTCCGCGCCTTCACCAGGCTCCCCTACGCCGTCTCCTCGGCGAGCAACCGCATCGGGCTGCGCACGGAGGGGCCCGCCCTGGACCGCTCCCGGGCGGGTGAACTCCCCAGCGAGGGCATGGTGCTGGGCGCCGTCCAGGTGCCGCCGGACGGCCGCCCGGTCGTCTTCCTCGCCGACCACCCGACCACCGGGGGCTACCCGGTGATCGCGGTGGTCCACCCGGCGGACCTGTCCGGCGCGGCCCAGGCCACGCCGGGCACACCGGTGCGGTTCGTCGCCGTACGACACCGCCGCTGACCGGCCCGCTGTCGACCGGCCCGCCGGGGGCTGCTCACGCCACCTCCGGCCGCTGATCGGACACGCTCAACGCGGCCAGGGCCGACGCCACTGCGTGGGGCGGCGGACAGGTCCGGCCGGGAGCCGGTGCCGCGGGCCCTGTGCCGTACCTCGGCGGCGGCGAGGGTGAGGAGCTGCGGCAGCAGGTCGGCGCAGCGCCGGGCGACCCGGCCCGTCCCCGCCGTCGCCGGTCACCGGAGGCCGGAGCCGCGGATGGGCGCCGGGAACTCGGGCTCGGCGGACGGGGCGGGGCCCGCGGCGATCCCCGCGTCCGTGAGCAGGGCGTGGAAGCGGACGGCGAGCTGCCGGTGCCCCCGCTCGCCGGGATGCGACCGGTCCACGCTCCACATCGCGCGGTCCGTCAGCCAGGCGCCCTCCGAGGCGTGCAGATGGACCACCCCGTGGCATTGGGCCAGGGCGGGTGTGCCTTCAGGTCGTGCAGGGCCGCGCTGGACGGGTGAGGGTGCGGTCGGCGGCGGCGTGCACGCAGCGGATGCGCCGCCAGGCCGCCGTCTCGCCGGCGTGGACATAGGTGCGGGCGTATCCGGCGAGGTCGCTCTGGTGGATGGCGACGGCGGGGACACCGAGGCGGGCGGCGGCCGCCATGCCGCGCACGCCTAGGACTAAGGGGCCGGCCAGGTGGACGATATCGGCCCGGTGCTCGACGATCGCCGCGGCGACCCGGCGGCTGGGCAGGGCGACTCGGACCTGGGGACAGCCCGGGAGCGGAAGGGAAGGGACGCGGACGACGGGGCACAACGCCCGAAGGTCGGCTCCGGCTCCGGTTCCCTGCGCGGTGGCCGGGGCCACGACGCGGGGCGGCCCCCACGCGACGAGGTGGCGCGCGGTCTGCAGGGCGCAGTGGGCCACGCCGTTCACATCGGGGGAAAGGACTCGGTCACCATGGCGACACGCATACCCGTGTTGTCGTCGTGCTGGACGTGGCCGCGTCAACGTGGATCTTTCCGGGCGGGGAACGTCCCATGAGCGTTGCGTGCGCACATGTCCAGGTCAGGCCGCGTCCATGCCCTCCTGGCGTCCGAGCCACCCGAGGTTCACATTGCGGGCATGTCGGGACCGATTCGGCTGCGTACGGCTGTCTGGACCTCGGCTTCCTCGGCCGGGTCGGCGGCGAGCCGGCGGAGTTGGTCGACGACTCGCGTGTCACCGGTCTCGGCGTGCCGGGCGGCGATCTCGCGGGTGGTCTCCTCGCAGTCCCAGAGGCACTCGACGGCGAAGCCGGCCGGGAAGGAGGGGTCGGTGGCGGCGAGCGCGCGGGCGGCGCGGCCGCGGAGGTGGGAGGAGGCGGTCTCGCGGTAGATGTGGCGCAGGACGGGTGCGGCGCAGGCGATGCCCAGGCGGCCGGTGCCGTCGACGAGCGTCCACAGGGTCGGCGCGTCGGGCCCTTCGCCGCGTACGGCCTCCCGCAGCGCGCCCAGCACCAGGTCGCTGTCCTTGGCGCCGCCGAGGCAGGCGAGCATGCGTCCGGCGGCGGCGCCCAGCGGGTCGGGCCGGTGCACCCAGCCGCGCGCCCGGTCGACGGCGGCCATGCTGCGCATCCGTTCGAAGGCGTCGACGGCGGCCTCCACGACCATCGTCGTTCCGTCGCTCACGGCGCCCTCGATCAGTTCGAGGGCGTCGGGATCGTTGCCGTCGGCGAGGTAGCGCAAGGCGGTGCAGCGGGCGCCGTCGTCCCCGGACCGGGCGGCCGTGAGGATCTCGGGCCGGTCCTCGGGGCCGGCGACGGCCGTGAGACACCGGGCGGCCGGCACATGGAGCACGGCTCCGCGTTCGATGCCCTGCTGGGCCCACTCGAACACGGCCTGGACGCTCCACCCGGGCCGAGGGCCGGTCGGGCGCATCTGCCGCTGCCAGCGGTCGAAGCAGCCGGTCTCCTGGGCGGCACGCACGCGGGTGGCGATCGCGTCGCGGGGATCGTCGGCCCACAGCCGCCAGGGCCGGGGTTCGAAGGCGTCGCGGACGGCGGCGGCCAGTTCGGCCTCGCCCTCCGGATCGGTGGTGAAGCGGGCCAGGACGGGTTCGGCGAGGGCGCGCAGCCCTTCGTCGTCGTCCCTGAGGGCCAGCTCGTCGAGGGCCCAGGCCCAGCTCGTGCCCACGGCGGCATAACCGCGCAGCAGTTCGAGCGCGTCCCGCCTGCCGTACGAGGCGAGGTGCCCGAGGACCGCGAGGGCCAGCCCGGTGCGTGACTCGTCGGTGTCCAGCACGTCCTCGGCGTCGAAGAGGTGCCGCTCGATCTCGTCGAGCTCGCCGCTCAGGTCGAGGTAGAGACGGGCGTAGTACAGAGAGCGGTTCTCCACCTGCCAGTCGTGGCGGGGGTCGCTCAGTACGCAGTGGTTCAGTGCCGCGAGCGCCTCGGCCCGCGGGGCGGTGAGCGCGTGCAGGGTGCCGTCGCCGCGGCCCCGCTGCAGCAGGCCGAGCAGCGTACCGCTGGGCGCTATGACCGGTTCGAACATGGGAAACAGCCTCACATCAAGCGTCGACGCAACCGGGGATCTTGCTTTACCTGGCCGCGTGACAACACGTCGGGGCGCCCGCCGTCTCTTGCTTGCTGTAGACCATCTTCCTCTGCCTCTCGTCGGTGGGCCCATGCGGACCGCGTCACGGCCCACGCGGTGCGGCAACACCTGCCCAGCCATCATGTCCGTGAATCACGACGTCATGATGACCCGGCGGTTCTTCCTGCCGCGACCGAAATATCCGGCGGCCCCGTACCGCCTCCCCCGTCTTTCGTGTTTTTCCTGGTCAGAACATGTGGATCAGTGTGCCGCGAACAGGTCGAGCAGTTCGGTCCTACCGAACATCCGGGCGGTGTCGACCGCGTTCGGGGTGCCCGCGACCGGGTCGGCCCCGCCGTCCAGAAGGACCCGGACAACACTCTCCCCGCCCTTGAAAACCGCCCCGGCGAGGGGAGTCTGACCCCGGTCGTTGACGCGGTCGGCCGCACCGCCACGGGCCAGGAGGGCCCGGACCGCGTCGGCGTGACCGTGGTACGCGGCGAGCATCACGAGCGAGTCGCCGCGGTCATTGGTGAGGTCGGCCGGAACCCCCGCGTCGACGTACGCCACGAGCGCCTCGGTCTCGCCCCGCCGGGCCAGATCGAAGATCCTGGTCGCCAGCTCCACGACCTCCGGGTCGGGGGCTTCACTCATCGCCGGGACCACCTCTCACATACGCGATTCGAGCCGAACGGGTGAATCGCCAGGGTACTGGCTCCCCGCACACATCAGCGGACAGAGCCGAGGCAAAGATCACACCGAGTCCCGTCGCGCGCAACAGCCCAGCCCGGACGGCCCAACGAGGATTCGGCCACTCAGGCGAAATCTGCCGAATTTCACTCATTTGCACCTTTTATCGTATGGATACATGCTGTGACCCTGGAAGAACTCATGGTGACTGTCCCCATCAACCAGGAGAACCCAAATGGTCTTGAACATCTCAGGCGTCGTCCTGCTCGGCGTCATCGTCTTCCTGTTCTTCCGCAAGGACGGCCTGAAGGCCTCGCACTGCATCGTCGTCACGCTCTTCGGCTTCTACCTCGCCAGCACGGGCATGGCCTCGAGCATCACGGCAGGCGGCGAGAGCCTCGCGAGCCTCCTCGGCGGGATCAAGTTCTGACCCCGTCCCCATCCGCACGCACCCCCAGGAGACAGCCGTGGCCAGGGTCCCCCTCCCCCGCATTCTGAGCAGCGGCGGCGCGCACCTCGCCAGGAGCCGGGAGCTGGCCCGGACGGCCGCCGACGGCGCCGCCGACGTCCTACACCCGTTGATCACGATCACGCGTGGACTGCGTCGGCTGGTCGCCGCCGGGCGGCACAGATGGGCCGAGACCCCGAAGGACCACCGCGGGTCCCTGCTCTTCCTGGCGGCCTCGGTCGTCCTGGTCGTGATCCTGGTGCCGTACGGCCCGCTGCTCGCCGTCATCGTCCTGATGGCGGCGGCAGCCTGGGCGGGCCGCGCCGGCGCCTGCGCGGAACCCGCCGGCCCCGACGAGTCCCAGACCCAGCGTCTACGGTCCCTCTACGAGGCCCTGGTCCCTCACTTCTCGGCCGCCGAGGACCCCGAGCCCCTCTACGCGCACGGTGGCGCCTGGGACAAGGCCTTCCCCACGTACGCGTTCGACGGCACGGGCCGCGTCTGCCATCTGCTGATCCGCTACCCCGCGTACTTCACCGACGGCGAGCCGGAGGCCCGCGCACGCATCGAGCAGCTGCTGCACGCCAAGGCGGGCCGCGGCCGTGAGTACCGCTTCACCTGGGACGAGGAGGGCAACGAACTCACCGTCGCCGTCCTCTCCCCGCTCGCCACCGACATCGCCGCCCAGCGCTTCGTGACGGCCCCGGGCGAGACGGTCCTCGGCTTCACCGACGCCGTCCACGTCCAGCGCACCCTCCCTCTCTCCTCCGGAGAGGAGCAGCGCGACGTGCCGCCGGTCGTCTGGCGAACCGGGATCCGTTCCACCGAACCGCATCTGTTGGCCGTCGGTGAACCGGGCAGCGGTGCGACGACCCTCCTCCGCTCGATCGCCCTCCAGGCCCTCCAGCACGGCGACGTCGTCGTCGTCGAGGGCGGCGGCAGCGGCGAATACGCCTGCCTCACCGGCCGCGACGGGGTCCTCGCCGTGGAGTGCGGCCTCTCCGGAGCCCTGGCGAGCCTGGAATGGGCCTCCCAGGAGACGGAGCGGCGGCTGATCGCCACGAACCGCGCCCGGCAAGCCGGCCGTCCCGCGCCGGACGACATCCGCCGGCCCCTCTGGCTCCTCCTCGACCGCCCGAGCGTGCTGACCCACCTCGCCACGTCCGACGGCCGGCCCGACCCGCAGTCCCTGCTCCAGGTCCCTCTCCGCCACGGCCACGCGGTCAACGTCACCGTCGTGATCACCGAACAGTTCGACCACCTGGACACCCTCACGGACGCGGTACGCCGGCACACCCGCGCGCGCGTGGTCCTGGGCCCCGCCTCCCCCGAACAGGTGGCAGCGGTCCTGGGCGCGGCACCGCCCACCACCCCCACCCCGGACGTCCCTCCGGGCCGCGGCTACGCCCGCCTGGGCGCCGCCCCCACCCTCCGCCTCCAGGTCCCCACCACGCCGGACCCCTACGACGAGAACACCCCCGAATCCCACCGCGAGGCAGTCCTGGCCCTCCTGCCACCCCACACGACCCCACCGGACTCCCTCACGAAAGCCGCGGTGGCCGAGACCTGAGAAGTCGGCCGCCGTAGCCGCGGGCGATCGTGCCGCTGGGGCGATGGGGGCACCTCCCGCTCGAGCGAAGCCGAGAGTGGGGGAGGGTGGGCGCGGCGGCACCCGGCAAGCGCCGGTGAGCGGAACTCCCCTGCCGAGCCGGAACAGCCGCGCACCCACCGAGCAGACCCTCACGCCACGAACGTCCGCGCACCCGGCGAAGCCTCACGCCACGAACGTCCGCGGCCCCTCGCTCCCGCCCGACGCCCCGTCCCGCACCAACCGCGCAGCCGCGGCCAACCGTGCGGCCGCCTCCTCGGCAACCGCTCCGCCCACGGTGAACGGCAGCCGCACATAACCCTCGAACGCCCCGTCGACCCCGAACCGGGGCCCGGACGGCACCCGAACGCCCACCCGCTCCCCCACCTCCGCGAGCCGCGACCCCGACAGACCCCCGGTACGCACCCACAGGGTCAGCCCACCCCTAGGCTCCGAGAACTCCCAGTCCGGCAGCTCCCGACGCACCGCGGCCACCAACGCGTCCCGGTTCCCCCGTGCCTGCTCCCGCCGAATCCCCACGGCCTGCGCCCAACCCCCCGTACTCATCAGCCAGTTCACGGCCAGCTGCTCCAGCACGGGCGTCCCCAGATCCGCATAGGCCCGCGCCGCGACGAGACTCCGGATCACATCCGGCGCCGCCCGCACCCACCCGATCCGCATCCCGGCCCAGAACGCCTTGCTGGCCGACCCGACCGTGATGACCGTGGACCCCGCCGGATCGAACGCGCACACGGGCCGCGGCATCTCCACATCGTCGAGCCACAGCTCACTCATGGTCTCGTCGGCGACGAGCACCGTCCCCGCCCCCCGCGCCGCGTCGACGAGCCCCCGCCGACGGTCCTCGTCGGCGAGCGCACCGGTCGGGTTGTGGAAGTCGGCGACGACGTAGGCGAGCCGGGGCGCCGCGTCCCGCAGGACCTGCCGCCAGCGGTCCATGTCCCACCCGGCGAGCCCGTCGGCCATGGCGACCGGCACCAGCCGCGCCCCCGCCTCCCGCATCAGCTGCAGGATGTTGGCGTACGACGGCGACTCCACCGCGATCCGCTCCCCGCGCCCCGCGAAGAGGTGACAGATCGCGTCCATGGCGCCCATCGCCCCCGTCGTCACCATGATCTGCTCGGGCATGGTCGGGATGCCGCGCGCGGTGTAGCGGTCGGCGAGCATGGAGCGGAACGCCGGCAGTCCGGCCGGGTAGTCGCCGTGCGTGTGGGCGTAGGGCGGCAGTTCCTCCAGCGCGCCCTGCACGGCCCGGGTGAGCCAGGGCTCGGGGGCGGGCAGGGCCGCGCAGCCCAGGTCGATCATCGAGCCGAGCGCCTCGGGCGGCAGCGGTTCCAGTCCGCGCGCGGGAAGTGGCTTCCCGGCCGGCACGGCGGTCCAGCTGCCCGCTCCCCGCCGGGACTCCAGGAACCCTTCCGTGCGCAGCGCCTCGTAGGCCGCCGCGACGGTCGTACGGCTGACCGAGAGGGACAGGGCCAACTCGCGCTCGGCGGGCAGCCGGGCGGCCACGGGCACCCGGCCCTCCAGCACCAGGAGCCGGATTCCGTCGGCGAGCGCACGGTACGCCGGCGGGCGGCGTGTGCCGGGGCCGGCGGGGCGCTCCTGCTGCGAGGTGAGCAGCCGTGCGAGCTGAGCCGCTCCGACCGCCGAAGTCCACTGCGCCATGATTTCCAGTCCACCTTCCCCGAATTGGCCATGGATGCCATGTCTCTCCAAGCCACAGAGTGTCATGTGTCAGGCCACCGGCACCACCAGGGGGAAGCCTTGTCCGCACAGCACGAGCCGCAGCAGGACCCGCAGGACCATCCACAGCGCCGTCTGGGCCGACGGCTGACCCAGCTCTACACCGGCCTCGCGCTGTACGGGGCCAGCTCCGCGCTCCTCGTGGAGGCGGGCTTCGGTCTGGAGCCGTGGAACGTGCTGCACCAGGGCCTGGCGGAGCTGACCGGTCTGACCATCGGCGTGGTGTCGATCATCGTGGGCGCGATGGTGCTGCTCCTGTGGATCCCGCTCCGCCAGCGTCCGGGCCTCGGCACGGTCTCCAACGTCTTCGTCGTCGGCATCGCGATGGACGCCACGCTGGCCCTGGCGCCCGAGGCGCACACCATGGCCGTACGGATTCCCCTCCTCGTCGGCGGGATCGTGCTCAACGGCGCGGCGACCGGCCTCTACATCGCGGCCCGGTTCGGACCGGGCCCGCGCGACGGCCTGATGACGGGACTGCACCGCCGTACCGGGCGCTCGGTCCGGCTGATGCGGACGGCCGTGGAAGTGGCGGTCCTGGCGACCGGCTTCGCCCTCGGCGGCACGGTCGGCGTGGGCACTCTCCTCTACGCCCTCACCATCGGCCCGCTCGCCCAGCTCTTCCTGCGGCTGTTCGCCGTCCCCTCGAAATCCGGCAGCAAGGTCGTTGCCACCGGTCCATCGGAGCGGGCCATACTGCCCGGGTGACCGCCCTCATACGCCACCCCTATCTCGACCATCCGGGCCCGATCGCCTTCGCCCACCGGGGCGGGGCGGCCGACGGTCTGGAGAACACCATGGCCCAGTTCCGGCGGGCGGTGGAGTCGGGTTACCGCTACATCGAGACCGATGTCCACGCCACGCTCGACGGCAAACTGGTCGCCTTCCACGACTCGACCCTGGACCGGATGACCGACAGGGCGGGCCGGATAGCGGACCTGCCGTGGAAGGAGATCGGGCACGCGCGCGTGGCGGGCGTCGAGCCGGTCCCCCTCTTCGAGGATCTCCTCGAAGCGTTCCCCGAGGTCCGCTGGAACGTCGACCTCAAGGCGGAGCCCGCACTCCACCCCCTCCTCAACCTGATCGCCCGCACCGAGTCCTGGAACCGCGTCTGCGTGGGTTCCTTCTCCGAGTCCCGGGTCGCCCGCGCCCAGCGCCTCGCCGGGCCACGCCTGGCCACCTCGTACGGCATCAGCGGCGTCCTGGGGATGCGGCTGCGGTCCTGGGGCGTCCCGGCCTCGGTGCGCCGCTCGGCGGTCGCCGCACAGGTGCCGGAGTCCCAGTCCGGGGTGCCCGTGGTCGACCAGCGGTTCGTGCGTGCCGCCCACGCGCGCGGGCTGCACGTCCATGTCTGGACCGTGAACGAACCGCAACGTATGCACCGGCTCCTGGACCTGGGCGTCGATGGCATCATGACCGATCACATCGACACGCTGCGCAAGGTGCTTGAGGACCGGGGGACTTGGGTCTGACGCCTTCACGCGGCCCGTTCACTGGGAAGCGAGGGGCACGGGTGGGCACCGACACCGTGCGGACGGACGAGGCCGACGAGGCCGCGGACAGGCGGCGCGAGCAGCGCGGCTGGTACTTCTACGACTGGGCCTGCTCCGTCTACTCGACCAGCGTCCTGACCGTGTTCCTCGGCCCCTATCTGACCGAGGTCGCCAAGTCCGCCGCCGACCCGGACGGTTATGTACACCCTCTGGGCATACCGGTCCGCGCCGGCTCGTTCTTCGCGTACTCGGTGTCCCTGTCGGTGATCCTCGCCGTGGTGATCATGCCTCTGGTGGGCGCGGCGGCCGACCGCACGGGCCGCAAGAAGCCCCTTCTGGGCGCGGCCGCCTATGTCGGTGCCGCCGCGACCGCCGGCATGTTCTTCCTGGACGGCGACCGCTACCTGCTCGGCGGCCTCCTGCTGATCGTCGCGAACGCGGCACAGTCCGTGGCGATGATGCTCTACAACTCCTATCTCCCTCAGATCGCGCCCCCCGAGGAACGCGACGCCGTCTCCTCACGGGGCTGGGCGTTCGGCTACGCGGCCGGCTCACTGGTCCTCGTCGGCAACCTGATCCTCTTCACCGCCCACGACAGCTTCGGCATCTCGGAGGGCATGGCGGTCCGCATCTGTCTGGCCTCGGCAGGCCTGTGGTGGGGGGCCTTCACCCTCATCCCGCTCCGCCGCCTGCGCGACCGCCGCCGCCCGGCGGGAGAGTCCGAAGGGACCGCGGAGGCGACGGCGCCCGGTCTGCGCCAGCTCGCGGCGACCGTCCGCGACATGCGCCGCCACCCGCTGACCCTGAGCTTCCTCCTCGCCTACCTCGTCTACAACGACGGCATCCAGACGGTGATCTCCCAGGCCTCGGTGTACGGCTCCGAGGAACTCGGTCTGGAGCAGTCCACGCTCATCGTGGCGGTGCTGCTCGTCCAGGTCCTGGCGGTGTGCGGCGCCCTCGGCATGGGCCGGCTCTCCCGCCGCTACGGCGCCAAGCGCACGATCCTCGGCTCCCTGGTCGCCTGGACTCTGATCCTCGCCGCCGGCTACTTCCTCCCGGCGGGCGCCCCCGTCTGGTTCTTCGTCCTCGCCTCGGGCATCGGTCTCGTCCTCGGCGGCAGCCAGGCCCTCTCCCGCTCCCTCTTCTCCCACCTCGTACCGCCCGGCAAGGAGGCCGAGTACTTCTCCGCGTACGAGATGAGCGACCGCGGCATGAGCTGGCTGGGCCCGCTGCTGTTCGGTGTGACGTACCAGCTGACCGGAAGTTATCGGGACGCGATCATCTCCCTGGTGGCCTTCTTCGTCCTGGGATTCGCCCTGCTCGCGAGGGTTCCCGTGCGCCGGGCGATCAGCGACGCGGGCAACCCCGTACCGGACAGGATTTAGCGCCAGGAGCGAAAGGGCTGTAGTGTACGCGTTTGGCCTGCCAGGCGTACCGTTACTGCGCGTCAATGATGCCGAAACGCTGCGTGACATCTGCTGTCAGATGTGACAAACCGGGCGCGGGTGGGTACAACAAGGGCGGCTACGACGGCGACGCGTGACCCGGAACGGGATACGCAACGGGAATCTTTACCGCCGACCGGACGTTGACCGGATGACGACGACAGCGACACCTGTCCTGTGGGCGACAAGCCCGGGAGGCACGATTCATGAGTGAGCGAGCTCTTCGCGGCACGCGCCTCGTGGTGACCAGCTACGAGACGGACCGCGGCATCGACTTGGCTCCGCGCCAGGCCGTGGAGTACGCATGCGAGAAGGGGCACCGCTTTGAGATGCCCTTCTCGGTCGAGGCGGAGATTCCGCCGGAGTGGGAGTGCAAGGTCTGCGGGGCCCAAGCACTCCTCGTGGACGGCGACGGCCCTGAGGAAAAGAAGGCCAAGCCCGCGCGTACGCATTGGGACATGCTGATGGAGCGGCGCACCCGTGAGGAACTCGAAGAGGTCCTTGAGGAGCGTCTTGCGGTTCTCCGCTCCGGCGCGATGAACATCGCGGTACATCCGCGAGACAGCCGCAAGTCCGCGTAGCCCCTCCGGGGGCCGGGCGGACAACACAGCGCAACAGATGACCGCGGGCGCCGTACGAACCTGTACGGCGCCCGCGGTCTTTTTCGCGCCCTGCGCGCCCTCCGAAGGCGCGGGAAACTGCGCGAGAACCCCCACTCGGCCGCGGCCGAAGAGGAGCCCGCCCAAGCAGGGCCGAAGGGGCGGCAGCCCCCGGAGGCGGGACGGGCAGGCGCGGCGGGGCGAGAAAACGGCTCAGCGGCTCAGCGGCGGGCGCGGCCCCTGGGACGGCGCACCCCCGGAAGGCTCATCGTCCCGAATCACTTCCCCCTGCACCACCTTGCCGTCGGGCCGGTGCATACGGGCCTGCTGAAAGGCATCCCCGAGGGACCCGGAACCCGCCTCCCGGATCTTCCGCTCGAAGGCCCGCTCCGTATAACGCCCCAATGCCTTCTGCACCGGCGGAATCAGCAGCACCAGCCCCGCCGCGTCGGAGACCAACCCCGGCAGCATCAGCAGCAGGCCACCCAGCATCAGGAACCCGTTGCCCTCGCTCTTGCCCGATTCGCGCCCGGCGCCGGGCGCACCCGCACCGTCCTGCTGCTGTTGCTGTTGCTGTTGCAGCGTCTCGCTCAGCACCCGGAACGCCCGCCGCCCGGCCCGCTTGACCACCGCGGAGCCGACAAGGAATCCGGCGACGAGAAGCACGAAGACCGTGAAGCCACCGGCCGCGCCCGCGACCACCGTGAGCAGCCAGATCTCCAGCACCAGCCACGCGGCGACACCCAACGGCAGAAACGTGCGCAGCCGGGAGCGCCGAGGCCGGGCGGGATACGTCGGGGTCGGAGCGCCAGTCGTCATGCTCCCAGTGTGCCTGGCCCCGGCTCAGCACGGGATAAGGGGATGATCAGGCACGGCTGTTGGCACACCACGGGCCCACAGAGCCCACAGGGCCCGCCGGAACGCCCCTACGTCTCAGCCCTGTTTGCCTTCCGCGGATCCTCTGTCGTCCCGCCTCAGCACCTTGCCGACCCGCTCCCGCACACCCCACGCCGTGACCCGCCACAGCGCCTCGATGAGGATGTCCCGGCTCATCTTGGAGTCGCCCAGCTCGCGCTCGACGAAGGTGATGGGCACCTCGACGACGTGGTAGCCCGCCTTGACCGCGCGACGGGCGAGGTCGACCTGGAAGCAGTAGCCCTGGGAGGCGACCTCGTCGAGGCCGAGCCCTTCGAGGGTCTCGCTGCGGAAGGCCCGGTAACCGCCGGTGACGTCACGGACGGGGACGTCGAGCAGGACACGGGAGTAGAGGCTGCCGCCGCGGGAGATGAACTCGCGGGACCTGGGCCAGTTCACCACGCGTCCGCCCGGCACCCAGCGGGAGCCGAGGACGAGGTCGGCGCCCTTGAGCGCGGTCAGCAGCCGGGGCAGTTCCTCGGGCTGGTGGGAGCCGTCGGCGTCCATCTCGATGAGGACGCCGTAGCCGTGCTCCATGCCCCAGCGGAAACCCGCCAGATAGGCGGCGCCCAGCCCTTCCTTGCCCTTGCGGTGCAGCACCTGGACGCGGTCGTCCTTGGCGGCCAGCTCGTCGGCGAGCTTGCCGGTGCCGTCGGGGCTGTTGTCGTCGGCCACCAGGACGTGCGCGTCGGGAACGGCCTTCCGCACCCGGCCGACGATCCCTTTGATGTTCTCCGCCTCGTTGTAGGTCGGGATGATCACCAAGGCCGTGCCGAGCGGGCCGAACCGCCTCTCCTGGCCTTTCGCCGCGAGGGTCCCGTCGCCGTCGTTCACTGCTGCCCCTTCAAGTCCTCCGTGCGCAAGGAACCACCATAGTGGCCACGGCCTGCGATGGAGTGTCGGCCGGTGTCCAGAGAGGTGTCGATTCGACAGGAGGCGTGCGGAAGCGCGCTCTGAGCAGCCTGTGCACTGCCGCAGGACACATGACGCCGCAGAACACATCTCGTGGCCACGCGGGACGGGACGGGGTACGGATGCCGTCCACTGCGGATGGGGGCCCGACGCCCTTCGGGCCGACCTGGGGCCCGCTGGCTGCGGGTCGACCGAAAGCCGTTGTCTACTGAGCGTCCGGGCCCCACCCGGGTCACACCTACCCGACCGGGCCAGAACGTTCCCTCGCCGGAGCGCGAACCTGTGCCTGGCTCCCAGTGGCGGTGCGCCGGTGCGGCATACCATCCCTGACCCAGTGGCGCTCCGACGACCGCGCGGAAGTTCCCGGTCGGACGTCCGGTGGTGGACCCGGCAGAACCTACCCGCCTCCTGCGGCCAACTGTCAACTGCCTCCTGACCTGCGGCGTTACCAACAAAGGCCTGGTCGGAGGGGAGGAGCCACAGGTCGCGCGGCGCGCCGTGGAGCCGTGTTCGGCTCCGCGCCCGGGTGGGAGATCACTCACCCGGCCGTACGAAAACCGTTCGCCCGGCCACCACGGTCCGCAGACAGACGGGCAGGTCGGCACCGGGGCTCAGGTCGGGCAGACCGGGGGTGCCGGAACGGGGGTCGGTGGACCAGCGGGCGACGCGGTCGTCGGGGGCCTGGACGACGAGTTCGCCGGTACGCCACACGGCGTAGTCCGCGGGCGCGCCCGGTACGAGGACGCCCGCGTCGTCCCGTCCGATCGCCCGCCAGCCGCCCCGCGTGTGCGCCGTGAACGCGGCGCGCACGGACACCCGGTGCTCCGGCGTGCGGTGGAAGGCCGCCGCGCGAACGGTGCCCCACGGATCGAGGGGAGTGACCGGGCTGTCGGAGCCGAAGGCCAGGGGCACGCCGGCGCGCAGCAGGGCCGCGAACGGGTTGAGGGCGCGGGCGCGCTGCACGCCCAGCCGCTGGGCGTACATGCCCTCCTCACCGCCCCACAGCGCGTCGAAGGCGGGCTGGACGGAGGCGGTGAGGCCGAGTTCGGCGAAGGCGGCGACGGTCTCGGGGGTGAGCATCTCGGCGTGCTCGACGCGGTGCCGGGCGGCCCTCACTCGGGGCAGGCCGACCTTCTCGGCGGCCGCGCGCACTCCCTCGACGACGGAGCTCACCGCGGCGTCCCCGATGGCGTGGAAGCCCGCCTGAAGGCCCGCCTCGGTGCAGGCGACCACATGGGCGGCGACGGCCGCCGCGTCCAGGTACGCCGTGCCGGTGTGCGCGGCGTCGGCGTACGGCTCGTGCAGACAGGCGGTGTGCGAGCCGAGGGCTCCGTCGACGAAGAGGTCGCCAGCAGCTCCGAGGGCCCCGAGGGCACGCGCCCTCTCGACGTCGCGCTCCGCCCAGTAGCCGACCACGCGCGGGCCGGGCTCCTCGGCGGCGAGCCGCAGCAACCCCGTGAAATCGTCCTCGGAGGAGATCTCGGGGCCCCCGCACTCGTGGACCGAGCCGATGCCGAGCGACACGGCGTGGGCGAGGGCGGCCCGCTGGGCCTCGGTGCGCTGGGCGGCGGTGACGGCACCGAGGGCGGTGGCACGTACGGCGTGGTGCGCGTCCCTGGTGAGGGGGCCGTCCTCGAAGGCGGCGGCGCCCGGGACCAGGTCGAGCAGGGCCGTGCTGACGACCGCCGAGTGGACGTCGATCCGGCTCAGGTAGAGCGGGCGGCCACCGGTGGCCTCGTCGAGTTCGGCGCGGGTCGGTGGGCGGCCGCCGGGCCAGCGGGCGGCGTCCCAGCCGTGGCCGAGGAGGACGCGGTCGGCCGGGCGGGCTGCCGCGAATTCCCGTACGAGAACGAGGGCGGCGTCCAGGGTGGGGGCGGCGGAGAGGTCGAGGCCGGTGAGTGCGAGGCCGGTGGCCGTGGTGTGCACGTGGGCGTCGGTGAACGCAGGGGTGACCAGGGCGCCTTCGAGGTCGATCACCTCGTCGACGCCGGCACCGAAGGCGTCGGCGGCGCCCTCGGAGCCGACCCAGGCGATCTGGCCGTGTTCCACGACCATCGCGGTGGCGAACGGGTCGGCGGGGCTGTGGACTTCTCCACCGCGGAGCAACACGGTTTTCGACGGGGCGGTGCGATCACTCATGGGGACAGTTTCGCGTGTACCGGGCGGTGCGCCGCACCTGGGCCGCGCTTCCAAGACACCCGGCGCTGTCGGCCACACCCGCCCGTTCCGCCCTGCGCAACAACGACTGTCCACAGCCGTGGCCGGCGGACCGGAATGCGGTCGATCGGCCGACGCCGGCGCGTAGGGCGCGCACGAACGACTCCGCGCCCCCTGTACGCGGCGTGCCGGCGGCCGACCGTACCGGTCAGATTCTCGGCGGCCTCGCCTCGTACGGCGTGGACAGGACCACCGTCGTGCGCGTCGACACCCCCGCCAGGGACCGGAGTCGGGCCAGGAGTTCCTCCAGTTCGTGCGGGGTCGCCACGCGAACCTTGAGGATGTAGTTCTCCTCGCCGGCCACGCTGTGGCAGGCCTCGATCTCCGGGACGCCGGCAAGGCGTTCGGCGATGTCGTCGGGGGCGCTGGGGTCGAAGGGTTTGACCGAGATGAACGCGGTCATGGGCAGCCCGACGGCCTCCGGGTCGACGACCGCGGCATAGCCCCGGATGACGCCACGCTGCTCAAGTCGGCGCACACGCTGATGCACCGCCGACGTGGACAGGCCCGTGGCCTTGCCCAGGTCGGTGTAGCTCATCCGCCCGTCCGCGACGAGCAGCTGCACGATCTGTCGGTCCAGCTCCTCCATGGCGCAAGAACCTACAGGGCGGTTGATCGCCTCCGGTACCCGAGCGGCGCTGGTCATGCCCGGTTCGTGATGTGACCGAGGGCCGTCTGTACGCCATACGGGTGACAGCGTCGCCGCGCCGGGCATCTGCGGGCGGCATGTGACGAAGACCACAGCACCCGAACAGGCTCTGTGATGATCTCGCGATTACCGTCGGGACGGGGCGGGAAGTGCTTGCTGTGGTCGGAGGCCGCAGCGCCTTCACGACCCAGCCCGAGGGGGAGAATTCCATGCAGAGTCTTAAGCGCCCTGGTCGTACCGCACCCAAGCGACTCCAGGCGGTCGTCGATCTTGAGCCGGAGGGCGTCGAACCGGACGACGAGTTCGACGCGTACGACACCTTCGACATGTACCGGGTGTTCTGCCCGGACTGCGCCCAGCCCATCGCCCTGCTGTCCGACGAGGACAACCTGCCCGAGCACGCGCTGGTCGTGTCGCCGTGGAACCCGTTCGGGCTCACGGTCTGCGCCGGCACGGGCCGTTCGGCCGGCGACGCCCGGCCCGCGGACGAGTCCGTCGAGCCGCAGGTGCAGGAGACCGCCCTTCTATTGACGCTCCCCCAGGGCCTCGACTGGCGCACACAGCCTTTCTCGCACGTCGGCGGCCCGGGCTCGCGCCCGATGCCTGTGCCGGTGATGCGGAGCCAAGCAGCCTGATTCCAGGGCCTGTCCGGCGCGAGCCGTCCGCGTGCCCGGCGGGCAGGACCCGTCGTCCTGCCCCGTTCGGTCGCGTCGCGAACTCAGGCACGATTCCCGGGAGTGGTGACCGGCCCACCCGCACGCGCGTTGGCCCGGTATGACCCCAACATTTTCGGTGCCCGGGCGTCGGCGTCACATTTTCGTGCCGGCTTCGGCAGAATCGCTTCCTCAGGGGCCGGCCCAGCCGCAGGACCCGCCGATCTACCGGGCCCTGCTGCGGACTTGGGCCGACCGAGGTCGCACCCTGCCGGGGCGTCACGATCCGGAGTGGGTGCGACTGGCGACGCCGCCGAGCGGCCTCGACCAGTTCGACACCACCAGGGATCCCTTCGCCGTGCCCGACTTCTTCCGCGGCTCGTTCAGCGTGACTCGGGCCCCGCGAGGTGACGGGCGATGACCATGCGCTGGATCTGATTGGTGCCCTCGACGATCTGGAGCACCTTGGCCTCGCGCATGTACCGCTCGGCGGGGAAGTCCGCCGTGTAGCCGTATCCGCCGAGGATCTGCACGGCGTCGGTGGTGACCTTCATCGCCGCATCGGTGCACAGCAGCTTCGCCATGGCCGCCTGCTTGGAGAAGGGCCGGCCCGCGTCGCGCAGCCGGGCGGCGGAGAGATAGAGCGCCCGGCCCGCCTCTATCTGCGTCGCCATGTCCGCGAGCATGAAGCGCAGCCCCTGGAAGTCGGCGATCGGCCGCCCGAACTGCCGCCGTCCGGTGGCGTATTCGACCGCCTCGTCCAGCGCCGCCTGGGCCACGCCGATCGCGCAGGCCGCGATGCCGAGCCGCCCGGAGTCGAGCGCGGACAGGGCGATCGCGAAGCCCTGGCCCTCCTCGCCGAGGCGCCGGCTGTCGGCGACGCGCACCCCGTCGTAGTGGAGCTGCGCGGTGGGTGAGCCCTTCATGCCCATCTTCTTCTCGGGCGCCGCGGCGCTCAGCCCCTCGGCGTCGCCGGGCACCAGGAAGGCAGTGATGCCCCGGGAGCCCTCGCCGCCCGTGCGGGCCATGACCGTGTAGAAGTCGGCGATGCCGCCGTGGGTGATCCAGGCCTTGGTGCCGGTGATCACCCAGTCTCCCCCGCTCTCGGCTCCGCCCGTGCGGGAGGGGCCCCCGCCCTCCCGCACGGCCTTCGTCCGCAGCGACGCGGCGTCCGATCCGGACGCGGGCTCGGAGAGGCAGTACGCGCCGAGCAGACGGCCGCCGAGCATCGCCGGCAGATGCTCGGCCTGCTGCTCCTTGGTGCCGTAGTTGGCGAGGGCGTGGCACGCGAGGGTGTGGACACTCACACCGAGGCCCACGGTGAGGCGGGCCATGGCGAGCTCTTCCAGGACCTGGAGATAGACCTCGTACGGCTGGTCACCGCCGCCGTGTTCCGAGTCGTACGGCAGGCCGAGCAGTCCCGACTCCGAGAGCAGGCCGAAGAGTTCGCGCGGGAAGCGGCCGGCGTCCTCCTCCTCGGCCGCGTGCGGGGCGATCTCCCGCTGCGCGATCTCCCGGACGAGCGAGATCAGATCCCGGGCCTCTTCCGTGGGCAGTTGACGATCCACCGGCTGCGGGGCGCGGTCGGACATGGCGACGCTCTCCTCCCTGTCGGGCACTACGGCGGACACGCACAGGGGATGAAGTGGCGCCACCGGGTCTCACGTGCCACAGCCGATGGTCCTCCTCCGGATCACGGAAGCCGCTGATCAGCGGCGGTGGCGCTTGGAGTATGCCCGATCCGGAGCAGCGAGTCACCAGTTAACGAGCGTTCATTGGGACACATTGGACGGCCCGCCCGCACCCCGCCGCGATTGGTCCGAACCATTGACCCCAGTGGTCTAGTCCACTACGGTCTCCCCCACAACGCGCCACCGTGTTCATGCCATCGGCACAGCAGGTCCAGGCAGCACCCATCCTCCCCGCCATGCTCCCCTCCCCCGGAGTCACGATGCTCAGACCGCACAGCTCCCGCGTCCCCGTCAGAACGCTTGTCGCCGCCACGTGTTGCGCCGCCCTCGGCGCCGGGCTCCTCGCCGGAGCGGGAACCGCGACCGCCACCGCCGCGAAGTCCGGCACCCGGCCGCACGCGCCCGGCGCGCCCCACTCGAAGGTCGTCGGCTACTTCATCGACTGGGGCATCTACGGCCGCCAGTACTACGTCAAGAACATCGAGACGTCCGGCTCGGCGAAGAAGCTCACGCACATCAACTACGCGTTCGGCAACGTCGTCGACGGCAAGTGCGCGATCGGCGACCCCTGGGCGGACACCGACAAGCCCTTCACGGCCGAGGAGTCCGTGGACGGTGTCGCCGACACCGCGGACCAGCCGCTGAGCGGCAGCTTCAACCAGCTGCGCAAGCTGAAGAAGCTGCACCCGAACCTCAAGATCATCTGGTCCTTCGGCGGCTGGACCTGGTCCGGCGGCTTCGGCGAGGCGGCGAAGGACCCCGAGGCCTTCGCGAACTCCTGCTACGACCTCGTCGAGAACTCCAGGTGGAGGGACGTCTTCGACGGCATCGACATCGACTGGGAGTACCCGAACGCCTGCGGCCTCACCTGCGACACAAGTGGCAGCGAAGCCTTCGAGGACGTGATGGCGGCACTGCGTAAACGATTCGGCAAGAAGGAGCTGGTCACCGCGGCGATCACTGCCGACGCCAGGAGCGGCGGAAAGATCGACGCGGCGGACTACGCGGGCGCCGCGAAGTACGTCGACTGGTACAACCCGATGACGTACGACTACTTCGGCTCGTGGGACGCGACCACCGCCCCGCACTCCCCGCTGTACCCGTACCCCGGCATCGCCGACAAGGCGTTCAACACCGCTGCCACCATCAAGAAGCTGAGGAGCCTCGGCGTCCCGCCGTCCAAGCTGCTGCTCGGCATCGGCTTCTACGGACGCGGCTGGACCGGTGTGACCCGGTCGGCGCCCGGCGGCACCGCGACCGGTCCGGCGGCGGGGACGTACGAGGCGGGCTACGAGGACTACAAGGTCCTGAAGGCGACGTGCCCGGCCAACGGAATCGTCGGCGGCACCGCGTACGCCAAGTGCGGTGACGACTGGTGGAGTTACGACACCCCGCAGACCATCAAGGGAAAGATGGCCTACAAGAACGCACAGGGTCTGGGCGGCACGTTCTTCTGGGAGCTCAGCGGGGACACGGCGAACGGTGAGCTGATCAAGGCGATCAAGTAGCCGCCGCTACGGGGGCTTGGGGTGGGAGTCGCTCACCGGACCCCCACCCCGAGTGCGTTCGCCGGGTGTCGCCGGCTCCGGCGCCGCTCAGGTGTCGCGGCGGGCGGGTTCCGGTGCGAGGTAGGCCGGGGCCAGCTCCTCGATGGCCCGCAGCGAGCCGCCCAGCATCTTGACGAACAGATCGCGCATGGTGTCGCGGGGCAGCTCCGGGCGGCCGATCCAGTCGAGGGTGGCGCCCTCGACCGCGCACACCCAGCCGAACAGGCCCATGCGGGCCACCGGTTCGATGTCGCTCCTGCCGTACGCGCCCTCGGCGATGGTGGCGACGATGGCCTCGCGGACGCCGTCCCGGATGGCGTGCACCTGGGCGTCGAAGCCGACGCCGCCGGTGACGATCGTGCGATACGCGGCCTGGTTGTCCTCCGCGTAGCGCAGATAGCTTTCCATGGTCCGGTGCACCCGCTCCACGGGCGGCAGTTGGAGGCCGCTCGCCGCGAAGGTGATCAGATCGGCGACCGAGTCCTCGACGATCGCGAGGTAGTAGCCGCGCTTGGACTTGAAGTAGTAGTAGATCAGTCCCTTGGCCACGTGCGCCTGCCGCGCGATGTCGTCCATCGACAGCGTGTCGTACGACGTGTCGGCGAACAACTTGCGCCCGATGGAGATGAGTTCGGCGCGGCGCGCCAGCGAACGGTCGGTCCCGCGGGCCCGCGGCGGTTCGACACCACGCTGTTGACTACTATTCAATTTCGGTCCTGGTCTCCAACTGCCAGCGGAACAACCGCAGTATGGCAGACCCTTACCACCTGCTTGTTCGACTCTGATCGACAGAATCGAGCGGCGGATCAGGTCACAGCAGACCCAACTGCGTCACCAGCATCGCGACGACCACCACCAGGGTCCAGCCCATGATGTGCTCGACGATCTTCGGGCCGTCGTCCTTGGGGCCGCCCGTACGGCTCTGGACACGGTTGGCGGTGGCGGAGGTCGCGGTCATGGCAGCTCGCTGGTGTGATCGGCGTGCGGTGGGCTCCCCCACCGTTCCGTCCACCTTGCCACCGCGTGGGCGGTTCGCGGCCGAGACCTTGGTCACACGTCGGAGGGGCCCCCGGTCTCCCGGGGGCCCCTCCGACTCGGCGCACCGCCTCAGCAGACGCCCACCGCCGTGAGCGCCGCGCGCTGGCGGGTTGTGGGCCGCGCGGGGAAGTACAGGTAGCAGATGCCTCCGGTGCCGGAGACGACCTTGCCGGCGGCGCTGTACCGCTTGGTACGCAGCCAGATGTTCTCCCACTCGCGCCGCCGGTAGATCCGGCGCACCGCCTCGTTGGTGGGCGAGTTCGGGTCGTTGGCGACGACGTCGCCGTCGGCGGTGAAGCCGATCACCGTCATGAGATGCCCGGCCGTGCCGTAGCCCGCGCCCGTCAGTTCCGCCGCGAGGAACGACTGGGAGGTGATCGCCGGAATACCCGCCGCGATCAGCGTCTCCAGCTCGGTGAGCGAGCCCAGCCGGGTCACCACGCCCTGCAGGTCCTCGTAGGTGGCCGCGTACGCGGCGTTGAAGGGCCAGTTGCCGCAGCCCTCGTACTGGTAGTCGAAGGTGAACCGCGCCGCGTGGCACACCTGCGGGTCCGCGTACGCCGGGTCGACCCACGCCAGGTCCGCGGCGCTGGGCTTCCGGCCCCAGAACTCTATGATCATCTGCGAGGAGGTGGGGCTGCACCAGGCCTCGCCCCCGTTGTCGTACTCGGGGTACTGACCCTTGTGGGTCTCCTGGGAGTAGCGCGGGACGTTCAGCTCCCGCGCGAGCCCGGGAGCGGAGGCCGGGACGGTGAAGCGGTCGGGCACGTCGGAGCCCATCGCGCCGAGCCGCCACACCGTGGGGGTGAGCCGGGTGCCGGGCGTGCGGTACAGGGTCAGGCGCAGCCGGTACGAGGCGAGACGCAGTCCCGTGGCCGGGTCGTCGATCGCGAAGGTGTCGGTCCAGACACTGCTCCTGCCGTCCTTCTGGCCGTCGACGGAGGTCCGTCTGATGTCCTGGTCGCCGGCCGCCCACCGGCCCAGCACGTACCAGGGAGTGTCCGTGCCGTCGGAGTACGTGCCCCTGAGCTCGATCTGGACCCAGGTACCGGCCGGAGTGTGCGCGTTCCAGGAGGCGACGACCTCGGTGGCGGGCACGGTGAGCGGGTGCACCGGGGAGGTCCAGGTCGCGTACTCCCAGGCGGCCGTCCGCCCGGTGTGCGGGTCGGTGTAGTCGGTGGTGCCGAGCGGCGCGTCGATCACCAGTCCCGGCCGCTCCCCCGCCTTCGCCCGGGTGCCCTCGGCGCTGCCGGCACGCCAGTCGGTGTACGTGGTCCAGGCGTGGTAATCCGCGAGGCGTTCCGGTACCTGCGCGAGGTGGGCGGGGGCTGCGCCCCGGCCGCTCGTGGTGTCGGCGACCGCCTGACCCGCCGGTCCTCCGGCCGCAGCGGCGGCGGTGGCGACGGCTGCGGTCAGGACGGTCCTGCGGGACGGCTCGGAAAGGCTCGTCATCTGTGGGAGACCCCCAGTGATCCGGACGGAACGGTTCAGACGCACGGCTGTTCGCCCACTATGGACGCCGGGGAAGGGCTTCTGCCAGCACCTCGTGTCTCGCCACGCCCGCCAATATTGGTCGACACCACTGGCAGGCCCGGGGGCACCGCGCCACGGTGTTCAATCCACGTATGCACGCCTCCCCCGCCCCCACGGATCCCGCCGTCGTCGCTCTGGCCGACAGGCTGCGGCGGCTGCCGCCCTCCTGCGGGCCGGTCCGGCTGGTGGGCGTCGACGGGCACGCCGGCTCCGGAAAGAGCACCTTCGCCGGGCGGCTGGCCGACGCGCTCGGCGGCGCCCCGGTGCTCCACCTCGACGACATCGCCACGCACGAGGAACTGTTCGCGTGGACCGGACGCCTGCTGGACCAGGTGATCGGGCCGCTGCGGCACGGCCGGAGCGCGCGCTACGCCCCGTACGACTGGTGTGAGCGCAGTTTCGGACCGGCGCGCGTCCTGCCGTCCGCGCCCGTGATCGTCGTCGAGGGGGTGGGCGCGGGACGGCGCGCGCTGCGTCCGTCTCTGGCGCGGCTGGTGTGGATGGAGTTTCCGGAGGAGGAGGCCTGGGCGCGTGGGCGGGCGCGGGACGGGGCGGAACAGAGTGAGTTCTGGGCCGGCTGGGTCCGGGCGGAGCGTCGGCATTTCGCCGAGGATCCTTCTCGGCCGTTCGCCGATCTGCTGATTCGGCCGGGAAACACGGGGTACGAGGTGTCCCCGGGACCTGCGACAACTCCTGAATAGAGGCCTCCTCTCACTCAGAGTGACGGACCATCCGCAATGTGCTGAACTCGTGAAGACGGCTGTCCGAGAAGTTCGCCGACTGCCCCAACTCGGCTTGACCGGGGGGCCGTACTGGTCTTACGTTCTGAATGTGCGGTCATTCGTCACCGCCCAGAGACGCGAAGCCCCCGGTTGTTCCCCCGTGATCGGGGGCTTCGTTCTGCCCTCTTCCGGCTTTCCGGAACTCCTGAGGCACGTTTCCTTCACCCTCGGTCACCGTCCGCGACGGGCCCCGTCCGCTCCCACCTCGTAAGACGAGGGCTGCGGCACCCTTCGAAGGGCGACCGACCCGCAGGTACGATGCGCAGGGTGCAACCTTCGGACGGCTGCGGCAACGCAACTCCCGTCCGCGGCACAGCGGTTCGACGAAGGCTGCCGACGGGCACCGGCCCGTTCGGTTTCCAACGGGGGCACGGTTTGTGGGGGACGTGATGGACTTCGGCTCGCGGGGCCCCGAGGCGCCGGCCGACCTCGCCTGGCTGCGAGGCGTGGACGCCTACACGATGGGCGCCTATCCGCAGGCGGAGGAGGAGTTCCGCTCCGCGGTGCGCATGGATCCCGGGATGGCCGACGGCTGGCTCGGGCTGCACGCACTGCGGGTGGACACGACGACCGCGCTGCTGCGGATGTTCCGGCACCGGGAGCGCTTCGGGGAGCAGCGCACCCGGCACCGGCGCACCCTCAACTCCTGGTACTGGCTGGGCTGGTGGGTGCAGCCGGTACTGGAGAGCCCGCGTGATCTGCTCCTGGCGCACGCCTCGCACTGGCTGGACGGGCGCCATGTGCCCGAGCTGGACCGGGCGCTCGCGGGACTCCCGCCGGTCGACGCGGACCACCAGGTGCGCTTCCTGCACGCCTGCCGCGCCTACCTCGTCAAGGACTGGGAGCAGCTGGTCCGGCACACCGATCCGCTGCTCGACGATCCCCTGCTGGGGATCGAGGCGGGCCTGTTCGGCGGGATGGCCCGGGTCCGGCTGGAGACGTACGGGCAGGCCGAGCCGCTGCTCTCCGCCGCGCTGATGCGATGTCGCAGCGAGCAGCCGCAGCGCAAGGAGCTGCGGTACTGGCTGGCGCGCGCCCACGAGGGCACGGGGCGCAGCGCCGCCGCGCTGCCGCTGTACCGGGCCGTGCACCGCGTCGACCCCGCCTTCATGGACACCTCCGCGCGGCTCGCGGCGATCGCCGTGGGGGACGGGTACGACGACGACGCGAGCGACTTCGCGGCGATCGCGCTCGCCGGGATCGGACAGGACGTCCTCGACAGCGACGGGGTGGAGCCGTTCTTCGACCCCGAGGGACGGGATGTGAAGGTCTCCGATCCCGGACTTCCGCCGCCGGGTGGGCTGCCGCCCGAGGCCGGCGACACCTTCGTACGGGAGAAGTCCGTGGTGCCGGTGGAGCCGCTGTCCCTGCCGGCCGGGCCGACGGATCCGGAGCTGCTGGAGGAGGCGCTCGCGGAGCTGGAGCGGATGGTCGGGCTTGAGCCGGTGAAGCGGCAGGTCAAGGCGTTGTCCGCGCAGCTGAACATGGCGCGGCTGCGGGCCGGGCAGGGGTTGCCGGTCCAGCCGCCGAAGCGGCACTTCGTCTTCTCCGGGCCCTCCGGGACCGGGAAGACGACCGTGGCGCGAATACTGGGCCGGGTCTTCTACGCGCTCGGGCTGCTGGGCGGCGATCATCTCGTCGAGGCGCAGCGCGCGGACCTCGTGGGCGAGTACCTCGGGCAGACCGCGGTGAAGGCCAACGAGCTGATCGACTCGGCGATCGGTGGCGTGCTGTTCGTCGACGAGGCGTACTCCCTGTCCAACTCCGGCTACGGGAAGGGCGACGCGTACGGCGACGAGGCGTTGCAGGTACTGCTGAAGCGGGCCGAGGACAACCGGGATCATCTGGTCGTGATCCTCGCGGGCTATCCGGAGGGCATGGACCGGCTGCTGGCAGCGAACCCCGGCCTCTCCTCCCGCTTCACGACCCGCGTCGACTTCCCCTCCTACCGGCCCCTGGAACTGACGTCCATCGGCGAGGTGCTCGCCGACGAGAACGGGGACGTCTGGGACGAGGAGGCCCTGGACGAGCTGCGCTCCATCTCCGGGCACGTCGTCGACCAGGGGTGGATCGACGAGCTCGGCAACGGGCGGTTCCTGCGGACGCTGTACGAGAAGAGCTGCGCGTACCGGGACCTGCGGCTGTCGGGGTATCCGTCGATTCCGACGCGGGACGATCTGTCGACGCTGCGGCTGCCGGATCTGATGCAGGCGTACGGAGAGGTGCTGTCGGGGCGGGGGCCGGGGGAACCCTCGGCGATGTGAGTTTCTCGCCCCCGCCGCCCCTACCCGCCCCTCCCCCACTCTCGGCTTCGCTCGAGCGGGAGGTGCCCCCATCCCGGGGCTCCGCCCCGGACCCCGTTCGCGCAGTTCCCCGCGCCCCTGAAAATGGGGCGCGGGGAACTGCGGAGAAGCCCCACCCACCGGCAGGGGCGGCAGGGGCGAAATCAGCTCGCCAGTGCCTCCTCCGGGGCTTCGCTGCCCCGCGGTTCCGTGACGCGGACCTGCGCCGGCTCACGGTGGGCCGGATCCCTCACCTCGCCGACCAGCAGTTCCAGAACGTCCTCCAGGGCGACCAGGCCCAGCACCTTGCCGGAGGCGTCCGCCACCTGGGCCAGGTGGGTGGCCGCGCGGCGCATGACCGTCAGCGCGTCGTCCAGCGGCAGTTCCGCGCGGAGGGTGGTCATGGGGCGCCAGATCTGCTGGGGGACGGCACGGTCGGAGTCCTCCAGGTCGAGGACGTCCTTGACGTGTAGGTAGCGGCCCATGAAGGCGCCGTTCTCCGCGACCACCGGGAAGCGGGAGTAGCCCGTGCGGGCGGTCAGCGCCACGACCTGGGCGGGGGACACCGAGGGGACCACCGTCACCAGGGAGTCGCGCTTCAGCAGGACGTCCGTCACCGGGCGGGAGCCCAGCTCCAGCGCGTCCTCCAGGCGCTCCTGCTCCTCGGGGTCGAGCAGCCCGGCCTGACCGGAGTCCTCGACCAGCCGGACCAGCTGGACGCTGGTGAAGACCGCCTCGATCTCGTCCTTGGGCTCGACGTGGAAGAGCTTCAGGATGACGCGGGCACAGGCACCGAGGCCGATCGTGACGGGCTTGCACAGCCTCGCGAACGCCACCAGTGCCGGGCTCAGCCACAGCGCGGTCTTCTCCGGCGCCGCCATGGCCAGGTTCTTCGGCAGCATCTCGCCGATGACGAGGTGCAGGAAGACGACGAGGGCGAGGGCGATCACATACCCCAGGGGGTGGATCACGCCGTGCGGCAGATGGATCGCCTCGAAGACCGGCTCCAGCAGCTTCGCCACCGTCGGCTCGGCCACCGCGCCCAGCGTCAGGGAGCAGACGGTGATGCCGAACTGGGCCGCCGCCATCATCTGGGGCAGGTTCTCCAGGCCGTAGAGGACCTGCCGGGCCCGCGCGGTCCCCAGCGGTTCGATCTGGCTGCGGCGGACGGAGACCAGGGCGAACTCGGCGCCGACGAAGAAGCCGTTGGCGAGTACGAGAAGCAGGGCGAACAGGAGTTGGAGGACGGTCATCGGGCCGCCTCCACCATGGTGAGGGAGTCCGTGGCCGGAGTGGTCCGCACGAGGCGTACGCGCTCAGCCCGGTAGTGCCCGACCTGGCGTACCGCCAGCCTCCAGCCGGGCAGTTCCGCCTTGTCCCCCGGCGCGGGGATACGGCCGAGGAGGTCGGCGACGAGGCCGGCGACCGTCTCGTACGGGCCCTCCGGAACGTCGAGGCCGATGCGCTGGAGCACGTCGACCCGGCAGCTGCCGTCGACGTCCCAGGCGGGGCGGCCGTCCTCGGGCGGGGCGGCGGCGAGTTCCGGCAGGTCGTGCCCGTCGTGCTCGTCGCGGACCTCGCCGACCAGTTCCTCGACGATGTCCTCCAGAGTCACCACCCCGGCCGTCCCGCCGTACTCGTCGACGACGACCGCGATGGGCTGCTCGCTGCGCAGCCGGGCCAGGAGCGGCTGCACGGGCAGCGACTCCGGGACCAGCAGCGGGGCCTTGGCGATACGGCCGACCGGGGTGTGCAGCCGGTCGTGGGCCGGGATCGCCAGGGCGTCCTTGAGGTGGACCATGCCGACGATCTCGTCGATCCGCTCCCGGTAGACGGGGAAGCGGGACAGGCCGGTGGCCCGGGTCAGGTTGACCACGTCCTCGGCGGTGGCCGTCGACTGCAGGGCGCTGACCTTCACACGCGGCGTCATCACGTTCTCCGCGGTCAGCTCGCCCAGGGAGAGGGTGCGGACGAAGAGGTCGGCCGTGTCCTGTTCGAGGGTGCCGGCCTGGGCCGAGTGACGGGCGAGGGAGACAAGTTCACCGGGGGTGCGGGCGGAGGCCAGCTCATCGGTGGGCTCGACGCCGAAGGCGCGGACCAGGCGGTTGGCGACCGCGTTGAGAGCTGCGATGACCGGGCGGAAGAGGCGGGAGAAGACATGCTGGGGGCCCGCGACGAAGCGGGCGACCTGCATCGGCTTCGACACAGCCCAGTTCTTGGGCACCAGTTCGCCGATCACCATCTGCACGGCGGAGGCCAGCAGCATGCCGACGACCACGGCGACACCGGACACGGCTCCTTCGGGTATGCCGATGGCGGAGAAGGGGCCGTGGAGGATCTCCGCGAGCGCCGGTTCGGCGAGCATGCCGACGACGAGGGAGGTGATGGTGATGCCGAGCTGGGTGCCGGAGAGCTGGAACGACAGCTCCTTGAGCGCGCCCACCACCTTGTGGGCCCGGCGGTCACCTTCGGCCGCGGCCTTCTCGGCCTCCGGCCGCTCGACCGTCACAAGGCCGAACTCGGCCGCCACGAAGAAGCCGTTGGCGAGGATCAGCAGGAACGCGGCTCCGAGGAGCAGCAGAGGGATGGTCATGCCGCCGCCTCGATAGGTCGGGAGGGGGCGGCGCAGATACTACAGGACGATCCGTCCATCGCTGGAGGGAGTCACTCCTCGAATAGCAGGGAGCCTCCGCCGTCCCGGGGGGTGGAGCGGCGGAAGCGGAGGCGTGAAGAAAACGCCTCCGCCAACAGATTAATCAAGACATGGGCCGGTGTGGCAGGGGTGACGGCCCTGAGTCGGCCCTGATCTTGCTCGGGGCCGTTCCCGGCGCGAAGCCCCGCCGGCCCGGAAGCGGAGCCGGGTCAGCCCTGAGGCTGCTCGGGCTCGGAGACCGACCGGGCCTCCACCAGCGCCCGGAGGGTCCGGGCGTCCTCGATGGCGCGTTGCTTGGCGATGCCCGGCTGGATGCCGAGCGCGGGCAGGCTGGTGCCGTCGGTGAGGTCGAGGAAGACCCAGGGGTCGCCGACCCGCAGGTTCACCTGCACGATCTCCGCCCAGCCCAGGTGCCGCCTCCCGGCGATGTTGACGACGGTCACACCGGAGTCGTCGGCGACCACCCGGGGCCGGGAGAGCACGCCCAGCACCCCGGCGAGCATGGCCGCCGTGAAGACGAAGCTGAGCCGCTCCCCCGGACCGAGCGTCGGCAGCAGCAGTGCGACCACCGTGATGACCACGAAGATCGCGCCCGCGGCGGTCAGCAGCACGGCCCGGGTGCGGCCCGGCCGGAAAGTGACCGGCAGGGCGGGGAGAGAGAGCTGGTCCGGCATGGCGTACGACTCCCCGGCCGTCAGAGGCGGCAGGCGTGGATGGCGGTGGTCAGGATAGCCCGGGCACCGATGTCGTACAGGTCGTCCATGATCCGCTGGGCCTCCTTGGCCGGGACCATGGCGCGCACGGCGACCCAGCCCTCGTTGTGCAGCGGCGAGACGGTCGGGGACTCCAGGCCCGGCGTGAGCGCGACGGCCTTCTCCAGCTGCTCGACGCGGCAGTCGTAGTCCATCATCACGTACGTCCGGGCCACGAGGACGCCCTGGAGGCGGCGCAGGAACTGCTGCACCTTGGGCTCGTTCTCCGAGGACGTGTCGGCGCCGACGCGGCGGATGACGATGGCCTCGGACTTCATGATCGGGTCGCCGAAGACCTCAAGGCCCGCGTTCCGCAGGGAGGTGCCGGTCTCGACGACGTCGGCGATGACCTCGGCGACACCCAGCTCGATCGCGGTCTCCACGGCGCCGTCGAGGTGGACGACGGAGGCGTCGGTGCCGTGGTCGGCGAGGTGCTTGGCGACGATCCCCTCGTAGGAGGTGGCGACCGTCATGCCCTTCAGGTCCGCGACGCCGTTCGCCGTGCCGGGCTTGGCGGCGAACTGGAAGGTGGAGCGGGCGAAGCCGAGCGGCAGGATCTCCTCCGCCTTGGCGCCCGAGTCGATCAGGAGGTCGCGGCCGGTGATGCCGATGTCGAGGCGGCCGGAGGAGACGTAGATCGCGATGTCGCGAGGGCGGAGGTAGAAGAACTCCACCTCGTTGACCGGGTCGACGATCCGCAGTTCCTTGGACTCCCGGCGCTGCTGGTAGCCGGCCTCATGCAGCATCTCCCCCGCAGGTCCGGACAGGGAACCCTTGTTGGGGACGGCGATGCGCAGCATGAGGCGAGCTTCCTTCGTTCGTGTTCGTGCGGATGGAGTTGCGTAGGGAATGGCGTGCGGCCCACGGCGTCATGGCTCAGAGATGGGCGTACACGTCGTCCAGGGTGATGCCGCGGGCGACCATCATCACCTGGACGTGGTAAAGCAGCTGCGAGATCTCCTCGGCGGCCGCTTCCTTGCCCTCGTACTCGGCGGCCATCCAGACCTCGGCGGCCTCTTCGACGACCTTCTTGCCGATGGCATGGACGCCCTTCTCGACCAGCTCTGCGGTGCGGGAAGTGGCGGGGTCGCCGGTGGCGGCCTTGTGCTGGAGCTCGGTGAAGAGCTCCTCGAACGTCTTCTTGGACATGGTGAGGTTCAGCCTACGCGCAACCGCCCGTGTCTCAGCGCCAGGGTTCAGATACTGAGCGGAGGGTGGCCGCGGTCGCCACGGCCGCCGTCACCGCCTCGTGGCCCTTGTCCTCGTTCGAGCCCTCGATGCCCGCGCGGTCCAGGGCCTGTTCCTCGGTGTCGCAGGTCAGTACGCCGAAGCCGATGGGGACGCCGGTGTCGACGGAGACCTGGGTGAGGCCCTGGGTGACACCGTGGCACACGTACTCGAAGTGGGGGGTGCCGCCGCGGACGACGACGCCGAGGGCGACGATCGCGTCGTAGCCGCGGCCCGCGAGGACCTTGGCGACGACGGGGAGTTCCCAGCTGCCGGGGACCCGCAGGAGGGTCGGCTCGTCGATGCCCAGGTCGCGCAGGGCGCGCAGGGCTCCTTCGACGAGGCCGTCCATCACCTTCTCGTGCCACTGGGCCGCGATGACCGCGACGCGCAGGTCGCCGCAGTTGCGTACGGACAGTTCGGGTGCGCCCTTGCCGCTCACGTTGCTCCTTGGTTCCTGGAACTCTTACTCGCTGATCTTGCCGCTGGTGTTACTGGTTGCCGCAGGTGGACGCGGTGGTCGCGTCCAGCCAGGGCAGGTCGTGGCCCATCCGGTCGCGCTTGGTGCGCAGGTAGCGGAGGTTGTGCTCGCCCGCGCGGACCGGCATCGGTTCGCGGTCGATGACGTCGAGGCCGTGCCGGACCAGGGCCTCGGTCTTCTCGGGGTTGTTGGTCATCAGGCGCAGGCTGCGGACGCCCAGGTCCTGGAGGATCTGCGCGCCGGCGCCGTAGTCCCGGGCGTCGGCGGGCAGGCCCAGTTCCAGGTTGGCGTCGAGGGTGTCGCGGCCGCGCTCCTGGAGTTCGTACGCGCGCAGCTTGGACAGCAGTCCGATGCCGCGGCCCTCGTGGCCGCGCAGGTAGACGACTACGCCCCGGCCCTCGGTGGCGATGCGTTCGAGGGAGGTTTGCAGCTGGGGGCCGCAGTCGCAGCGCAGCGAGTGGAAGATGTCGCCGGTGAGGCATTCGGAGTGGACGCGGACGAGGACGTCCTCGCCGTCGCCGATCTCGCCCTGGACGAGGGCGACGTGCTCGACGCCGTCGACGGTGGAGCGGTAGCCGTACGCGGTGAAGTCACCGAAGGACGTGGGGAGTTGGGTCTTCGCCTCGCGCTTGACGGTGGGTTCGGCGGAGCGGCGGTAGGCGATGAGGTCCTCGATGGAGATGATCGTCAGGCCGTGCTTGCGGGCGAACGGGATCAGTTCGGGAAGGCGCAGCATGCGGCCGTCCTCGCCGGCGATCTCGACGATCGCGCCGGCCGGGCGCAGGCCCGCGAGGCGGGCGAGGTCGACGGCGGCCTCGGTGTGGCCGTCGCGCACGAGCACTCCGCCGGTTCGTGCGCGCAGCGGGAAGATGTGACCGGGGCGGACGAAGTCGCCCGGCTCGGCCGTGCCGCTCGCCAGGAGCTGGAGGGTGGTGGCGCGGTCGGAGGCGGAGATGCCGGTGGTGACGCCGTGCCCCGGCGCCGCGTCGACCGTGACGGTGAAGGCGGTGCGCATGGACTCGGTGTTCTGCTGCACCATCTGCGGCAGTTCGAGCCGGTCCAGTTCGTCGCCCTCCATCGGGGCGCAGATCATGCCCCGGCACTCGCTCATCATGAAGGCGATGATCTCGGGGGTGGCCTTCTCGGCGGCGATGACGAGGTCGCCCTCGTTCTCGCGGTCCTCGTCGTCGACGACCACGACCGGGCGGCCCGCCGCGATGTCGGCGATGGCCTGCTCGACGGGGTCGAGTCCGAAGTTCTCGATGTCGGCGGTGCTGTACAGGATCGGCGCCGTGGTCATGCCGGGGCTCCTTCCAGAGCGGGCTTGCGGGAGCGCAGCCACCAGTCGCGCATGCCCCACAGGACGAGCGCGCCGTAGATGATGTAGACGAATCCGGAGAAGGCGTAGCCGTTGGCGAAGTTGAGCGGTACGCCGACCAGGTCGACGAGCAGCCAGGCGAACCAGAACTCGATCATGCCGCGCGCCTGGGCGTACATGGCGACGATGGTGCCGGTGAAGATGTACGCGTCCGGCCAGGGGTCCCAGGACAGGGTGGGGAACGCGGTGAAGAGGCCGGCGACGGCCAGGGTGCCGAGCACGGCACCGGCGATGAGGTACCCGCGCTCGCGCCAGGTGGCGAAGCGCGGGGTGATGGCGCCGTCCGCGGACTGCCCCTTCGTACGGTTCCACTGCCACCAGCCGTACCCGGCGACGGCCATGACGATGACCTGCTTGCCTGCGCTGCCGGTCAGGTGGCCGGCGAAGGCGCCGAAGAGGACGAGGCCGGAGAGAAACTGCACGGGCCAGTTCCAGATGGAGCGGATCGCGCCGAGGGCGAGGGCGATCAGGCCGAGGACGTTGCCGATCATGTCCGACCAGAGGATCTGCTGGCCGAAGGCGGTGAAGGCGACGGTGTTCAGCGAGTTCACTGCGACGCCCCCGGAATACCGATCCCCTGGGTGTCCGCTCCCCGTGCGCCCAGCAGCCGCTCGACGTACTTGGCGATGACGTCGACCTCGAGGTTGACCGGGTCGCCGGGCTGCTTGCGGCCGAGCGTGGTCAGGTCGAGGGTGGTCGGGATGAGGCTCACGGTGAAGTAGTCGGGGCCGGCCTCGACGACGGTCAGGCTGATGCCGTCGACGGTGATGGAGCCCTTCTCGACGACGTACCGCGTGAGGTCCGCCGGGAGCGAGATCCTGACGATCTCCCAGTTCTCGGACGGCTTGCGCTCGATGACTTCGCCCGTGCCGTCGACGTGCCCCTGCACGATGTGCCCGCCGAGGCGGTCGCCGACGGCCATGGGGCGTTCGAGGTTGACGCGGGAGCCGGCGGTGAGGGCGCCGAGGCTGGAGCGATCCAGGCTCTCCGCCATGACGTCGGCGGTGAACCAGTCGTCCTCGTGCTCCACGACCGTGAGACAGACGCCGTTGACGGCGATGGAGTCGCCGTGGCGCGCGCCCTGTGTGACAACGGGGCCGCGCAGACGGAAGCGGGAGGAGTCGCCGAGCTTCTCGACGGCGGTGACCTCACCCAGCTCTTCGACGATTCCGGTGAACACTTCCCGGGTCCTCCCTGCCTCGTATGGGCACGGACTCCGGGGCTGTCGAAGAGACAGACTTGAGCGGACAGCGGCACAGGGAGCGACGCCGCGTAGAAGACCCACCCCTGGCGGGGCAAGCCAAAAACAGACGGCGGCGCGCACGAATGCCCGCCCGCCGCGCACTGCCTCCCATCCGGACTTTAACCGTCGGTCCAGGAATTTCACCTGGTCAACCGGCCGCTGGAAGCGACCGGGTCGCGGACTGTAACCGCCGGTTCGGACTTTCACCGACCCCGGAGTGCGCTGCTTCTGGTACATGGCCAGTGTGCCACGCCCGGTCGACACCCATGCGGGTGAGCACTGTGGGGTGGCTCACAGGCCGTGTCACTGGACTTCTCAGCGGGGGCCGACGGATTTCGGCTATCACTGACCATGGGTCAACTTCCGCGACCGCGACTCCACTCGAAGGGGTTGGACCCATTGACCGGCTTGGTCTAGTCCTTTTAAAGTCTGCGGTCGCGGTTACCCGCCTCGAACGGCCCGGCGGCGGTGACGACGGCCCTTGCCCCGTCGCCGGGTCCCCCTCATGCGGAACGATTGGCGGGCGGCTCGGACTTCGCCGTGGCCGAGGTCAGCGGCTCCCCGCACTGCTCACCGGGGCCGGGGACGCGCTTGTGGGCACCGAGTCCTTCGCGCTCCGGGGCGGTGCCGTGTCGGACGTGCGGGTCGTGGTGAACCCGGACAAGCTGGAGTTCGTGGGACGGCAGCCGACCGGGACGTGATCGCGCGATCCGACTTGGCGGATGACCGCGCGCCCGATCGGGTCGCCTTCCGTCGCACCGGGACGAGTCGCCCCGGGACCCTCCTCGGGACCACCGAGTCGCCTCGGTGGTCACATCCGCGGGGGCTGTCCCGTCGTAGCTGCCGTAGGACGTTTCCAGCCTGGAGCGTCCGGCGTACGAAGGGAATGGACAGCATGACCACGATCCTGGTGACCGGCGGCACGGGTGTCCTCGGCCGGCCCGTCACGGAGCGGCTGCGGGCGGACGGGCACGAGGTGCGGGTGCTCAGCCGGCACGCGCAGCCGTACGCCGTCGATCTCGTCGCGGGCGGGAGCGGGCTGGACGCGGCCGTGGCGGGGGTGGACACGATCGTGCACTGCGCGACGTCGCCGCGCGGGGGCGACGAGAAGGCGGCGGAGAACCTGATCGCGGCGGCGCGGCGGGCCGGGGTGCGGCACCTGGTCTACATCTCGATCGTCGGCGTGGACCGGGTGCCGTTCGGCTACTACCGGTCCAAGCTGGCCGTCGAGCGGCTGGTCGAGGGGTCGGGGCTGGGCTGGACGACCCTGCGCGCGACCCAGTTCCATGACCTGCTGGTGATGCTCTTCCAGGGCCTTTCCAAGCCGCCGGTCATGATGCTCCCCGCCGGGGTGAGCGACCAGCCCGTCGCCGTCGCCGAGGTCGCCGAACGCCTGGCGGCCCTGGCCGTGGGCGCCCCCGCCGGACGCGTCGACGACCTGGGAGGCCCCGAGATCCTGACCTTCCCCCACCTGGCCCGCGCCTACCTGGCGGCCACCGGCCGTCGCCGCCCCCTGCTGAACGTCCCGCTGTTCGGCAAGGCCTACCGGGCCTTTCGCGCCGGCGGCCATCTCACGCCGGGGCGGGCCGTGGGCAAGGGGACGTTCGGGGAGCACTTGGCGGACCGGTTCGGTGGGAGCCGGGGGAAGGGATGAAAAGAGGGACGCGACGCCACCCAAGGGGGCGGCGGCGCCACCGCTGAAGACAGCGGTGGCGGTCGCGGCGACGACGGGGTCGGGGAACGGCAGGGGTGACCTCGATCGGCCGAGGCGTGTCGGCAGGGCCGCGACCGGGCGGAGCGACCGGCGGTGAAAGGTGCCGCAGGGCCGGACTCGGAGCACGCGGCCCGACGCACCGCCCGCTATCGCGCGGGCGGTGCGAACAACTCGTCCTGAGCCGCCTCCCGGGCCATAAGCAACGCGCCGCGCAGCACGGCGGCCCCGCCGAGGCCACTGGGCCGCACCTCGGTCGGCAACGGCGACATGGCCGCCAGCCGCTCCCCCACCCTGACGGCAAGCTCCTGCCCACCGGCCTGCCCGACCTCACCACCGAGCACCACACACCCGGGGTCGAGCACAGCGACGACGGAGGCTACGCCGAGAGCAAGGCGGTCGGCGAGGGCGCCGAGAAAACGGGCGCGGGGGTCGGCCGAAGAGTCGGGGGCCGCCGGGGGGCGGAGGCCGGGCGGCGAAGGGGGTGCCTGGTCCGCCGAGGTGCCCTGCGTCGTGGACGAGGGGGGCACACCAACCACCGGCGCGACCGCCGGACGGCGGAGGTCGTCGGACGGGAAGGTGGTGGCCTCGCCCGAAGGGGGTTCGGCCTCCACAGACGGGTTCCCGGCACCCGCTGGACCGCCCCTGCTCTCCGCCGACAGGCTCGCGGTTCCAGCGGGCCACCCCTCGGCCTCCACCGCCGGCCCCGCAGGCCCGACCGAACGTCCTTCGCCCCCGACCGACGGGCTCGCGGTACCCGCGGAACGCCCCCGAGCCGCCACCACCAGACTCGTCGCCCCCACCACCGAACCGCTCGCGCCCGCCTCCCCCGAACGGCCGGGTACTCGCGCCGGAAGGCCAGGGGTGATCGACGACGCGACCGTGTCGCTCGCCGGGAGTCCGGCGACCGCCGCCCGTACCAACGTCGCCGCGTACGGCTCGTTCGGCGCCGCCGCGGCCTTGACGCCGTGTGCGGTGGCCAGTGCCGCCACCGCCGCCGCGCCGCCCAGGGAGTGGAAGCCGCCCTCGCAGTCGGTGGCCGAGGGGATGGTGGTCGTGCCGGGTACCGGGAGGAAGCCGATCTCGCCCGTGCCGCCGGAGGCGCCCCGGCGGAGGTGGCCGTCGAGGACGACGGCGGCGCCGGTGCCGAGGCCGAGCCAGAGGAGGACGAAGGTGTCGCGGTCGCGGGCGGCGCCGTCCCGCTGTTCGGCGAGGGCGGCGAGGTTGGTCTCGTTCTCGACGAGGACGCGGGCGGGAAGCCGTTCACCGAGGGCGGCGACCAGGCGGCGGTGCCACTCGGGGAGGCCGCTGGAGTCGCGGAGTTCGCCCGTGGCCGGGTCGATCAGACCGGGGGCGCCGATCACCACCGTGTGCAGCCGGTCGGCGCCCGCCTCCTTCGCGGCACGCTCCACCAGGGTGACCGCCTGCTCCACCGCGGGCCCCGTGCCGGCGTCGTCCGCGATCGGGACGGACGCCCGCGCCAGTTCCGTACCGACCAGGTCGGCGATGACGACCGTGACGCCCTCGGTGCGCACATCGAGCGCGGCGAGATGCGCACGGTCCGCCACGATGCCGTAGAGACGGGCGTTGGGCCCGCGCCGCTGCTCCCCCGACTCCCCCGCGATCTCGATCAGCCCGGCGGCGGTGAGGCGCTCCACGAGGTCGGCGACCGTGGGCCGGGACAGACCGGTGAGCTGCTTCAACTGCCCTGCCGTCAGCGGCCCTTCCTGCTGCAGCAGCCGCAGGGCGAGCCGGTCGTTGATGGCTCGGGCGGTGCTGGGTGATGCGGGCATGCCGGGATCCTCCCAGATCTGCGGCGCCGTACGGCCGGTGGCCCTCGGACGACCGCTCCCTATCTATCAGGCAGGGTTCCTGATAGTTTACGCAGCGCGACGGAGCCCGGGTAGGCCAAGGCGATCGGGGAACCGGAAGCGCGAGAACTTCGAGGATCGAGGGCTTCAAGGAATCCGGGGAATCCGAGGAATCGACAGCTCCGAGGAATCGACAGCCCGAGGACCCGAAGGCTCTGGGACTTCGGGCGAGTCGGCGTCCGGAAGACCGAAGCCCCGGGTCCTGCCAGGCTACGAGAAGAACGGCAGCCTGGATGGTCCGGCGGCACCCGGAGCGCCGGAGAACCCATAGGCAGCGACGGGCGACGGACGGGAGCGCCGACCTCGCGGCGCACCGAAATTCAGGGAGGCGGAGAATGAGCGTGGTGGTCTACGAGCAGCGCGAGGTGAGGCGGGCGCGGTACGCCGTGGCGGCCGTGTTCGCGGTGCACGGCGCCGTCACCGGCTCGTTCGCGACCCGCGTGCCGTGGATCCAGGACCACGCGGGGGTCAGCGCGGGCCAACTGGGCCTCGCACTCGCCTTCCCCGCGATCGGCGCGTCCTTGGCGATGCCGCTCGCGGGCCGGATCAGCCACCGCTTCGGCGCCCGCACCGCCCTGCGCGGGCTGCTCTCCCTGTGGACGCTCGCGCTGATCCTGCCGTCCCTCTCGCCGAACCTCTGGACGCTCTGCTTCGCGCTGTTCGTGTACGGCGCGTCGGCGGGCATGGCGGACGTCGCGATGAACGCGCTCGGCGTCGAGGTCGAGAGCCGCCTCGGAAAGTCGATCATGTCGGGTCTGCACGGCATGTGGAGCGCGGGCGCCCTCGTCGGCTCGGCGGCCGGCACTCTCGCCGCCCACCTGGGCTCGGACGCCCGACTGCACCACGCGCTCGCGGCGGTCACGCTCACCGCCCTCGGTCTGGTCGCCTGCCAGTGGGTACTGGATCTCAGGGCCACCGAGGACGAGGAGCCGCCGCCCCGGTTCGCGTTGCCGCCGAAGTCGGCGCTGCTGATCGGCGCGGTCGGGTTCTGCGCGGTGTTCGCGGAGGGGGCGGCGCTGGACTGGTCGGCGGTCTATCTGCGGGACCAGTTGGAGACTTCGGCCGGGCTCGCGGCGGCGTGCACCACCGGTTTCATGCTGACCATGGCGGTGGCCCGGCTTGCGGGCGACGGGGTGGTCAACCGTTTCGGCGCGGTCCGTACCGTGCGGGCGAGCGGTGTCCTGGCCGCGCTCGGCGGGGTCCTGATCGTCGTCGCGAACCAGCCGGCGGTCGCGATGGGCGGCTTCGCGCTGATGGGCCTGGGCATCGCGGTCGTCGTCCCGCTCTGCTTCGCCGCCGCCGGCCGCAGCGGGCCGAACCCCAGCCAGGCCATCGCGGGCGTCGCGACCATCACGTACACCTCCGGGCTGGTCGCGCCGAGCGCGATCGGCGGTCTGGCGCAACTGACCAGTCTGGTCGTGTCGTTCGGCCTGGTCACCGTGCTGGCGTGTGGCCTGGTCGCCTTCGCGGGCGTGCTGCGCACCAGCGATCGGGACCGCCCGCGGCTCACCCGCACGGACGTGGCGGTTCCCGACCCGAAGCCCTGACTCGGCCATGCCGTGCGAGGGCGTGCGGTGCCGTGCCGTGACCGTCCGTCTCCCGCCCCGGTGTCCCTCACCCCCGCGCCAACTCGTACGCGTATCCCGGCGAGAACGCCCCCGCGCTTCCCCGGCAACCGTCGGACTCGCCCGGCAGTTTCACCCACAGGTAGGCGTCGATGCGGGGCTCGCCGGTGGTGAGGGTCGGTGATCGGCCGAGGCCTCGGCCTGCGGGGTCGCACCACTCGCCGCCGGCCGGGGCGCCGTTGCCGTTACGGCTGGTGTCGATGACGGCGCCGAGGCCCGCGGGGCCACCGAGGGCGTCGAGAACACGGCGGTCGTAGGCGGCCTCGGCTTCCGTGCGGTTGAAGTTGGACACGTTGCTGAAGACGCCGTCCGAACCGTCGGGCGAGGCGGCGCCCGCCTGGCGGAGGAGCGCGGCCTGCTTGCCCGGCACGTTCCACTCCGAATGCCCGGCGTCGTAGTAGACGCGGGCGTCGGGGTTGGCCGCCTTCAGGACGCGTCCGGCGCGGGCGAGCGAGGCGAAGCGGTCGGCACGGGTGCCGGCGGAGAGGCAGTCGGACTGGGCGATCGCGTCCGGCTCCAGGATCACGATGACCTCGTCCGAGCCCAGCCCGGCGGCGAACGCGTCGATCCAGGCGTCGTACGCGTCCAGGCTCGACGCCCCGCCCTGCGAGGCCCCTCCGCAGTCGCGGTCGGGGATCGCGTACGCCACGAGGACCGGCACCTGCCCCCGCGCGGCGCCCGCGGAGGCGACCGCCGCGACCCGGGACATGGTGGCGGCCGGGGCGGGGTCCGTGAACCAGACGGCGGCCGGACGGTCGGCGATGCCGGTCTCGATGGCGGTGCTGCGCGGGTCGTCCGGGTTGTCCCGGATCCAGTCCCGGACCTGGGAGTCGGGGTGGCGGTAGAGCGCGCCGGGGCCGGGCACGGATCGCGTCCGCCGTTCGACCCGCTCCGCCGGGGGCCGCACACCGGCCTTCTCGGACGGTTCGGGCGACTTCGAGCGCGAGGGCGTGGGCGAGGTGCGTGACGGGTGGGGCGGGCCCTGAGTCGGCTCGGTCCGTTCAGTCCGTTCGGTCTGTTCGGCCGCATCGGGCAGGAGGCCCGGTGAGCGGCTGGTCAGCGGCCGGGCCTCGTCCGCGGCGCCTCTGTCGCCGCCCAGGACGGCCACCATCCCGGTGACGGTCGCGACGACGGACACGGCCGCCACCGCTGCCACCATGACGCTGCGCCTCGCCGCCCGCCTGCGCTCGGCTCGGCGTGCGGCCAGACGCTGGGCGCGCAAGCCTGACACGTGGTGCTCCCCCCTGCTCCCCGGACCGCGCTCCGTCGGCTTCCCGGCTGTTCCCGCAGCGCCCGCGATCTCCCACAGCGCCCGCGTTACCCCGTTCCGGGGACGCGCCGGGCACGGCGGCGCCGGTGGCAGCCTAGGCCTGGGACCCTGCCCCCTATGGCGCAGTTGGAGCAATTCACCAATTCCATGGACTCAGTGGACACAGTCGTCTCCCGTATGCACGCCCTCGACGCGGTCCTCCCCGAGCGGGACGGGATCGCCGTCTTCAACCGCGTCTACCTCACCGTCACGGAGGCCATCGGCCGACGGCTGGACTCCGGCCACTTCCCGGACACCGAGGCCGCGATCACGTTGGACGTGCTCTTCGCCGAGCGGTATCTGAGGGTCGCCGAGGGCGGCTGTGCGCCCGCCTGCTGGCGACCGCTGCTGCAGTTCCGGCGCCATCCCGGCGTACGACCGCTGCAGTTCGCCCTCTGCGGCATCAATGCGCACATCGGTCACGATCTCGCGCTGGCCGTCGTGGACACCTGTCGTACGCTCGGCTGCGAACCCGCCGACCTGGAGGACGAGTTCGAGCGTGTGGGCGATGTCCTCGTGTCGCTGGAGGAGCACATCCGCGAGGAGTTGATGCCAGGGCCGGATCTCCTCCAGATCGCCGATCCGCTCACCCATCTGCTCGGCGCGTGGAGCCTGGAACGCGCCCGTGAGGCCACCTGGTCGGCCGCCCGGGCCCTGTGGGCGCTGCGCGGACTCCCCGGTCTCGCCGAGGAGTCCGCCCTCCGCCTGGACGCGGCGGTGGGCCTGACGGGCCGCATGCTGCTGACCCCGCTGCCGGACTGATCCGCGCCCACGGGACGGACGGCCGGGGCGCGCGGGCGCGCTGGCGCCATCAACAGGCCCTAGTCCTCCGGCAGTTCCACCGGCGCGATCTCGTCGTAGACGTCCCCGGGCCCGGGGTTGGCCGCGTCGGTGGCGCCCCCGAAGTGGTGCATGACGCCCCAGACCGCGTTGAGGGCCGTCTGGATCGCGCCCTCGGCCCAGCCGGCCGTCCAGGAGACGTCGTCGCCGGCGAGGAAGACACCCCGCTTGTCCTCGGGCAGCCGGTCCTGCATGAAGTGCGTGAACAGGCGCCGCTGGTAACGGTAGTGACCGGGCAGGTTGGCCTTGAACGCACCCATGAAGTAGGGCTCGTTCTCCCAGGAGACGGTCACCGGGTTGCCGATGACGTGGCTGCGGATGTCGACCGTCGGGTAGATCTCGCCGAGCGACTTCAGCATGACCTCCATCCGCTCGCTCGCGGACAGCGGCAGCCACTTCAGGCTGTCGTCGCACCACGTGTAGGAGAGGCAGATGACGGCGGGACGGTCCGGACCGTCGTCGAGGAGGTAGGTCCCGCGCGTCATCCGGTCGGTGAGCGTCATCGACATGACGTCGCGGCCGGTCGGGTTTCCCCTGTCGTCGACGGCCTTGTCCAGCCAGAAGGGCCGGTCGACCGGGACGAACAGCTTCGAGCTCTCCATGTAGTGGGTCCGCTCGATGGCGGTCCAGTGGTCGATCGGGAAGAGCGAGTCGTCGCAGGCGATCTTCGACAGCAGCATCCAGGACTGGGCGGTGAAGATCGCCGCCCGGTACGTACGGATGTCGCCGTTCGCGTCCGTCACGGTGATCCGGTCGCCGGCGGTCCGGTGCAGCCGGGTCACGGCGGGCCGCGGCTCACCGTCGATGTGCAGGGACTTCAGGGACGTCCCGTACGGCCAGTGCACGATCTTCTCCGGCTCGCGCTCCCAGAGCCGCAGCGGGAGTTGCTGGCTGCCGCCGACGATGCCGCGGTGGTGGTCGTCGGCCTCGGTGTAGACGACCCGCAGGATCTCCAGGATGGAGTTCGGGAAGTCGGTGTCCCAGCCGCCCGTGCCGAAGCCGACCTGGCCGAAGATCTCGCGGTGCCGGAAGGACCTGAAGGCCTCGGAGTCGCAGAGGAAGCCGTAGAAGGTCTGGTTGTCGAGCCGCTCGACGAGCTTCGCCCAGATCTCCCGGATGCGCGGCACATCGCGCTCGCGCAGCGCCCGGTTCATGTCGGAGAAGTCGGCGCCTTCTTCGAGGCAGGCGTTCCAGGCCGCGGCGACGTCCCGGTACACCTGCGGCAAATCGTGGATCGTCTCGGCGTAGTGCGACTCGCCCTTGAGGTCGACGACGGTCGAAGGCGTGGCCTCCGCAAGGGGGTTGGGGAAGGGACGGGTCTGCAGACCGGCCAGGTCGATGTAGTGCTGGAGCGCGGTGGAGGACGGCGGGAAGCGCATCGCCCCCATCTCGGCCGTGAGCGACGGGTCGCACCCGTCGAAGCCGACCGTTCGCAGCCGCCCGCCGATTCGGTCGGCCTCGTACACGACCGGCTTGAGCCCCATCTTCATCAGCTCGTACGCCGCCACGATGCCGGACAGCCCGCCGCCGATGACCGCGACCTCGGTGCCGTGCTCGGTGGCCGGTATCTGGCCCAGGCCGGCCGGGTGGGCCAGGAAGTCGTCGTACGCGTACGGGAAGTCCGGGCCGAACATGGTGATCGGCGGCTGGTGCTCGTCTGCGTGCTCGATGGCGTTGGGCACGGTGGACGTCATGGGGTACGGACTCCTTGCGGAAGGACGAGAAAGAGGAGAGAGAAGGGTCGAGACAGGTACGGGGTGGCGGGTCTCAGACGAGGGACTCGTACAGCCCGGGGCGACGGTCCTGGAGATACGGGTTCGTCTCGCGCGAGGCCGCGAGGAAGACGGGGTCGACATCGGCCAGGACGAAATCGTTCTCGCGCCCGGCGCGGGTCCGCGCGACCCCGTCGGGTCCGGCCAGAGTGGAGAGCCCGACGAACTCGAACTCCCCTTCGCGGCCGGCCCGGTTGACGTACGCGACGTACATCTGGTTCTCGAAGGCCCGCACCGGGATCATCGACTCGGCGACGAACTGGAACGGATGCATCTGGGCCGTCGGCACCACGAGCAGGTCGGTGCCGGCGAGGGCGTGGGCGCGGACGTTCTCCGGGAACTCCACGTCGTAGCAGATCAGGATCCCGACGCGGAGCCCGTCCAGCTCGGCCTGTACGACGGACTGCTCGCCCGGCGTGAAGTGATCACGCTCGAAGCAGCCGAAGAGGTGGGTCTTGCGGTAGTTCGCCAGCCGGACGCCCTCGGCGGAGACCAGCTGCGCCGCATTGAAGACGGCCTCACCGGCGCGCTCCGGGTACCCGTACACGATCGCGACCCCGTGCCGCCCCGCGATCTCGGCGACCGCGTCGGCCGAGTCACCGTCGGCCTCCTCGGCGAGCCGCGCGATGTCGTCGCCGATCGCATAGCCCGTGAGGAACATCTCCGGCACCACCATCAGCCCCGCCCCGGCCTCGGCGGCCCGCCCCGCGGCCTCGTCGAGCACCTTCAGGTTCCCGACGACCGAGCCGGGTCGACCGGAGCTCTGGAGCAGGGCGGTACGCATGCGTGTTCCTCACCTGGACAAGGGGGTTCGGGGTCATCTAGACGGTACGGTCGGCGCGCATGGCCGGACAAGCAGGAGCCATTGCGCGCCGATGCGCGATTCGTTGCGTACGGGCCGGCACGGACGACGATTCGTTGCGTCTCCCGTTCCGGGGCACAGCCCCGCTCCCCCAGGGGCGCGGGGCGGTGCCGAATATGCGGGTCCGCCGCGCGGGCGCGATCAACCACGACGACCGCGCGGGGACCCCGCGGCCGCGCGCGGTCCCCCACACCCCGCCCCCCTCAGGCATCCCTCCGCACCAGCACGATGGCGGTCACCAGATACGGCACCGCGAACACCGCGAACGCGACCCCGTGCGCATGGGACGCACCGATCAAGGCATACGCGGCGAAGACAGCGACCGTCGCCATCTCCGTCCCCATGCTCGCCACGGACGTCAGCGTCGCCCGGCGCTCCCCCGCGATCCGATCCTGCAACCGCGCGTCGACCAGCACATTGACCAACTGGAAGCCACCGAAGGCGACGGCCACCAGCCCGATCCCGGCCGGTGTCCCCATCAGCGCACCCACGGCCAGCGCGAACGCCGAGCCCGCCAGCACCACCCCCAGCCCGGCCGTACTCATCCGCTCCCCCACCCCGGTCAGCAGGCTGCCGAGCGTCGGCCCCACCCAGATCACCAGCAGCAGGTACGGGACCGTCTGTTCGGCCACCCCGGTGTCCCGGACCAGCAGCGGCGTGTACTCGTCGAGGGCACCCCACACCGCGCCGACGGCAGGCACGAGCAGCAGTGCCCCGCGTACGGACCGGTCCCGGCGGACCTCCGCGATTCCGGTCCGCAGGGTCGTGAGGGTGGAGACCCGGTCACCTTCGCCCGCCGCGGCCGGCCGGTGCTCCGGGAGCCGCGTGGCCACCACCGAGGTCAGCACACAGCCCAGCACGCTCGCCGCGCCCACGGCCTGATAGCCGCCGAGGTCGAGGACCGGCCCCGCCAGTCCCATCGCCGCCATCACGGCGACCATGCCGACGGCCTGGGCCCGGCCGATGACCCGCGCGTACCGGTCGGCCGCGCCGAGGCGGTCCAGTTCGTCGTAGACCAGCGCTTCCAGCGCACCGGAGCCGAGCGCGCCGCGCACCCCCCACAGGACGAAGCCGAGGGCGAACGCCCAGTACGACGGGACGATCACCCACAGGGCGAAGCCGGCGGCGGTGAGCAGCGGGCCCAGCCACAGCAGCAGACGTCGGGAGACGGCGTCGGCCCAGGCACCGGAGGGGACCTCCAGGAGGATGCCGGTGACCGACCACAGGGCGAACAGTGAGGAGATCTGCCAGATCGACAGTCCGGTGTCGCTGAACAGCAGCGCGTACACCGGGTAGAGCAGCACGAAGTCGTCGAGGAACGCGTATCCGTACAGCGTGGCCGTCAGTCGCCGGACACCACTGGTTCCGGCACCGGGCACACGTGCGGGTGAGAGAGTCATGAGGCCTTCCCGAAGGAGCGATTCGGACGTCGGTGGTACGGCGTCCGAGGCGGTCCTCGGGAGGCACGGCTGGTGGATCAATGTCGCCAGGTCATGGCACCGATGCTAGTCCGGCCGACCCGTCCGGCACAGTGGATATCGGGGTTCACTCCCCGACGGCCGTGACCGGCGCGAACGTGGTGATCACCGCCGCGTGGTCCGACGGCCAGTCGTTGTCCTCGACATCCGGCCAGGGGCGGGGCGTGCCGCTGACACAGGTCCGGGAGTCGAGCACCTCGAGGCCCCGGTGCAGGACGAAGTCGATCCGGTCCTGCGGCTCCGGCCGACCACTGCCGTCCTCGTGTTCGGCGTGGACCGGCGACCAGGTGTGGCCCGGCTCCCGTACGGGGTCGGGGTGGGCCTCGCGGTAGGAGTCGCGCAGGCCGGCGGTCTCGGCGGCCCTGGTGACCGGCCAGTCGACGTCCGGCCGGTCGATGTGGGACGGGCTGTTGAGGTCGCCGACCAGGACGACCGGCACAGTGCCGTCGATCCGGCTCAGACAGTCCCGCAGCCGGCCGAGCCGCACCTCCTCGTGGGCGATCAGCTCGGCGGCGCCCAGCCCGTCGAAGGCGGCCTCGTAGGGCCCGTACGGCTCGCAGTCCAGGTGGACCGTCCAGATGTCCACCTCGCTTCCGGAGCCGGTCCTGATCCGGACGCCCGCCGCCCCGTAGAAACCGACGTCGGGGTCGCCGAAGCGGGCGGTGATCGGGTGGCGGCTGATGATGCCGAGGTTGTCGCCGGCCCGGTGGTGGTGCCAGCCGAGGGCTTCGGCGAGTTCCTGTGCGGCGGTGCCGTACGTCTCCTGGAGGCCGACCACGTCGACGTCCGTCTCGGTGATGACCTTGAGCTGCTTGGCCCGGTGGTCGCGGACCTGGGTGCCGCCGTGCCAGAGATTCCAGGTCATCACACGCAGGACGGGCCCGTCGGGGGCGACCAGCCGGCGCAGACTCGCCGGGGTCACCGATTCCAGGCTCTCCCGTACGGTCCGCCCCGGGGCCTCCGCGATCGGCGCGAGCGAGGGCACGGCGAGGACCACACAGCCGGCAGCCTCGGCCGAGGCGACACCGGTTTCGGTGTCCTCGACGGCCACACAGGCGGCGGGGTCGACGCCGAGGGCGTGGCAGGCGGCGAGGTAGGGGTCGGGGGCCGGCTTGGTGTGCTCGGTGTCGTCGGCGGTGACGGAGACGGCGAACAGGTCGCGGCCGAGGGCGTCGAGGACGGTGTCGGCGACGGCTCGCGGGGACGCGGTGACCAGGGCGGTGGGGACGCCCTCGCGGGCCAGGGCCCTCAAGAGCTCCAGCGCGCCCGGGCGGGGCACGGTCCCGGTGCGGACCCGGTCGGCGAACTCCCGGTGCAGGTCGGCGGCCACCCCGCCCCCCGGCGCGCCCGTGATCCCGGCGAGCCAGGCGGCCGTGTACTCGACCGGACGGCCCAGTACGTCCGGCTGGTCGGCCTCGGTCAGCGTGCGCCCGAGGCCGGCGGCCACCTCCTCCACCGCATCCCACCAGAGCCGCTCGGTGTCGACGAGCGTGCCGTCCATGTCGAACAGGGCGGCCTGGAGCGACAGTCGGGACACGGGCTTCTCTTTCTGTGGGGGTGCGTCGGGGCGCTGCCCGGCAGTGGGGGCCGGGCAGCGGGTGTTCAGCGGGTGGCGCGGGCGGCGACCAGGACCGGCCGTTCGGGGAGGCTCACGGTCACGGCCGCTCCGGCGCCGAGGGTCGCCGCCTCGTGCGTGGGCAGGTCGGCCTTGACCTCGGTGCCGTCGGCGAGCCGTACGGTGAGGCGGGTTGCGGCGCCGAGGAACGCGGTGGCGACCACCCGGGCGTCGCCGGTGTCGTCCGCCCGTACCCCGACCGCCTCCGGCCGCAGGAGTACGTCCACCTCCGAGGTGGTCGGCGCCGCGCCGTCCACGGGCAGCCGCCGGCCCAGCACCTCGACCGTCGTGCCGGCCAGCCGGCCCGGGATCCGGCTCATCGTGCCGACGAACTCGGCGACGAAGGCGGTGGCCGGACGCCCGTACAACTCGACGGGGGTTGCGCACTGTTCGAGCCGCCCGGCGTGCATCACGGCGACCCGGTCGGCCATCGACAGCGCCTCCTCCTGGTCGTGCGTCACGAACAGGGTGGTGATGCCCAGCTCCTGCTGGAGCCGGCGGATCTCCTCGCGGAGCGTGAGCCGCACCTTGGCGTCGAGGGCGGAGAGCGGTTCGTCGAGCAGCAGCACACGGGGCCGCAGGGCGAGCGCCCGGGCGAGGGCGACGCGCTGCTGCTGGCCGCCGGAGAGCTGGTGGGGGTACTGGGCGCCCTTGTCGGCGAGGCCCACGAGGTCGAGCAACTCGGCGGCACGGGAGCGTCGTTCGGCCGTGCGCACCTTGCGCATGCGCAGCCCGAAGTCCACGTTGTCGAGGGCGCTGAGGTGGGGGAAGAGGCTGTACGACTGGAAGACCATCCCGGCGTCGCGCCGGTGGGCCGGGACGCGGGTGACGTCCTCCCCGTCGACCAGCACCTCGCCGGAGTCGGGGTGTTCGAAGCCGGCGAGCATCCGCAGCGCGGTGGTCTTGCCGCAGCCGGACGGGCCGAGCAGCGCGAGCAGTTCACCGGGGCGGACGGTCAGGTCGAGTCCGTCGAGGGCGACGGTCGTCCCGAACTCCCGCCGCAAGCCTCGGAATTCGACGGTGGCGGCGGTGGTGGTCGCTGTTTTCTCAAGCACGGTCATGGTTCATCCCCGGGAGGCGGAAGCGGTTGGGGTACGTCCGCCGAACGAGGCGAGCGCGAGGAGCATGGCCCAGGTGACGAGCAGGCTGAGGACCGAGACGGCGACGGAGAGCTGGGCCTGCGAGCCGCTGACGTTGACGATCCACACGGCGAACGGCCTGAAGCCCAGGAGCTGGGCGACGGTGAACTCGCCGAGCACGAGCGCCAGGGTGAGGAAGGCGGAGTTGAGCAGCGCCCCGCGCAGATTGGGCAGCACGGCCCGCACCAGCGCCTGCGGCCAGCTCGCCCCGCAGCTGCGGGCGGCCTCGACGAGGGTGGGTACGTCCATGGCGCGCAGCCCCGCGTCCAGCGCCCGGTACACGAAGGGCAGCGCCATCACGACGTAGGCGAGGACCAGCACCACGGGGAAGTCGGGGTTCTGGATCGCGACGAAGGTCTGGAACAGCGGGGTCCGGGAGAGGTGTTCGGGCCCCCACTTGAGCACGGTTCCGAGCCCGGCGACGAACGCGATCGGCGGCACCACCAGCGGCAGGGAGCACACCACCTCCACGACGGGCCGCAGCCTGGGCGCGCCGAGCCGCAGCGCGACCATGGCGGGCACCATCAGCAGCAGCACGACGGCGATCGTCACGGCGGCCAGCTCCAGCGAGAGCAGCAGGCTGGTCACGAAGCCCTCGGTGCCGAGGATCTGGCCGTACGCGTCGAAGGTGATCCCCTCGCCCGGCACATCGACCGTGAAGATCACGGAGGCGGCGAGCGGGACGAGGAAGTACAGCCCGGCGCAGGCGAGGACGAGCGGGCGCCACAGGGCGGGGCGCCGCGGTGCCGGGCGCCCGGGGTTCAGGCCAGCCATCGCGCGCTCCGTCGTTGCAGGGGCAGGTACACGGCCATGACCAGCCCGGCGATCAGGACCATGTCGAGGCTCAGCGCGAGCGCCACGTTCTCCTGGCCGACCAGGACGTTGCCGGAGATGGCGTCGGCGATCTGCAGGGTGACCAGCGGGATCGAGCTGCCCACCATGGCCGCGGCGGTGGCGTACGCGGCGAAGGCGCTGCCGAAGAGCAGCACGAGCCCGCCGAGCAGCGAGGGCGCGAGCACGGGGAGGGCGACGTGCAGCCAGTACTGGAGGCCGGTGGCGCCGTTGTTCTGCGCGGCCTCCCGCCACTGGACGCGCAGTCCGTCGAGGGCGGGGGTGATGGTGAGGACCATCAGCGGGATCAGGAAGTACAGGTAGACGATGACCAGTCCCCAGAAGCTGTAGAGGTCCCAGCCCTTGTCCGTCAGGCCCAGCTGCCTGGTCAGCACACCGGCGTTGCCGAGGGTGGCGACGAACGCGAAGGCGAGCGGGACGCCGCCGAAGTTGGCGAGCACCCCGGAGGCGGTGAGCACGGCCTCGCGCAGCGCCGGGAAGCGGGAGGTCACCACGGCCTGGGCGAGCGGCAGCCCCAGTACGGCCGCGAGCCCGGCCGAGACGGCGGACAGCTTCACGCTGCCGAGCATGGCCGTGAGGTAGGCCCCCTGCACGGAGGCCGTCATGTTCGCCGTGGTGTACGAAGTGGCGCCCGTGGCCTGGTCCTTGACCGTGAACGCGCCGTTCAGCATGGCGACTGCGGGCAGCCCGAAGGCGACCGCGACGAAGACCAGCAGCGGGAGCACGGCGAGCCATCCGCCGGGGCGGGGCCGCCGCTTCACGGAAGCGGCGGCCACCAGCGCTGTGTCGGCCTCGGTGACGACGGCGGTCACCCGGAGACCGCCTTGGCCCAGCCCTGTCCGAGCACGTCCTTGGCCTTGGTCTGCTGGTCCTCGGTCGGGAACTCGGGTGTGCCGGACACCTCGGGCAGCTTGGCCGCGGCGGTCTCGTCCAGCGTGCCCGCCTTCTCCATGGCGGTCATCAGGGCCGGTCGGGCGTACCCGGCGAGCCACAGGTTCTGGCCCTCGGCGCTGTAGACGTACTCCTGCCAGAGCCGGGCGGCGGCCGGGTGGGGGGCGTCCTTGTTGATGGCCTGGGAGTAGTACTGGGAGAACTTGCCGTCCTCAGGGACGACGACCTTCCAGTCGACGCCCTTGGACTTGAACTCGTCGGCGTACCCGGCGTTCAGGTAGTCCCAGTCGATGCTGATCGGCGTCTCGCCCTTCTCGACGGTGGCCGGCGTCGACTCGACGGGCGTGTAGTTGCCGTTCTTCTTCAGCTTGGCGAAGAAGTCGAGTCCGGGCTGCATGTCGTCGAACGAGCCGCCGCTCGCCAGCGACGCCGCCCACACCCCGCCGAAGGCGGACCCGGACTTGGTGGGGTTGCCGTTGAGCGCGACCTGCCCCTTGTACTGCGGCTTCAGCAGGTCGGCGAAGGTTTCCGGGCACGCCTTCACGCGCTTCGCGTCGCAGCCGATGGATATGTAGCCGCCGTAGTCGTTGTACCACTGGCCCTTCGGGTCCTTCTGGCCCTCGGGGATGTCGGCGAACGCGGCCACCTTGTACGGCGCGAGCAGCCCCTGCTGGGCGGCGCTCAGCGCGAAGGAGCTGCCGAGGTCGAGCACGTCCGGCGCCCGGTCCTGGCCCTTGCGCGAGGTGACGGCGTTGATCTCGTCCTGGCTGGCCCCGTCCGGGTTCTCGACCTCGATCTTGATGCCGTACTTCTTCTCGAACCCGTCGATCAGCGCGCCGTAGTTGGCCCAGTCACGGGGCAGGGCGATCGCGTTGAGCGTGCCCTCCTTCTTGGCCGCCTTGATCAGCGCGTCCAGGCCGCCGAACTCCTTCGCGGAGGTCGCGGTGGCCGCGTTCTTGCCGTCGGTGGTGGTCCTGGTCTCGGGGGCCGCGCCACAGGCGCTGAGGGTGAGAACGGCGGCGGCGAGGGCGCCGCCGATGACGGCGGTTCTCGGCGGGAAGAGGGTCACGGGCTCTCCAGGGGTACGCGCAGGGACGATCTGGGTGGAGCACTTGTCTGAACAAGTTGGCCTCATTAGGTCCGCGCTTCATATCACGCACGTAAACTCCGGCGAAATACTCGTGCACGTTTTCCCGCACAATCGCTGGTCGATCCCATGGTTCGGTAGTTTCTTCCCCACCTCGTTAGGCTGGTCGCGCTGTGCACAGCGGGCGGGCGGGACAAGCGGAGGGAACCATGGCGGCGCGACACGAGGAGATCGCCGAGGCACTGCGGGGGGCGATCGACCGTGAGGACTACACGGTGGGGAGTCTGCTGCCCCCGGAGACCGAACTCGCGGCCCGCTACGGCGTCTCGCGCGGCACCGTCCGTCAGGCGGTGGCGACCCTGACCGCCGAGGGTCTCATCGGCTCGCGGCAGGGCGCCCGCCGGGTGGTCCTGGCCGGCCGCCGCAGCCAGAGTTTCGCCGAGCTGCGCAGCTTCGCCCAGTGGGCGCGCTCGATGGGCCGGGACGCGACGGGCCGGGTCGTCGCCCAGGAGTACCGGACCGCCACCGCCGAGGACCGCGTACGCCTCCAGCTGACCCCGGGCGCCCGCGTCCTGCACGTGCTGCGCCTGCGCGGTCTCGACGGCCGGCCCGTCCTGCTGGAGCGCACGGTCTACGCCGACTGGATCTCCCCCGCCGTCGAGCCCATCGAGACGGACTGCCCCTCGGTCACCCAGCGCCTGCTCGACGACACGGGCCTGGTCTTCGCCTACGGCGAGCACGTCATCGACGCCGTGGCCGCCGGCGCCCAGGACGCCGAGTTCCTGGCCGTGCGCCGTACGAGCCCCCTCCTCCGCGTCCGGCGCGTCACCACCACCCGCGAGGGCCGCCCGGTGGAGTGGTCCGACGACCGCTACCGCCCGGACGCGGTGAGCTTCAGCGTGCACAACTCGATAGGAAACAACGCGCTGGCGAGGAAGACCGCGGCTCCCTGAGGGGCACGCCCGCTCAGGCGGGCGACCCGGAGGAGAACCGCCGCAGCAGCGGCGACAGCACCAGCACGGACTTGGTCCGCTCGACGAACGGCTCCCCGGCGATCCGCTCCAGCACCCGCTCGAAGTGCCGCATGTCCGAGGCGAAGACCTGCACCATGGCATCGGCCTCCCCGGTGACGGTCGACGCCGCGACGACCTCCTGATACCGCTCCAGCCCCCGCTGGATCGTCTCCGGCGAGGTGTTCCGCCGGCAGTAGATCTCGACGAACCCCTCGGTCTCCCAGCCGAGCGCGGCGGGGTCCACCCGAACCGTGAATCCGGTGATCGCCCCGGTCGCCCGGAGGCGGTCCACCCGGCGTTTGACCGCGGGCGCGGACAGCCCGACGAGTTGGCCGATGTCGGAGTAGGAACGGCGGGCGTCCTCGGCGAGGGCGTGCACGATGCGTTCGTCGAGATCGTTCAGCACTGCGGGTGGATCACTTCTCTGGAGTCGACAGAGCCGACGGAGCTGATGGAGACGAGGGAGTCACAGGGATCGAGGGGGTGAAGAGTCGCGAGCGGCGACAGCCGTGACTGAAGTAGAACACGAGCCCGACGGCTCCCCTCATCCGGACGCAGAACCCGAATCCCGGCGCGGGCGGCACCGGAGACAACGGCCTGCTCGGCGGAGTCGAGTGTGGGCGAACGCGTGTGCTCGTGTTCGCCGGTGGGCTTGGGAACGGCAGCATGCCCAGGGGCGCGGGGCTGCATCGATGTGCGGCTCCGCCACGTGGGCGCGACAAGCCACAACGAGCCCGCACCCGCCGACGCAGCCCGAAGGCGCCTCAGCTCCAGCTGGCGTGCAACGGCTTGCCCTCCGCATACCCCGCCGCACTCTGAACCCCGACCACGGCCCGCTCCGCGAACTCCTCCAAGGACCCGGCCCCCGCATACGTGCACGAGGACCGCACCCCCGCGATGACCGAGTCGATCAGATCCTCGACCCCCGGCCGCGCCGGATCCAGGAACATCCGCGACGTCGAGATGCCCTCCTCGAACAACGCCTTGCGCGCCCGGTCGTAGGCCGACTCCTCGCTCGTACGGTTGCGCACGGCCCGAGCCGACGCCATCCCGAACGACTCCTTGTACAACCGCCCGCTCGCGTCCTGCTGAAGGTCGCCCGGCGACTCGTACGTCCCCGCGAACCACGACCCGACCATCACGTTCGACGCGCCCGCCGCCAGCGCCATGGCGACATCACGGGGGTGCCGCACGCCACCGTCGGCCCACACGTGCTTGCCGTACTTCTTCGCCTCGGCCGCGCACTCGAGAACCGCGGAGAACTGCGGCCGCCCGACGCCGGTCATCATCCGCGTCGTGCACATCGCACCGGGTCCGACACCGACCTTGACGATGTCCGCGCCCGCCTCGATCAGATCCCGCACTCCCTCGGCGGCGACGATGTTGCCGGCCACGATCGGCACCCGGGGGTCGAGGTCGCGCACCAGCTTGATCGCATTGATCATCGACTCCTGGTGGCCGTGCGCCGTGTCGATGACGAGCGTGTCGACGCCCGCGTCGAGCAGTTGCTTGGCCTTGCCCACGAAGTCGCCGTTGACCCCGACGGCGGCGGCGACGCGGAGCTTGCCGTGCGCGTCGACGGCGGGGGTGTACAGCGTGGCGCGGAGGGCGCCCTTGCGGGTGAGGATGCCGGCGAGGCGGCCGTCCTTGTCGACGGCGGGAGCGTAGCGGCGGTTGGCCGCGTCGAGCCGGTTGAAGGCCTCGCGCGGGTCGATGTCGGCGTCCAGGAGCAGCAGGTCGCGGGACATGACGACTTCGAGCTGGGTGAACCGGTCGACGCCGGTCAGATCCGCGTCGGTGACGACACCGACGGGACGGAGCGCCTCGTCGACGACGACGCCCGCGTTGTGCGCCCGCTTCGGCAGCAGGGCCAGCGCGTCGGCGACCGTCTGGTGCGGGTTCAGCACGATGGGGGTGTCGAGGACGAGGTGGCGGCTCTTCACCCAGGAGATGACGTCGGTGACGACCTCGTTCGGGATGTCCTGCGGGACGACCACCAGGCCACCGCGGCGGGCGACCGTCTCGGCCATCCGGCGGCCGGCGATGGCGGTCATGTTGGCGACGACGAGCGGGATGGTGGTGCCCGTGCCGTCCGGGGAGGCCAGGTCCACGCCCTGCCGCGATCCGACGGCGCTGCGGCTCGGGACCATGAAGACGTCGTCGTACGTCAGGTCGTACGGGGGCTGGATGTCATTGAGGAAACGCACGTGCCGCACATCCCGGTCGATCAGAGGTGACCCCCTGACAGGACCGCCAAGGGGAAGAGCACGTACCTCATTGTCCCATGTCGGCGGCTATGAGCGGCCCCGACGGATCGTCCAGAGGGCGCTGGGCGGCCTAGGAGGATCATCCGAGAGCGAGAGCGAGGGCGAGAGCGAGAGCGATCGCAGCTCGGTGCCGGTGCCGTTCCAGTGGTCGGCGGCGTCGGCGGACCCCTCCTGTGCGATGTTCCGGTTGTTCGGCTTCGGTACCGTCCGGCCGAATCGTAGTGATCACGGGTGCGGCGCTGCACGCCGTGCCGGTCCTCCGGGCCGGGGCGCGCCCCGAAGGGGCGCGGGGCCGCATTCCACAATGCGGGCCCCGCGCGGAGCGCCTCGTCAGGGCCCGTCCGGGTCCGCCCGGTTGAGTGCCGGCCGGGGTGTCTGACCGGCCGTCAGCAGATAGTCCGCCGCGGAGGTGTCGGTGACGAGGCTGGTCACCAGCCCCGACCGCAGCACCGCGTCGATGGCGGCCGCCTTGCGCTGCCCGCCCGCGATCGCCACGACCTCGGGGATACGGCGGAGCTGGTCGGCCTTGACCGTGATGCACCGCTCGCCCAGGTCGCGCCCGACGCGGCGCCCCTCGGCGTCGAAGAGGTGCGCGGACATCTCGGCGGCTACACCGAGGGAGGCGTAGTGGCCACGCTCCTCGTCGCTGAGCATGTCGTGCACCGTGGAGATGCCCGCCTCCCACGAGCCGATGGAGACACAGGCGACCGTGACCTTGTCGAAGTACTCGAAGGCCCGCGCGATGCCGGTCTGGTGGCGCAGCGCGATCGCGGTCGCCGCGTCCGGCAGCAGCATCGGCGCGTAGATGGGGTGGGCGTCGCCGCCCGACACCTGCGCGGCCCGCCGGACCGCCTCGACGGAGCCGCGCTCGGCGGTCCCGGCGTCGTACACCCCCGTCAGCTGCACCACCGTGCAGGGCGGCAGCCGGTCGAGGGCGGCCGCCATGTGAATGGTGGAGCGTCCCCAGGCGAGGCCCAGGATGTCGCCCTCGTTGACCAGTTCGCCCAGCAGGTCGGCCGCGACCTCGCCGAGGTTCTCCGGGTCGGTCGTCTCCTCGGCCTCCGCCGGGGACTCGACGACCACGGCGTGCCGAAGACCGTAGCGGGCGCGCAGCGCGTCGGAGCGCTCGGCGTCCAGTTCCGCGGGGACTCGGATCTCGATGCGTACGAGATCCCGTTCGAGGGCGGTCTCCAGGACCCGGGCCACCTTGAAGCGGCTCACGCCGAACTCCTCGGCGATCTGGATCTTGGACTTGCCCTCGAGGTAGAAACGGCGGGCCATTGCCGCCGCCTGAACCAGCTCAGCGGGTCCCATCCGCATGGCTGACCGGCCCGCCGACATACCCGACACGGTCATCTCCTCACTGCTCTTCACACATGGATACGCCGTTCATCCTTGCAGATCCGACGTTTTCGATCAGCCCGAAGGAACGTCGTTCACGTTCCCTTGGCTCTCTGGACGTACGACGTGCCACGCTCACCTCGGTGTTCGCACAGCCGTACCCCTTTGATTCAGTGGCCGCAGGCCCACCCGGCGGCTGCCGTCGTGGCCTCCGCCCGGGCCCGCAGCGCGCGCACCGCCTCGGCCGGGTCGTCCGCCCCGTACACCGCGGAACCGGCGACGAAGACGTCGGCGCCCGCCTCGGCGCAGCGCTCGATGGTGGACGCGGCGACACCACCGTCGACCTGCAGCCACAGGTCGAGGCCGTGCTTGCTGATCAACTCGCGGGTCCGGCGAATCTTGGGGAGCATGATGTCGAGAAAGGCCTGGCCACCGAAGCCCGGTTCGACCGTCATGATCAGCACCATGTCGAGCTCGGGCAGCAGGTCCTCGAACGGCTCGATCGGCGTCGCCGGCCTGAGCGCCATGGAGGCTCTGGCTCCCTTGGCCCGGATCTCGCGGGCGAGCCGCACCGGTGCGGCGGCAGCCTCGACATGGAAGGTGACGGAGCCGGCACCCGCTTCCACGTACTGGGGCGCCCACCGATCGGGGGCCTCGATCATCAGATGGCAGTCCAGCGGCGTCGCCGTCGCACGGGCCAGGGACTCCACGACCGGCACACCGAGCGTGAGGTTCGGGACGAAATGGTTGTCCATCACGTCTACATGGAGCCAGTCTGCGCCTTCGACCGCCTTCGCCTCGTCGGCGAGACGGGCGAAGTCGGCGGACAGGATGCTTGGGTTGATCTGCGCGGCCATGGGCCAAGCCTGCCACGTCCGCCGGGGGTTGCGGGCATCGGTCTCGGGTGGGGACGGTGGTATCTCGGCCGCGGACCGTCCGTCGTCACTCGCGTCCACCCGGCGGAGCCGCACATGTCACAGTCCCGCACCCCTGAAGCGGCACGGTTGTGGAGGTGGCCATGACAGGCAACCGGGGCATCGGGCATCTCGTCTGCGGGCGGCGTGCCAAGTGGGTCGTGCTGGTGCTGTGGCTGGTGGCGCTCTTCGTGACGGCGCCGTTCGCGACGAAGCTCACCGACGCCCAGGACAACGACGCCGCCTCCTGGCTGCCGGGCTCGGCCGAGTCCACCCAGGTCCTGGAGATCTCCGAGGAGTTCCGGCCCGAGCAGATCCCGGCCGTGGTCGTGTACGCCCGCGAGAGCGGCCTCACGGCCGAGGACCGGACGCGCATCGAGGCGGACGTACGGGAACTCAGGCAGCTGACCGCCCACGGGATCATCGGCGACCGGACCCGAGGCCCCGTCTACGACCGCGCGGTCGACCCGAGGGCGGCCCAGGTCTATGTCCCGATCACGATGGACGAGAAGGGCTGGGAACGGATCGCGCCCGCGGTCGACTCGATCCGGGAGTCCGTCGGGGAGGGCGGCGGGAAAAACGGGGCGGAGGGCGGCGGGCTCGCCGTGCACATCACGGGCCCGGGCGGTACGTCCGCCGACTTCTCCGAGGCCTTCGAGGGCATCGACTCCACGCTGCTGATGTCGGCGATGACCGTCGTCATCGTGATGCTCCTGCTCACCTACCGCAGTCCGACCCTCATCCTGGTCCCCCTGATCGGGGTCATCGCCGCCCTGTTCACGGCCCAGGCCCTGATCTATCTGCTGGCGGAACACACCGGATTGACCGTGAACGGCCAGAGCGCGGGCATCCTCACCGTCCTCGTCTTCGGTGCGGGCACCGACTACGCCCTGCTGCTCGTGGCCCGCTACCGCGAGGAGCTGCGCCGCCACGAGGACCGCCACGAGGCGATGGCCCTCGCCCTGCACCGGGCGGGCCCGGCGGTGCTGGCGTCCGGCGCGACGGTCGTCCTGAGCATGCTGGTCCTGCTGGCCGCCGAGATGAACTCGACGAGCGGTCTGGGCCCGGTGGCGGCCATCGGTGTCGCGGTCGCCCTCCTCGCGATGATGACGCTGTTCCCCGCCCTGTTGGTGATCTTCGGCCGCTGGATCTTCTGGCCGGTGATCCCGCACCTCGGCAGCGCCGACCCGACCGAACACGGCATGTGGGCCCGCATGGGCCGCCGTTTCTCCCGCCGCCCCCGCGTGGTCTGGGTCGCCACGGCGGCCGCCCTGGCCGTGTGCTCGCTGGGCCTGATCCAGCTGCGCGCCGAGGGCATCGGCAACGCGGACGCCTTCACCGGGAAACCGGACTCGATCGTCGGCCAGGAGGTCTCGGCACGCTACTTCCCGGCGGGCAGCGGCGACCCCCTCGTGATCATCAGCAACCAGGCGCAGGCCCGGGAGGTGGGCCGCGTGGTCGCCGACACGGAAGGCGTCGTGGCGGACTCGCTCGGCCTTCCACCCGGCACGAAACCCGCCCACGAGGGCCAGGTCCTCTTCGAGGCCACCATGTCCGACCCCGCCGACAGCGAGGCGGCGAAGGAGACCGTCGAACGGGTCCGGGACGCGGTGCACGACGTGCCGGACGCCGACGCCCAGGTGGGCGGCGGTACGGCGGCCCTGCTGGACATGGACGAGGCGACGACCCACGACAACATCCTGATCATCCCGATGGTGCTGGTCGTGGTCATGCTGATCCTCTGTGCCCTGCTCCGCGCCCTGATCGCCCCACTCCTGCTGATCGGGACGGTGATCCTGTCCTTCGCCGCCGCGCTGGGCATCAGCGCGCTCGCCTTCAGACACCTCTTCGACTACGCGGGCGAGTCGACCGACTTCCCGCTGTTCGTCTTCGTGTTCCTGGTCGCCCTGGGCATCGACTACAACATCTTCCTGACCACCCGTATCCGCGAGGAGGCCGCCCACCAGGGCACCCGCAAGGCCGTGGTGACCGGCCTCGCGACGACGGGCGCGGTGATCACCTCGGCCGGCCTGGTCCTCGCCGGCACCTTCGCCGCCCTCGGCACGCTCCCCATGGTCGCCTTCGCCGAGATCGGCTTCGCGGTGGCCCTGGGCGTCCTCCTGGACACCCTCATCGTGCGGTCCGTGCTGGTCACGTCCCTGTTCCTGGACGTCGGACCGAAGGTGTGGTGGCCCCACCGGCTGGCCCACGAGGACGGCGGCGCGGCACCGCCGAAGGAACCGGCGGGCAGCGCCGCGGGTCCGGGCGGCTGACAAGTGAGAGGTGTTACGCGACCCGGCGGATCAGGGCCAGATACATGGCATCCGTCCCGTGCAGATGCGGCCACAGCTGTACGTCGGGGCCCTCGCCCAGCGCCGGTACACCCTCCAGCAGGGGCCGCGCGTCGATGAGGTCGGCCGCGCCGCCGTAGTGCTTGAGCACGTCGTCGACGACCGCGCGGGTCTCGGCGAGGTGGGGCGAACAGGTCGCATAGCCGACGACCCCGCCGACCCGTACGGACTCCAGCGCGGTCCGCAGCAGCGCGCGCTGGAGCGGGGCGAACCCCTCCAGGTCCTCGGGCCGTCGCCGCCAACGGGCCTCGGGCCGCCGCCGCAGGGCCCCCAGCCCCGTACAGGGCACGTCCATCAGCACCCGGTCGAACGCGCCGGGCCGCCAGGGCGGACGGGTCCCGTCGGCGGCGATCACCTGGTACGGCCCGGGATTGCCGTGCAGCGCCTTCGCGACGAGCCCCGCCCGGTGCGGCTGCTTCTCGGAGGCGAGCAGCACGGCCCCGCGCTCGGCGGCGAGGGCGGCGAGCAGCGCGGCCTTGCCGCCGGGCCCGGCACACCCGTCGAGCCACGCCTTGTCGGACCCCTCCACCGGGGCGTTGGCGAGGGCGAGCGCCACGAGCTGGCTGCCCTCGTCCTGCACACCCGCACGGCCTTCCCGTACGGCGTCCACGGCACCCGGCTCCCCGCCCTCGGAGAGCCGCACGGCGTACGGCGACCAGCGCCCCGCCACCGCGGCCTCCTCCCGGAGCAGTTCCTCGGTGGTGGACCGGCCGGGCCGGGCGACGAGGGTGACCTCGGGCCGCTCGTTGTCGGCCTCCAACAGGTCCTCGATCCCGGCGCGTCCGCCGCCGAGGGAGTCCCAGAGCGCGGAGACGACCCAGCGCGGGTGCGAGTGCACGACGGCGAGGTGATCCTCCGGATCGTCGTCGTAGGGCGGCGCGACCCGCTCCAGCCACCCGTCGAGATCGTGCTGCGCGATCTTGCGCAGCACGGCGTTCACGAACTTGGCCCGCCCGTCCCCGAGCACGACCCGCGCGAGATCGACGGAGGCGGACACGGCGGCATGGGTGGGGATCCGCGTCCCCAGCAGCTGATGCGCACCGAGGCTCAGCACATCGAGCACCGGCGGGTCGACCTCGCGCAACGGCCGGTCCACGCACTCGGCGATGATCGCGTCGTAGGTCCCCTGCCGCCGCAGTGTCCCGTACACCAGCTCGGTCGCGAGGGCCGCGTCCCGTCCGTCGAACTTGTCGGGGCCCTCCTTCTCCCGCGCCCTGCGCAGCAGCGGCGGCATGACGAGGTTCGCGTACGCGTCCCTCTCGTCCACGGCCCTGAGCGCCTCGAAGGCGAGCATGCGGACAGGATCCTTCTGGGGACGGCGGTACGGCTTACGCGGACGCCGGGACTGCTCACTCACGAAAAAGGTGCTCCGGATACGGGTCGAGATGCCACGCCCAGGGTACGCCGCGGGGACGAACCGCCGGGTGTCGGCCGCGTGGGCCTGCGGGCACGGTGGCGATGGGCTCTGCCGGGCGCTGGTCCCGGCCGGTCTCCGACGGGTCGCTCCCTGTCGGTCGCTCTGCGACGCTTCAGTCGCCGACGGACTCGCCGGACTCGATCCGCACCCCGCGCGCCCAGTCGGCGGCCCGCATCGGCTTCTTGCCCTGCGCCTGCACCCAGAGCAGTTCCACGGCGTACGAGCCGGTCCCGACGTACACGTTGTTCTTGCCGACGTCGAGCGCGCCCGGGGCCAGACCGGTCCGCTCGAGAACGGGCACGACCTGGATGAGCTTCAGACGCTCACCGCGGAACGTCGTCCAGGCGCCCGGCGCGGGCGTGCAGCCACGCACGACCCGGTCGACGCGCAGCGCGGGCGTGGCCCAGTCGACCCGGGCGTCCTCCACGGTGATCTTGGGCGCGAGGGTGATCCCGTCGGCGGGCTGGGGCACGGCCTTCAGGGTCCCGTCCTCGATCCCGTCCATGGTGGCGGCGAGCAGCCCGGACCCGGCGAAGGCGAGCCGGGTCAGCAGATCACCGCTCGTGTCCGTCGGCCGGATCTCCTCGGTGACCGTCCCGTACACGGGCCCGGAGTCGAGCCCCTCCTCGATCAGGAAGGTGGACGCCCCGGTGATCTCGTCCCCCGCCATGATCGAGTGCTGCACGGGAGCGGCGCCCCGCCAGGCGGGCAGCAGGGAGAAGTGCAGGTTGACCCACCCCTGGGCGGGCACATCGAGGGCGACCCGGGGCAGCAGGGCCCCGTAGGCGACGACAGGACAGCAGTCGGGGGCGATCTCCCTGAGCCGTGCGAGGAACGCCTCGTCCCGGGGCCGGTGCGGCTTCAGCACCTCGATGCCCGCCTCCTCCGCCCGCTGCGCCACCGGGCTCGCGACCAGCCGCCGCCCCCGCCCCGCAGGCGCGTCCGGCCGCGTCACGACCGCGGCCACCTCATGCCTCCCCGACGCGATCAACGCGTCCAACGCGGGAACAGCGACCTCTGGGGTACCAGCGAAGACAAGCTTCATGGATGACTGACGGCCTCTCGCACGGAAGTTCGTACGCCCCACGCGCGACGACGCGGGACAACACACCAGTCTATGCCGCGACGCACCGACCGCCCGCAGCCGCCAACGGCCTTCGGCCCCACGGGAAACCGCACTTCTTCGGGGAGAACAACGGGCGACGCACGGGTGGGAGACGCCGGTCGGAGCCCAGCGACGGCAGGGGCGCACCCCCACCCACGCGCCCCGCGCATATGCCCCCACGCCCCCACCCCGTTACCAGCGGAGCGAATTCGCGTTGGTCAAGAAAGAGTTGACCACTACGGGCCGCAATCGCGGCACTTCCCCTTTTCAACGCCGGTTCGAGAGGCTTGTTCATGGCCGACCACGCAACCCACGACGCCCAGGCTCGGGCCAGCCTGCACTTGCTGGTGCGGGACATCGAGCGGGTCCGCCGGCAGGTGGACGCACTGCGCACCCTCACCGCCCAGTTGGGCAACGTCTACCGCCCGCGCCGCTCCGGTCCCTCCACGGGCTTCGTCGTCTACGGACGCGCGCCCGCCCCGACCGTCCGCCTCGCCCAGGAGCTGCGGGACAGTGTCGAGACCCTGGTCACGGCCGCCGTGGACTTCGACCGCTCACTCGGTTTCTCGTGGGACGCGGTGGGCTCGGCCCTCGGGGTCACCAAGCAGGCCGTACACCGCCGTTACGGTGCCCGCCGCGCAGCCGCCCAGGCCGCCGCGGAGGCTGAGCGTACGGGAGATCCCCAGAGCTCCCGCACCGTCAACGTCGGCTCCGGCATCCCCGCGGTCCCCACGGTCCCCGCGGCCCGCTCGATGCCGGCCCCGATGCCCGCGCACATGCCGACCCAGCCGACAGCGGGCAGCCCCACCCTCCGCGACGACGTCAGGCCCACGGCCTTCCCCGGCCCGCGCAACGGCTGACCGACCCCTGTCTGCCTCCCGGTCCCCCACCGGGAGGCAGTCGCACGCCCGCACGCCCGGCCATCAGCCGGCACGCGCCGGTGGGCCACTCACCCGATGTCCGGCGGATCCACCCGAATCCGCACCCGCTCGCTCTCACTCACCCCACGCGCCATCCGCGCCGCCTGCGCACTCTTCAACGCGGCGGCCAGCGCCGCCCCGCTCCCCGGCGGCACCCGGATCAACGCCCGCTCCCCCTGCTCCCCCGCCGACGGCGCCCCCGCCCGCCGTGCCCTCCCCGCATCCGCAGCGGAACCGGCGCCGGACCGGGCGCCGGATCCGGAGGCCGGCCCGGCCATGGGTACAGGCCCCAACACCTCGGCGTCCGAGGGCAGTTCGAGGGCCCCCAGAAAATCGACCACGGCCTGAGCGGTCCCGGACACGGCGGCCATCCGTGACACCGGCGGAAACCCCAGCTCGGCCCGCTCGGCGAGTTCCCGCACCGCGTGCCCCACCGGATCCCACCGCACAAGCGCCTGCACGGGCCGCAGGGTCGGCTCGGCGACCACGACGACCCTGCCGCCCACCCCCTGGTCCCGTACCAGCGCCGCGGCGCCGATCCACCGCCGCAGCGCGTCCTCCCCGGCCCGCAGATCGGGCCGGCCGAGCATGGCCCACCCGTCGAGCAGCAGGGCAGCCGCGTACCCGCCCTCGGCGACCGGCTCGGCTCCCGGCGTGCTCACGACCAGCGCGGGCGTCCCCGGCACGGTGTCCAGCACATGTTCCCGCCCGGAGGTCCGCACGGGCACGGCGGGGAAGGCCCGCCCCAGTTCCTCCGCGGTCCGCCGCGCTCCCACGACCTGCGCCCGGAGCCGGTAGCCCCCGCACTCGGGGCAGTGCCAGCCGGCCTCCTCGCGCCCGCACCACCCGCAGAGCAGGGCCCCGGCGGCGTCCCGCGCCTGCAACGGACCCGCACAGTGCACGCACCGCGCGGGCTCCCGGCACCGCGCGCAGGCCATCCTCGGCACATAGCCCCGCCGAGGCACCTGCACGAGCACGGGCCCGTCCCGGAGGCCGTCCCGCGCGACCTGCCAGGCAAGGCTGGGCAGCCGAGCCGCCCGAGCCGCCTCGTCCCGCGCGAGGTCCCCGTCCCCCACGGTCCGCACCAGCGGCGCGGCAGCCCGCACCTGCTCCCGCCCGGCCACGATCGGCGCGGCCCACCCACTCTCGACGAGCTGGGCGGCCTCGACCGTACAACTCCAACTCCCCAGCAGGAAGGCGCACTTGTCCCGAGAGGCCCGCAGCTCCAGCACTTCCCGCACATGCGGGAAGGGAGCGTTGTCATCACTGTGGCCGGCGTCCCCGTCGTCCCAGACGACGACCAGCCCCGGATCCCGCACCGGCGCGAACATGGCCGCCCGGGTCCCGACCACAGCCCGTACAGCCCCCCGCCGCACGGCCAGCCACTCCCGGTACCGCCGCTCCTGCCCGGCGTCGGCGGTCAGCAGCGCGTGCCGCCCCTCCCCCAGCAGCTCCCCGAGCGCCTCGTCGACCCGGGCCGCCGGTCGCCCGGCCGGTACGACGACAAGGGCCCCCCGCCCGGAGGCCAGCGTCGCCTGCACGGCCCGCGCGATCTCCTCGGCCCACTCCGGCCCCGGCAGCGCGGTCCACACGGCCCGGGGCGCACCCCCACCGGCCAGCGCCCGCAGGAACCCTTCACCGCGCTCGTACCTCAGCCACGACCCCGGCTCGGGCACGACCGGAGGCTGCGCCGGCCCGCTCATCTCCACGGCCTCCGCCCGGGCGTGCCGGGGCGGAACGGCCAGCTGCAGCACGTCCGCGAGGCTCCCCGCATACCGATCCGCCACGGCCCGTGCCAGCTCCAGCAGCTCTGGGCCCAGCACCGGCTCCGGCGAGACGACCTGCGCGAGCGCGGCCAGGGCTCCGGGATAGTCCGATTCAGCGACCCGCTCGACGAGGAACCCGTCGATCAGCGAGCCCCCTTCACGCCGCCCTTCCCTGACATTGCGCCCCCCGGCCCCGAACCGCACCCGGACCCGGACCCCGGGCTGGGCGACGGCGTCCAACTCCTCCGGCACCGCGTAGTCGAAGTACCGGTCGAGATGCAGCACACCTTTGTCGACCAGCACCCGGGCGACCGGCAGCTCCTTCGCCAGCGCCGCCCCCCGCCAGGTCCGCGGCTTGGCCCGCGGCACCTTGGCCTTCCGCACCGCCTCCCGGACGAGCGCGAGCTGCTCCGGCACCGCGTCCCCCGCCGCGCCGCCGCCCCGCGTCCCATCCTCGCTGCTCACGCTTGCATTCTTCCAAACGCCACTGACAACCGACGCCGCCCGCGATCCCGGAACCGCCGATCACAGAACGACGAGGCCCGGCGTCCCCGAGGGACACCGGGCCTCGTCGGAGAACCGAGGAGCCGCAGGCCTTACAGCCCCGCGGCCTTGCGCAGTGCCTCGACCCGGTCCGTGCGCTCCCAGGTGAAGTCGGGGAGTTCACGGCCGAAGTGACCGTACGCGGCGGTCTGGCCGTAGATGGGACGGAGAAGGTCGAGGTCGCGGATGATCGCGGCCGGGCGGAGGTCGAAGACCTCGTCGATCGCCTTCTCGATCCGGTCGGTCTCGACCTTGGCCGTGCCGAAGGTCTCGACGAAGAGGCCGACGGGCTCGGCCTTGCCGATGGCGTACGCCACCTGAACCTCGCAGCGCGAGGCGAGGCCCGCCGCGACGACGTTCTTGGCGACCCAGCGCATCGCGTACGCGGCGGAACGGTCGACCTTGGACGGGTCCTTGCCGGAGAAGGCACCGCCACCGTGGCGGGCCATACCGCCGTAGGTGTCGATGATGATCTTGCGGCCGGTGAGGCCGGCGTCGCCCATCGGGCCGCCGATCTCGAAGCGGCCGGTCGGGTTGACCAGCAGGCGGTAGCCCTCGGTGTCCAGCTTGATGCCGTCGTCCAGGAGGGCCTTCAGCTCCGGCTCCACCACGAACTCGCGGATGTCGGGGGCGAGGAGGGACTCCAGGTCGATGTCGCTCGCGTGCTGCGAGGAGACGACGACCGTGTCCAGGCGGACCGCCTTGTCACCGTCGTACTCGATGGTGACCTGGGTCTTTCCGTCGGGACGGAGGTAGGGGATCGTGCCGTTCTTGCGGACCTCGGACAGGCGCTTCGACAGACGGTGCGCCAGGAAGATCGGCAGCGGCATCAGGGTCGGCGTCTCGTCCGACGCGTACCCGAACATCAGGCCCTGGTCGCCGGCGCCCTGCTTGTCCAGCTCGTCCGATTCTCCACCTGCGGCGGCACCCTCGACCCGGGACTCGTACGCCGTGTCCACACCCTGCGCGATGTCCGGGGACTGCGCGCCGATCGACACCGACACACCGCAGGAGGCTCCGTCGAAGCCCTTCTTCGACGAGTCGTAGCCGATGTTCAGGATGGTGTCGCGCACCAGCTGGGCGATCGGCGCGTATGCCTTGGTCGTGACCTCGCCGGCCACGTGCACCAGGCCGGTCGTGATGAGCGTCTCCACTGCGACACGGGACTGGGGGTCCTCGCGCAGGAGCGCATCGAGAATGGCATCGCTGATCTGGTCAGCGATCTTGTCAGGGTGACCCTCGGTCACAGACTCCGAGGTGAACAGACGACGGGACACAACGCTCCCTGGGGTTGCAGCGGCTGCTGGCTGATCATTGGCGGACGTGCTCGGGGGCTGCGCCCGGCGTCGTCCGAGAACAGTTTATCGGTCGGGCTCGGCCACCGGCCCACCTGTCTCGCCTCTCGGGAGCTCTGTGACCTGCGGCACGTGCATTCTGCCCAATGGCCGTCGCTGTCCGCCAGGGTCGCCACGCCTCAATGTGCGAGGTCGGGGGAGACGTGACGCGAATGGCACTGTCAGTCGAGCCGGCTCGCGACCAGGTCCCACACCGTTTCGGCCAGGGCCTCCTTCGGGCCGTACGGCACCGGTGCCTCGCTCCCGTCGGCTGCCAGCACCACAGCCTCGTTCTCCTCCGAACCGAAGGCCTTGCGCTCCCCCACCTCGTTCACCACCAGCAGGTCGCACCCCTTGCGCGCCAGCTTGGCGCGCCCGTTGGCGAGGACGTCGTCGGTCTCCGCGGCGAAGCCGACGACCACCTGTCCGGGGCGGGGGCGGTCCGCCGAGATCTCCGCGAGGATGTCCGGATTACGCACCAGGACGATGGGCGCGGGCTCCTGACCGTCCTTCTTCTTGATCTTCCCGGCGGCGTACGTGTCGGGGCGGAAGTCGGCCACCGCCGCCGCCATCACCACGACGTCCGCGTCCGGCGCCGCCTTGAGCACCGCCTCGCGCAGCTGGACCGCCGTGCCGATCCGTACGACGTCCACGCCCGCGGGGTCCGGCAGCCCGGTGTTGGCCTCGATCAGCGTGACGCGGGCACCCCGGGCGGCGGCCGTACGGGCGAGGGCGTAGCCCTGTTTGCCGGAGGAACGGTTGCCGAGGAAGCGGACCGGGTCGAGGGGCTCACGGGTGCCGCCGGCGGTGACGACGACGTGGCGGCCGACGAGGTCCGGCTCGGTGACGCCCCGGGCCAGCACCCGGCGGCAGACCTCGAAGATCTCCGCGGGGTCCGGCAGCCGTCCCTTGCCGGTGTCGACGCCGGTCAGCCGGCCCACGGCGGGATCGATGACGAGGGCGCCCCGTCGGCGCAGCGTCGCCACGTTCTCCTGGGTGGCCGGGTGTTCCCACATCTCGGTGTGCATGGCAGGAGCGAAGACGACGGGACAGCGGGCGGTGAGGAGGGTGTTGGTGAGGAGGTCGTCGGCGAGGCCGTGGGCGGCCTTGGCCAGCAGGTCGGCGGTCGCCGGGGCCACGACCACCAGGTCGGCCTCCTGCCCGATACGGACGTGCGGCACCTCGTGGACGCTCTCCCAGACCTCGGTGGAGACCGGGTTGCCGGAGAGCGCGGACCAGGTGGCGGCGCCGACGAAGTGCAGCGCGGAGTCGGTCGGCACGACCCGGACGTCATGCCCGGACTCGGTCAGCCGGCGCAGCAGTTCGCACGCCTTGTAGGCGGCGATCCCACCGCTGACCCCCAGAACGACCTTCGGCTTGCCCACCGCGCCTCCCCGCACTCGGAAAACTCAACGACTCCATGCTGCATCACAGCCGGGGGAGGACCCCCGCGCCCCCGAGCACACCACAGGCCCGGCAGTAGCGCTGCCGGGCCTGTGGAAAAACCTACCGCGATCCGCTGATAAGACTTACGCGGGGCCCTCGACGGCCTCGGACGTCAGCAGACCCGCGTTGATCTCGCGCAGGGCGATCGAGAGCGGCTTCTCGTGGACGTGGGTGTCGACGAGAGGACCGACGTACTCGAGGAGCCCCTCACCCAGCTGCGAGTAGTACGCGTTGATCTGGCGAGCACGCTTGGCCGCGTAGATCACGAGGCTGTACTTCGAGTCAGTGGCCTCGAGGAGCTCGTCGATCGGCGGGTTGATGATGCCCTCGGGCGCGGAGATGGAAGAGGACACGCTCTACCTTCCGATGGATGGGAAAAGATCGGTCGTGATCACAGAAAAACGACAGAACCCGTGATCACACAACATCCATCAAGGCTAGCAGCTCGCGGGCCACGTCCTCGACGGAGGTGTTGACCAGGGTCACGTCGAACTCGGGCTCGGCCGCCAGCTCGATCTTGGCCGCCTCCAGGCGGCGCTCGATCACCTCGGGCGGTTCGGTGCCCCGCCCGGTGAGTCTGCGCACCAGCTCCTCCCAGGAGGGAGGAGCCAGGAACACCAGCTGGGCGTCCGACATGGTCTCGCGGACCTGCCGTGCGCCCTGGAGGTCGATCTCCAGCAGGACCGGCTCGCCCCGCTCCAGTCGTTCGAGCACGGCGGCTCGGGGAGTGCCGTAGCGGTTGCCGGCGAACTCGGCCCACTCCAGCAGCTCACCGTTGGCGATCAGCTTGTCCATCTCCTCGTCGGTGACGAAGAAGTAGTGGACTCCCTGCCGCTCACCAGGGCGCGGCCTACGGGTTGTCGCCGACACCGAGAGCCAGACCTCGGGGTGTGCCTTGCGCATATGGGCGACGACCGTGCTCTTGCCGACCCCGGAGGGGCCGGAGAGCACGGTCAGCCGCGGACGTTCACTCATGCAGCGATTATTCCAGCAATCCCGGAGTGCCCGGGACTGCCTTCCCGGCAGTACCCGGGATCAGGAACCGGTGCTGCCGAACTCACGCTCCAGGGAGGCGATCTGGTTGGAACCGAGGCCGCGTACACGACGGCTCTCGGAAATTCCCAGTCGCTCCATGAGCTGCTTGGCGCGGACCTTGCCCACGCCCGGCAGGGACTCAAGCAGGGCGGAGACCTTCATCTTGCCGATGACGTCGTTCTCCTGTCCCTGCTTGATGACCTCATGCAGGGAGGCGCCGGAGTGCTTGAGTCGATTCTTGACCTCGGCCCGCTCCCGGCGAGCCGCGGCGGCCTTTTCGAGCGCGGCTGCGCGCTGTTCAGGGGTAAGGGGCGGAAGAGCCACGCCTACGTCACCTCGGATGTCGAACTGTCGGATACGGACCGGTGAGGAACCTAATCGCCCCACACCTGGGGTGCCACGAGCAACACGCTTGCCCGTTCACCCTGCTCGGAGACTAGCGGCCAACTCCGCCGGAGTCAGCGAGAACAGCGGAAAAGTCCTGGTCAGCCTCCATGGAGTCGGACATAAGCCGCATAATGCCCCGGATTTGAGAATGTATTCAGACTCAAGCCGTCCGGGAAGCGCCCCTAGGGCACTCATCGGAGGTCTCAGGCGGTCGCCGTCGCGGTTCGGATCTCGTCCGCGAAACGATCCGACGCGTCACGCAGCGCGACAGCGCCGGGACCGTGACGAAGAACACCTCGGCTGACATTCGGGACCACATGGCGCACAGCCGCCCCGAAGACCGCCGGAAGGTCGGCCGGCGTGGCTCCCTGGGCACCGATCCCGGGCGCGAGGAGAGGTCCGTTGATGTCCAGGTCGTAGAACGACAGGTCACCCAGCGTGGCACCGACGACGGCACCGAAGGACCCCAGGGGCGCCTCCCCCGCGTTCTCGGCCGCCAGGTGCGCCAGCATGGTCGCGCCGACGTCGCGTCCGTCGCCGCGTACCGCGTGCTGGACCTCGCCGCCCTCCGGGTTGGAGGTGAGCGCCAGCACGAACAGTCCGGACCCGCTCTCGCGCGCCAGGTCCACGGCGGGCTTGAGGGAGCCGTAGCCCAGGTAGGGCGAGACCGTCAGCGCGTCCGAGAAGAGAGGCGCGTCCTTGTGCAGGAAGGTCTCGGCGTACGCGGCCATGGTGGAGCCGATGTCGCCGCGCTTGGCGTCCATGACGACCAGCGCGCCGGCCGCCCGCGCCTCCTGGACCGACTTCTCCAGGACGGCGATCCCACGCGACCCGAAGCGCTCGAAGAACGCGCTCTGCGGCTTGAGAACGGCCACCCGGTCGGCGAGCGCGTCCACGACCGTGCGGCTGAAGCGCTCCAGGCCCGCGAGGTCGTCGTTCAGGCCCCAGGCGGCGAGCAGGGAGGTGTGCGGGTCGATGCCCACGCAGAGCGGTCCGCGCTCGTCCATGGCACGGCGCAGCCGCGCGCCGAAGGGCTCGGTCATACCGTCTTCCTCACATCGGCGCCGACCGCGTCGGCGAGGGTGGCGTACGGGCTCGTGCGGAGGCGGGCGGCGAGACCCTTGTGGACGGCGCGTGCCCAGAACGGGCCCTCGTAGACGAAGGCGCTGTAGCCCTGGACCAGCGTGGCGCCCGCCAGGATGCGCTGCCAGGCGTCCTCGGCGTTCCCGATGCCGCCGACGCCCACCAGGGTGATCCGGCCGCCAACGCGCGCGTAGAGGCGGCGCAGGACCGCCAGGGAGCGGTCCTTGACCGGGGCGCCGGAGAGACCGCCGGTCTCCTTCACCAGCGAGGGTTCGGATTTCAGACCGAGGCCCTCGCGCGCGATGGTGGTGTTCGTGGCGATGATCCCGTCCAGGCCGAGTTCCACGGCGAGGTCGGCGACGGCGTCGACGTCCTCGTCGGCGAGGTCCGGCGCGATCTTCACCAGCAGCGGCACCCGGCGCGTGCGGACCGTGCGGTCGGCGGCCTCGCGCACGGCGGTGAGCAGCGGCCGCAGAGCCTCCGTGGCCTGGAGGTTGCGCAGACCTGGCGTGTTGGGCGAGGAGACGTTGACGACCAGGTAGTCGGCGTACGGCGCGAGGCGCTCGGTGGACTTCACGTAGTCCCCGGCGGCCTCGTCCTCCGGGACGACCTTGGTCTTGCCGATGTTGACGCCCACGACCGTCCTGAAGACGGGCGTACGGGAGGCCAGCCGCGCGGCGACTGCCAGCGAGCCCTCGTTGTTGAAGCCCATGCGGTTGATCAGCGCGCGGTCGGCGACCAGGCGGAACAGCCGTGTCTTGGGGTTGCCGGGCTGGGCCTCGCCCGTCACCGTGCCGATCTCGACATGGTCGAAGCCGAGCATCGACATCCCGTCGATCGCGACGGCGTTCTTGTCGAAGCCGGCGGCCAGCCCGAACGGGCCGTGCATGCGCAGCCCGAACGCCTCGGTGCGCAGTTCCTCGTGGCGGGGTGCCAGGGCGGCCGCGACGAAGGTGCGCAGGACGGGGACGCGGGCGGCGAGGCGGATCCAGCGGAAGGCCAGGTAGTGGGCCTCCTCCGGGTCCATCCGGGTGAAAACCAGACGGAAGAAAAACTTGTACATGAGTCAGTGTCCTCTTGAAGCCTCGGTGAGCCTCATGCAGAGGGGGACACCGTTTCCGGTGTCCCCCTCTGGGCTGCTAGTCGCGGGCCGCGGTCAGGTGTTCGGCGTGTTCCTGGAGAGAGCGCACGCCCACGTCGCCGTGGTTGAGCGCGTCGATGCCCTGGACGGCCGCGGCGAGCGCCTGGACCGTCGTCAGGCACGGCACGGACCGGGCCACGGCCGCCGTACGGATGTCGTAGCCGTCGAGGCGGCCGCCGGTGCCGTACGGGGTGTTGACGATGAGGTCGACCTCACCGTCGTGGATGAGCTGGACGATGGTCTTCTCGCCGTTCGGGCCGGTGCCCTCGGACTGCTTGCGGACGACGCGGGCGTTGATGCCGTTGCGCCTGAGCACCTCGGCCGTGCCGGACGTGGCGAGCAGTTCGAAGCCGTGGGCGACCAGCTCACGCGCCGGGAAGATCATCGAACGCTTGTCGCGGTTGGCGACCGAGATGAACGCACGCCCCTTGGTGGGCAGCGGCCCGTACGCGCCGGCCTGCGACTTGGCGTACGCCGTGCCGAAGACCGAGTCGATGCCCATGACCTCGCCGGTGGAGCGCATCTCCGGGCCGAGGATCGTGTCGACTCCGCGCCCGTGGATGTCGCGGAAGCGCGACCACGGCATGACGGCCTCCTTGACGGAGATCGGCGCGTCGAGCGGCAGCTCACCGCCGTCGCCGCTGGCCGGAAGCAGACCCTCCGCCCGCAGTTCGGCGATGGTCGCGCCCAGCGAGATCCGGGCTGCGGCCTTGGCCAGCGGCACGGCGGTCGCCTTCGAGGTGAAGGGGACCGTGCGGGAGGCGCGCGGGTTGGCTTCGAGGACGTAGAGGATGTCCCCGGCCATCGCGAACTGGATGTTGATCAGACCGCGTACGCCGACGCCCTTGGCGATGGCTTCGGTGGAGGCCCGCAGGCGCTTGATGTCGAAGCCGCCGAGGGTGATCGGGGGCAGGGCGCACGCCGAGTCGCCGGAGTGGATGCCGGCCTCCTCGATGTGCTCCATCACGCCGCCGAGGTACAGCTCCTGGCCGTCGTACAGCGCGTCGACGTCGATCTCGATCGCGTCGTCGAGGAAGCGGTCGACGAGGACCGGCCGGGAGGGGCTGATCTCGGTCGACTCGGCGATGTACGACTCCAGGCGGGCCTCGTCGTACACGATCTCCATGCCGCGCCCGCCGAGCACGTACGACGGACGGACGAGGACCGGGTAGCCGATCTCGTCGGCGATGGCCTTGGCTCCGGTGAAGGTGGTCGCGGTGCCGTGCTTCGGCGCCGGGAGACCGGCCTCCGCGAGGACCTGGCCGAAGGCGCCGCGGTCCTCGGCGGCGTGGATGGCCTCCGGGGGGGTGCCCACGATCGGTACGCCGTTGTCCTTGAGCGCCTGCGCGAGGCCCAGCGGGGTCTGGCCGCCGAGCTGGACGATGACACCCGCGATCGGGCCGGCCAGCGACTCTGCGTGGACGATCTCCAGTACGTCTTCGAGGGTCAGCGGCTCGAAGTACAGGCGGTCGGAGGTGTCGTAGTCCGTGGAGACGGTCTCCGGGTTGCAGTTGACCATCACGGTCTCGTAGCCCGCGGCGCTCAGAGCGAAGGAGGCGTGGACGCAGGAGTAGTCGAACTCGATGCCCTGGCCGATGCGGTTCGGGCCGGAGCCGAGGATGATCACGGCGGGCTTCTCGCGGGAGGCCACCTCGGTCTCCTCGTCGTACGAGGAGTAGAAGTACGGCGTCTTCGCGGCGAACTCGGCGGCGCAGGTGTCGACCGTCTTGTACACCGGGCGCACGCCCAGCGCGTGCCGGACCTCGCGCACGACGTCCTCGCGCAGCCCGCGGATCTCGGCGATCTGCTGGTCGGAGAAGCCGTGCCGCTTGGCCTCGGCGAGCAGGGCGGGGTCCAGGCGCTCGGCGGCGGCCAGCTCGTCCGCGATCTCCTTGATCAGGAAGAGCTGGTCGACGAACCACGGGTCGATCTTCGTGGCCTCGAAGACCTCCTCGGGCGTGGCGCCCGCCCGGATCGCCTGCATGACGGTGTTGATACGGCCGTCGGTCGGCCGGACGGCCTCTTCGAGGAGGACGGCCCTGTCGCCGGGCTCGCCGACGAACGTGAACTGGCTGCCCTTCTTCTCCAGCGACCGCAGCGCCTTCTGCAGCGCCTCGGTGAAGTTGCGGCCGATCGCCATGGCCTCGCCGACCGACTTCATGGTCGTGGTCAGGGAGGAGTCGGCGGACGGGAACTTCTCGAAGGCGAAGCGAGGGGCCTTCACGACGACGTAGTCGAGCGTCGGTTCGAAGGAGGCCGGGGTCTGCTCGGTGATGTCGTTGGGGATCTCGTCGAGCGTGTAGCCGACGGCGAGCTTGGCGGCGATCTTGGCGATCGGGAAACCGGTCGCCTTGGAGGCTAGCGCCGAGGACCGCGACACACGCGGGTTCATCTCGATGACGATCACCCGGCCGTCCTCGGGATTCACCGCGAACTGGATGTTGCAGCCGCCGGTGTCGACGCCGACCTCGCGGATGACGGCGATGCCGATGTCCCGCAGGATCTGGTACTCGCGGTCGGTCAGGGTCATCGAGGGCGCGACCGTGATCGAGTCACCGGTGTGAACGCCCATGGGGTCGAAGTTCTCGATGGAGCAGACGACCACGACATTGTCGTTCTTGTCGCGCATCAGCTCCAGCTCGTACTCCTTCCAGCCGAGGATGGACTCCTCCAGGAGCACCTCGGTGGTCGGCGACAGGGTGAGGCCCTGGCCGGCGATGCGGCGCAGCTCCTCCTCGTCGTGGGCGAAGCCGGAGCCGGCGCCGCCCATGGTGAAGGAGGGGCGGACGACGACGGGGTAGCCGCCGAGCGTCTCGACGCCTCCCAGCACGTCGTCCATGGAGTGACAGATGACCGAGCGGGCGGACTCGCCGTGCCCGATCTTGGCGCGGACCGCCTCGACGACGCCCTTGAAGAGGTCGCGGTCCTCGCCCTTGTTGATGGCCTCGACGTTGGCGCCGATCAGCTCGACGCCGTACTTCTCCAGCGTCCCGGCCTCGTGCAGCGAGATGGCCGTGTTGAGGGCCGTCTGACCGCCGAGGGTCGGCAGGAGGGTGTCCGGGCGCTCCTTGGCGATGATCTTCTCGACGAACTCCGGGGTGATCGGCTCGACGTACGTGGCGTCGGCGATCTCCGGGTCGGTCATGATCGTCGCCGGGTTGGAGTTCACGAGGATCACCCGCAGGCCCTCGGCCCGCAGGATGCGGCACGCCTGGGTGCCGGAGTAGTCGAACTCGGCGGCCTGGCCGATGACGATCGGGCCGGAGCCGATGACCAGGACGGACTGGATATCGGTGCGCTTAGGCACGCTGGCCCTCCATCAGGGATACGAAGCGGTCGAACAGGTAGGCGGCGTCGTGCGGGCCCGCTGCCGCTTCGGGGTGGTACTGGACGCTGAAGGCGGGGCGGTCGAGGAGCTGGAGCCCCTCCACCACGTTGTCGTTGAGGCACACGTGGGAGACCTCGGCACGGCCGTAGGGGGTCTCGGAGACCTGATCGAGCGGGGCGTCGACGGCGAAGCCGTGGTTGTGCGCCGTGACCTCGACCTTGCCGGTCGTACGGTCCTGCACCGGCTGGTTGATGCCCCGGTGGCCGTACTTGAGCTTGTAGGTGCCGAAGCCGAGCGCGCGGCCCAGGATCTGGTTGCCGAAGCAGATGCCGAAGAGCGGGGTGCGGCGCTCCAGGACGGCCCGCATGACGGCGACGGGGTGGTCGGCGGTGGCCGGGTCGCCCGGCCCGTTGGAGAAGAACACGCCGTCGGGGTTCACGGCGTACACGTCCTCGGCCGTCGCCGTGGCCGGGAGCACGTGCACCTCGATGCCGCGTTCGGCCATCCGGTGCGGGGTCATGCCCTTGATGCCGAGGTCGACGGCGGCGACGGTGAACTTCTTCGTGCCGATCGCCGGGACGACGTACGTCTCCTTGGTGGCGACCTCGGCGGAGAGGTTCGCGCCCTTCATCTCGGGGGCCTGACGGACCTCGGTGAGCATGGTGCCGTCGTCGGGCAGCGCGTTGCCGGAGAAGATGCCGACGCGCATGGCGCCGCGCTCGCGCAGATGGCGGGTGAGGGCCCGGGTGTCGATGCCGCTGATGCCGACGACGCCCTGCTGCGCCAGCTCCTCGTCCAGCGAGCGCCGGGAGCGCCAGTTGGAGGGCACGCGCGCGGGGTCGCGTACGACGTATCCGGATACCCAGATCTTCCTGGACTCGGGGTCCTCGTCGTTGACGCCGGTGTTGCCGATGTGCGGGGCGGTCATGACGACGACCTGGCGGTGGTACGACGGGTCGGTGAGGGTCTCCTGGTAGCCGGTCATCCCGGTGGAGAACACGGCTTCGCCGAAGGTCACCCCCACGGCCCCGTAGGCACGGCCGCGGAAGATCCGGCCGTCCTCCAGGACGAGTACGGCGGGAACCCTGGTGGCTCCCCGGGTGGAGGTCGTCATCGTGCGCCTTCCGTTTCCGTCTTGTTGATCATCTGGTTCAGGGTCGCGACCCACTCGTTGTGCTCGGCCGCGCGGCCGGAGCGGAATCCGGAGTCCAGCAGCTTGCCGCCGTGCTCCCAGGTGACGACCAGCAGCCCGCCCTCGGTGAGGACCTTGCCCGCGATGCCCTTGTCGAGGCGGGCCTCGCGCAGGGCCTCGACGGGGACGAAGAAGTCCGTCGCTCCCGGGCGTACGACGTCCAGGCCCGCGTCCGTCAGCGTCAGCTCGACCCTGCTGCGGGTGCCCAGGCCGTGCGCCACGATCCGGTCGAGCCACTGCCCGGCGGTGGTGGAGCCGTGGTAGCGGCCGCTCATGCCCAGTTTCGCCGTACCGGGCTCGTCCGGCGCGCCGAGGAGGGCGGGCAGGTCGCTCTGGAGCGTGCCCCGCCACTTCCAGCCCTCGCGCATCAGCCAGTAGACCAGCGCGACGAAGAGGCCTAGTCCGACGACCCAGCCGATGCGCGCGGCCCAGTCGGTGACCTCGGCCGATTCCTTCTGCGCGGCCAGCAGAATTACAGGTGTCACGTGAGCTTCCCGTCGACGAGCGTGGCCTTGCCCCGCAGCCACGTGTGCGTGACACGGCCCGGCAGCTCGCGGCCCTCGTAGGGGGTGTTGCGGCTGCGCGAGGCGAAGCCCGCGGGATCCACCGACCCACGGTATGCCGTGTCGACGAGCGTGAGGTTGGCGGGCTCACCTGCCGAGACGGGACGTCCGTGTCCGGCCGCCCGCCCGATCTTCGCCGGCTTGAAGGACATGCGGTCCGCGACGCCCGCCCAGTCGAGCAGACCGGTCTCGACCATCGTCTCCTGGACCACCGACAGCGCGGTCTCCAGGCCGACCATGCCCATGGCGGCCGCGCCCCACTCGCAGTCCTTGTCCTCGTGCGGGTGCGGGGCGTGGTCGGTGGCGACGATGTCGATCGTGCCGTCGGCGAGCGCCTCGCGCAGGGCCAGCACGTCGCGCTCCGTGCGCAGCGGCGGATTGACCTTGTAGACCGGGTTGTAGGAGCGCACCAGCTCGTCGGTGAGGAGGAGGTGGTGCGGGGTGACCTCGGCGGTGACGTCGATGCCGCGGGACTTGGCCCAGCGGACGATCTCGACGGACCCGGCGGTGGAGAGGTGGCAGATGTGGACCCGGGAGCCGACGTGCTCGGCGAGCAGGACGTCCCGGGCGATGATCGACTCCTCGGCCACCGCCGGCCAGCCCCCGAGGCCCAGCTCGGCGGAGACGACGCCCTCGTTCATCTGGGCGCCCTCGGTCAGCCGGGGCTCCTGCGCGTGCTGGGCGACGACCCCGCCGAACGCCTTCACGTACTCCAGGGCCCGGCGCATCATCACGGCGTCGTCGACGCACTTGCCGTCGTCCGAGAAGACGGTGACCCCGGCGGCCGACTCGTGCATCGCGCCCAGCTCGGCGAGCTTCCTGCCCTCCAGACCGACGGTGACGGCGCCGATGGGCTGCACGTCGCAGTAGCCGTGCTCCTGGCCGAGCCGGTAGACCTGCTCGACCACACCGGCGGTGTCGGCGACCGGGAAGGTGTTGGCCATGGCGAAGACGGCCGTGAAGCCGCCGGAGGCCGCCGCGCGCGTGCCGGTCAGCACGGTCTCGGAGTCCTCACGGCCGGGCTCCCGCAGGTGGGTGTGCAGGTCGACCAGGCCCGGCAGGAGGACCTTGCCGGCGGCCTCGACGACCTCGGCGCCCTCGGCGGACAGGCCGGCACCCACCTCGGCGATGGTCCCGCCGTCGATCAGGACGTCCTGCGGCTCGCCGCCCAGCACCTTCGCACCACGGATAAGGATCTTGCTCATGGTCTTACTTCTCCTCGGTGGTGCGGGTGTGGGTGACGGCGGGCTCGTTGCCGCCGAGCAGCAGGTACAGCACGGCCATCCGGATGGAGACGCCGTTGGCGACCTGCTCGACGACGGTGCAGCGGTCGGAGTCGGCGACCTCGGCGGTGATCTCCATGCCGCGGACCATCGGGCCGGGGTGCATCACGATGGCGTGCTCGGGCATCCGTGCCATGCGGTCACCGTCGAGGCCGTAGCGCCGCGAGTACTCGCGCTCGGTGGGGAAGAACGCGGCGTTCATCCGCTCCCGCTGCACGCGCAGCATCATCACGGCGTCGGACTTGGCGAGCGTGCTGTCGAGGTCGTAGGAGACCTCGCAGGGCCAGGAGCCGACGCCGACCGGGACCAGGGTGGGCGGGGCGACGAGGGTGACCTGGGCGCCGAGGGTGTGCAGCAGGTCCACGTTGGAGCGGGCGACGCGGCTGTGCAGGACGTCGCCGACGATCGTGATGCGCTTGCCGGACAGGTCCTGGCCGAGTCCGGTGTCCCGGCCGACGAGGCGGCGGCGCATGGTGAAGGCGTCCAGCAGGGCCTGGGTGGGGTGCTGGTGGGTGCCGTCGCCCGCGTTGATCACGGCGGCGTCGATCCAGCCGGAGGTCGCCAGCCGGTACGGGGCCCCGGAGGCGCCGTGGCGGATGACGACGGCGTCCACACCCATGGCTTCGAGGGTCTGGGCGGTGTCCTTGAGGGACTCGCCCTTCGACACGCTCGATCCCTTGGCGGAGAAGTTGATGACGTCGGCGGAGAGGCGCTTCTCGGCGGCCTCGAAGGAGATCCGGGTCCGTGTCGAGTCCTCGAAGAAGAGGTTGACGACGGTACGGCCGCGCAGGGTCGGCAGTTTCTTGATCGGCCGGTCCGCGACCCGGGCCATCTCCTCGGCGGTGTCGAGGATCAGGACGGCGTCGTCGCGGGTGAGGTCGGCGGCCGAGATGAGATGACGCTGCATCTTTCAGGCTCCGTAAGGCAGTTCAGGAGATTCCGGGCAGGCAGGGGCATCGCGAAGGGGCGTACGGCGCGGGGCCGTACGCGCGCGTGCTACTGCTGGGCGGTCCGCTTCGCACCGAGCAGGACGGTGTCCCGACCGTCTTCCTCGGCGAGCTGGACCTTGACCGTCTCCCGCAGCGACGTGGGGAGGTTCTTGCCGACGTAGTCGGCGCGGATGGGCAGTTCGCGGTGGCCCCGGTCGACGAGGACCGCGAGCTGGACGGCGCGCGGGCGGCCGATGTCGTTCAGCGCGTCGAGCGCCGCGCGGATCGTCCGGCCGGAGAAGAGCACGTCGTCGACGAGGACGACCAGACGGCCGTCGATGCCGTCACCGGGGATCTCGGTCCGGGCCAGCGCACGCGGCGGGTGCATGCGCAGGTCGTCGCGGTACATGGTGATGTCCAGCGAGCCGACCGGGATCTTGCGGTCGGTGATCTCTTCGAGCTTGGCGGCGAGCCGCTGGGCGAGGAAGACGCCCCGGGTCGGAATGCCGAGGAGCACCACGTCGTCGGCGCCCCTGGCGCGTTCGACGATCTCGTGGGCGATGCGGGTCAGTACGCGCGCGATGTCGGGGCCTTCGAGCACCGGCCGGGCATCGGACGACGGAGGATCCTGTTGCGGGTCCTCGTGCGGAAATTCTTGCGAGTCCATATAAAACGGACCTCCTTCTCCGCCTCACGGGACGGACCTTAAAGGACGTCGGAATTGCGCCGTCAACGTTAGCAGGCCCCAGGAACATCCCTGATCACCCCCCTGGCGCAACGGATCAGGGTTGCCACGGAAGAGTCGGTCCGGACCATTCGGCTTGACGGGGCAGAGTCACGCTGCGTAACCTCACAGTGAGTCACCAGCCTTCGTCCGGGGAGCTATATGTCCAGCGAATACGCCAAACAGCTCGGGGCCAAGCTCCGGGCCATCCGCACCCAGCAGGGCCTTTCCCTCCACGGAGTCGAGGAGAAGTCCCAGGGACGCTGGAAGGCGGTCGTGGTCGGTTCGTACGAGCGCGGCGACCGCGCCGTCACCGTGCAGCGCCTCGCGGAGCTGGCGGACTTCTACGGGGTCCCCGTGCAGGAACTGCTTCCTGGTACGACCCCTGGTGGCGCCGCCGAGCCCCCGCCGAAGCTCGTCCTGGACCTTGAGCGCCTTGCCCACGTTCCGGCCGAGAAGGCGGGCCCGCTGCAGCGCTACGCGGCGACGATCCAGTCCCAGCGCGGTGACTACAACGGCAAGGTGCTCTCGATCCGCCAGGACGACCTGCGCACACTCGCCGTCATCTACGACCAGTCCCCCTCGGTCCTCACCGAGCAGCTGATCAGCTGGGGCGTCCTGGACGCCGACGCGCGCCGCGCGGTCTCCCACGAGGACGGCTGACGCACCGGGCAGCGCCCAGCAGAAACGTGCCGCCGGGGTGGCCCGAACCGATTGGTTCGGACCACCCCGGCGGTTTTTTGCTCTTGAGGGGCGGGGAACTGCGCGATCGGCCACAGTCGACTCGTGGCCGGACTCACACAGCTCCCCGACGGCGCTTCCCCGCTCGTGTCGGCTGGTCGGCTTCTCGTGTCGGCTAGTCGGCTTCCCTGCGGAGCGAAGGCTTCAGGTCCTTCAGACGGCCCAGCAGGCCGTTCACGAAGGACGGCGAGTCGTCCGTGGAGAACTCCTTCGCCAGCTGCACCATCTCGTCCAGTACGACCGCGTCCGGAGTCGCGTCGACCCAGATCAGCTCGTATGCCCCGAGCCGCAGGATGTTGCGGTCCACGACCGGCATCCGGTCGAGGGTCCACCCCACCGAGTACTGCGCGATCAACTCGTCGATCCGCCTGGCGTACTCCGAGTACCCCTCGACCAGCTGCATGGTGTATTCGCTGACCGGGGGCTGCCGGGTGTCGTTGTGAGCGTGCCGGATCCAGTCCGCGAGGACGGTCAGGACGTCGGCGCCGCGCTGGTCGCCCTCGAAGAGGATCTGGAAGGCGCGCTTGCGGGCCGTGTTGCGGGCAGCCACGGTTAGCTGTTCACCCGGCCGAGGTAGTCGCTCGTGCGGGTGTCGACCTTGATCTTCTCTCCGGTGGTGATGAAGAGCGGCACCTGGATCTGGTGGCCGGTCTCCAGGGTGGCGGGCTTGGTGCCACCGGTGGAGCGGTCGCCCTGGACACCCGGCTCGGTCTCCTGGATCACGAGCTCGACGGCGGCCGGCAGCTCGACGAAGAGCACCTCGCCCTCGTGCTGCGCGACGGTGGCGGTGAAGCCCTCGATCAGGAAGTTGGCAGCGTCGCCGACAGCCTTGCGGTCGACCATGAGCTGGTCGTAGGTCTCCATGTCCATGAAGACGAAGTACTCGCCGTCCATGTAGGAGAACTGCATGTCGCGCTTGTCGACAGTGGCCGTCTCGACCTTGACGCCGGCGTTGAACGTCTTGTCGACGACCTTGCCGGAGAGCACGTTCTTGAGCTTGGTGCGCACGAAGGCCGGGCCCTTGCCGGGCTTGACGTGCTGGAACTCGACGACGGACCAGAGCTGGCCCCCGTCGAGCTTGAGCACCAGGCCGTTCTTGAGGTCGTTCGTGGAAGCCACGGTTGCGGAATCTCCTGGACTGACGTGGACGACCCCGGGCCACGCGCGCAGCCGATGAGCTAGAGCGCGAGCAGCTCCTTGGTCGTGATGGTGAGTAGCTCGGGTCCGCCGTCCGCCTCGGGGCGTACGACGAGCGTGTCATCGATCCGGACGCCGCCCCGGCCCGGGAGGTGAACCCCCGGTTCGACGGTGACCGGCACGCAAGCGTCCAGTTTACCCATGGCCGCGGGGGCCAACTGCGGGTCCTCGTCGATTTCGAGTCCGACCCCGTGCCCCATCAGTCCCGAGAGGCCGTCACCGTACCCCGCGGAGTCCAGGATCTGGCGGGCCGCGCGGTCCACGGCACGGAAGGCCGCACCGGGTACCAGGGCCTCCCGTCCGGCGCGCTGGGCTGCGAAGACCAGGTCGTACAGCTCGATCTGCCAGTCGGCCGGCGAGGTGCCGATCACGAATGTACGGCCGATCTCACAGCGGTAGCCGCGGTAGGTCGCGCCGAGGCAGACGGACAGGAAGTCGCCCTCCTCGACCCGGCGGTCGGTGGGGATGTGGCCGGGGCGGCCGGAGTTCGGGCCGGCGGCGACGGAGGTGGTGAAGGCCGGGCCGTCGGCGCCGTGGTCGACGAGGCGGCGTTCCAGTTCCAGGGCGAGGTGACGCTCGGTGCGGCCCACGAGGATCGATTCGAGCAGTTCACCCAGTGCCTGGTCGGCGATCTCCGCGCCGATGCGCAGACAGGAGATCTCCTCCTCGTCCTTGATCACTCGCAGCTGCTCGACCGCGCCGCCGAGGTCGGCGAGGCGCAGCCGGGGCGCGACCGAGCGGATCGCGCGGTGCCGGCCGACGGTGAGGTGGTGTTCCTCCACCCCGAGCGACTCGGCGCCCAGGGCCGTGGCCAGGTCGGCGGCCGCGACCGCCGCGTCACCGCCGGGTCCCGGCAGCACCTGGACGCGTACGGCGTCGTCGGGTCGGCCCTCGCCGAGCTCGCCGCTCGGCGGTGTGCCGCAGAGCAGGACGTCCTCGCTCCTCCCGAGCAGCAGCACCGCGCCCCGCGGTGCCGCGCCCGCGAGATAGCGCACGTTGGCCGGGCGGGTGACGAGTGCGGTGGCGCTGCCGCTGGAGTGGCAGCGTTCTCTCAGTCGAGTGCGGCGGGCCGCGTACACCTCTGACATGTGCCGAGCGTATGAGCTTCGCCGGTGGGCCGCCGGTTGAGCGCAGCCGAGCGGGGGGCGTTCTGCGGGAAACGGGGTGCGCGGCTGAGGTCGGATGCCGGGTGCGGCCCGACGGGGGTTGTTCGCGCGGTTCCCCGCGCCCCTTGGCTGGGGATCGGCTCAGGCCACGGTGTTCACCGGTACCGTCGCCTACTGCGCGGCTACCACTTGGGCGGGCTGGCGATCGACCTTGCCAAGAACTCGTCCAGGACCCTCGCCGTGGCCGGGACATCCAGCTGGGAGTTGTCGATGATCGGCAGGCCCGAGCCGTACCAGCCCGCCATCCGGCCGTGGATGCGGGCGACCTCTTCGTCGGTGAGGCGGCGATTTCCCGAGCGCTTGGCGTTGCGTTCGAGGACAATCTCCAGGCCCGGCAGGAGGACGACGGGCAGCAGGCCGGGGCCGACGTGCCGCTTCCAGCCGCCGAGGCCGACGACCGGGCGGTCGGGGAAGACGGCGTCGTCGAGGATGCAGGAGATGCCGTTGGCCAGGAAGTTACGGGCGGAGAAGCCGCAGGTGCGGCGGGCGAGACGATACTGCGCCTCGGAATTGTCGTTCCACCCGGACTGCGGGTCCGCGAAGCCGGAGCGCACCCACTCGCGTACGTCGTCCAGGCTGATGTGCGCGGTGGGCACCCGGCGGTGGTCCGCCCAGTACTTGGCGACGCTGGTCTTGCCGGCTCCGGCGGGCCCGATGAGCAGGACCGCGAGCGTGGTGGCCGTGACGTCGGGTGCGCCGGTGGCGGGCGGCGGCATGGTGACGGGGCCGCCCGGCGGCAGTTGCACGTGTCCGGTGGTGTCCCGCGGGACCCCGGTCCGCTGTGGGGCCGAGGTGGGTGGATGCCCGGGATTTCCGGCGAAGCCCGGCGCGGGAGGGGGCACCGACCCCGGAGGTGCGGGTGGGGGCGGCGGCACGGGGCCCGGGTGTGTGCCCGGGGGTACGGGGTGGCTCGCGCCCGGGTGTCCCGGAGGGTGCGTTCCCGGCGCTCCCGGGTGAGGGGGGGCTGGGTGTCCCGGGTGGTTCGCGGTCGGCGGCCACGGGGCCGCCGGGTCCTGCCCCGGCCGATGGGGCGGCGGCAGCGGGCCTCCCACTGCGTGCTGCATCCGGTGCCACTCCGTCTCGTACAGTCACATCGACACTGGCGGGCGGGGCCTTTCGACCCCGCCCTTACCGAACGGTACCGTCCCCGGCCGTCGTTTGGTGAACGGCCGGGGGCAGCCCGAAGTGCCCAAGTGGCCAGGGACACAAGGCGAATCGGGCAAGAGCTGCCCGAGCGGGCGTTACTGGCCCACTTCGCCGTAGGCGGCCAGCAGGATCGCCGGGTCGGGCCCTTCCAGGACGGTGGGCTTGGCCAGGCCGTCCAGGACGATGAAGCGCAGCAGGTCGCCCCGCGACTTCTTGTCGACCTTCATCGTCTCCAGCAGCTTGGGCCACTGGTCGTAGCGGTAGTGCAGCGGCAGCCCGACCGCTTCGAGGACCGTGCGGTGACGGTCGGCGGTCGCGTCGTCCAACCGGCCCGCCAGACGGCCCAGTTCGGCCGCGAAGTGCATGCCCACGGAGACGGCCGCACCGTGGCGCCACTGGTAGCGCTCGTTCTTCTCGATCGCGTGCGCCAGCGTGTGCCCGTAGTTGAGGATCTCGCGGCGCCCGGACTCCTTCAGGTCACCGGAGACGACCTCGGCCTTGACGCGGATCGACCGCTCGATCAGCTCCGACGTGTGCGGCCCGGCCGGCGTACGGGCCGCCTGCGGGTCGGCCTCGACCAGGTCCAGGATCACCGGGTCCGCGATGAACCCGGCCTTGATGATCTCGGCGAGCCCGGAGACGTAGTCGTTGACCGGCAGCGAGTCCAGTGCCGCCAGATCGCACAGCACCCCGGCCGGCGGGTGGAACGAGCCCACCAGGTTCTTGCCCTCGGCCGTGTTGATCCCGGTCTTGCCGCCGACAGCCGCGTCGACCATGGCCAGCACGGTGGTGGGGATGGCGATCCAGCGCACCCCGCGCAGCCAGGTCGCCGCCACGAACCCGGCGAGGTCCGTGGTGGACCCGCCGCCGACACCGACGATCACATCGGTGCGGGTGAACCCGGACTGGCCGAGCGCCTTCCAGCAGTACGCGGCCACCTCGGCGGTCTTGGCCTCCTCCGCGTTCGGCACCTGGATCGCGACCGCCTCGAAACCCTGCCCGGCCAGATCGGCCCGCAGCGCCTCAGCGGTGTCGTCCAGCGCCTCGGGATGGATCACCGCGACCCGCTTGACCCGGTTGCCGATCAACCCGCCCAGTTCGCCGAGGAGCTGACGCCCCACCAGGACCTCGTACGGCTCGGTACCCGCCGTACCGCCGACCTGGATACGGGTCACTGTCTCGCTCATACTTCCTTCAACTCCAGTGCGTCCAGGGCCGCTCGGGTGACTTCCTCGGGCGTACGGCCGTCGGTGGCGACGACAGCCGTGGCGACCTCCTCGTACAGGTTCCGCCGGGCCTCCATCAACTCCCGCCACTGCTTGCGGGGATTGACGGCCAGCAGCGGGCGGGCGGCGTTGAGGCCGGTGCGCTTGACCGCCTCCTCGACGTCCATCGAGAGGTAGACGACGCGCTGCCCGGCCAGCAGGGCGCGCGTGTCGGCGTCGAGGATCGCGCCGCCGCCGAGGGCGAGGACGCCGTCGTGTCCGGCCAGTGCCGTGCGCACGGCCCGCTTCTCGATGGCGCGGAAGGCGGACTCGCCCTCGTCGACGAAGATCTCCGCGATCGCGCGGCCCTGCTCGGCCACGATGTCGTCGTCGGTGTCGCGGTAGGCGACGCCGAGCCGCTCGGCGAGCAGCTGTCCGACGGTGGACTTGCCGACTCCCATGGGGCCGACGAGTACGACCAGAGGCACCGGGGTCACCGGATCGCGAGGTGGTCGAGGTAGGAGCGGACGTTGCGGGCCGTCTCGGTGACGCTGTCGCCGCCGAACTTCTCCGCCACCGCGTCCGCCAGCACCAGGGCCACCATCGCCTCGGCGACGATGCCCGCGGCGGGCACGGCGGAGACGTCGGAGCGCTGGTGGTGGGCCTGGGTGGCCTCACCGGTGGTCACGTCCACGGTCCGCAGGGCGCGCGGCACGGTCGCGATCGGCTTCATCGCCGCCCGCACCCGCAGCAGCTCACCCGTGGTCAGACCGCCTTCGGTGCCACCGGAGCGGCCGGAGACCCGCCGGATGCCCTCGGGGGTGTTCACGATCTCGTCGTGCGCCTGGGAGCCCGGCACCCGCGCCAGCTCGAAGCCGTCACCGATCTCGACGCCCTTGATCGCCTGGATGCCCATCAGCGCGCCGGCGAGGCGGGCGTCCAGCTTGCGGTCCCAGTGGACGTGCGAGCCGAGGCCCACCGGCACGCCGTACGCCAGGATCTCCACGACACCACCGAGGGTGTCGCCGTCCTTGTGGGCCTGGTCGATCTCCGCGACCATCGCCTTCGACGCGTCCGCGTCCAGGCAGCGCACCGGGTCCGCGTCCAGCTTCTCCACGTCGGCCGGCGTCGGGTACACGCCCTGCGGGGCCCTAGCCGCCGCCAGTTCCACCACGTGGCTGACGATCTCGATCCCGGCCGTCTCCTTCAGGTACGACCGGGCCACGGCGCCGAGGGCGACCCGGGCCGCGGTCTCCCGGGCGGAAGCCCGCTCCAGGATGGGCCGGGCCTCGTCGAAGCCGTACTTCTGCATGCCCGCCAGGTCGGCGTGGCCCGGCCGGGGGCGCGTCAGCGGGGCGTTGCGGGCCAGACCGGCGAGGATCTCCGGGTCGACCGGGTCCGCCGACATGACCTGCTCCCACTTCGGCCACTCGGTGTTGCCCACCATGATCGCCACCGGCGAGCCCATGGTCAGACCGTGCCGCACACCGCCGAGGAAGGTGACCTCGTCGCGCTCGAACTTCATCCGCGCACCGCGTCCATACCCCAGGCGCCGGCGGGCCAGGTGGTCCCCCACCATCTCCGTGGTGATCGGCACGCCGGCGGGAAGACCCTCCAGCGTCGCGACAAGTGCGGGACCGTGGGACTCCCCCGCGGTCAGCCAGCGCAACCTGCTCAACGGTGCTCCTCAGTGCTCGCGCCCGGTACTGCGTCCTGCCTGCGTGTACGCGCGTCCTCGCGTACGGCGACGGCCAACCGGGTGCGCGGCCCCGGCCCGCCACCTCCGATCCTCCCACGTCCGGGGCGCGACCCGGTCACGGGTCCATCAGACGGACGGCCGTACGGGGAGCATCGCCGCGCCCTCTGTCGGACGGACGGCCCGCACTCGGAACACGCGCCGCGTCACCCCGTCCTCGCCGCCGCGCTCTTGATCGTGCCGCAGCGGCAGGGGTTCGCGATCTCGTCGGCGTCGGCGGAATTCTTCGTCCGCTTGAGCAGGGCGACTGCGGCCATGATCGGTCCGGGTCGGCAGTAGCCGCACGGGGCGACGTCCTGCTCCAGCAAGGACCCCTGGACGGGGTGCGGCTCGTCGCCGCCGGCCAGCCCATGGTTCTTGCGGTTCACGGGATCAGCACACCCAGGACACTCAGCCGCGTTCGGCCAGCGCCCGCTCCCCCGCCTGCCTCATCGCGCCCACGGGAGCCGTCTTGCATCCGGTCATCTGCTCAACCTGCAACACAGCCTGATGCACCAGCAGATCGAGCCCGCTGACCACGGCACCGCCGTACGCGGACCACCGCGCGGCCAGCTCCGTGGGCCACGGGTGGTACAGCACGTCGAACAACGTCGTCGGCCGCTCCGGCACCGCGCCGGACAGAGCGTCCGTCGCCCCCGCCGGCGTAGTGGCGATGACGAGGGGAGCGCCCAGCCCCCGCGCGGACTGCGCCCAGTCCTCCGTGCGCACCTCGACATCCAGCCGTTCGCCCCACTGCCGCATCTCGGCGGCCCGGGCCTCGCTGCGTACGTACGCCACGACCTCACCGGTGCAGATCCGGGCGAGCGCGGCCAGCGCGGAGGAGGCGGTGGCTCCCGCCCCGAGAATGGCCGCCGACTCCACCTGCTCGATGCCCCGCTCCCGCAGGGCGGCGACGATCCCGGGAATGTCGGTGTTGTCGCCGACCCGTCGCCCGTCCTCCGTGAACACCAGGGTGTTGACAGCCTCGACGGAGGTCGCCGTCTCGCTGATCTCGTCCAGCAGTGGAATGACCGCCCGCTTGAGCGGCATAGTGAGCGACAGCCCGGCCCACTCCGGTCCGAGCTTCTCGACGAACCCCGGCAGTGACTCCTCGTCGACCTCGAAACGGTCGTACGACCAGTCGGCGAGCCCGAGTTCGGCGTACGCGGCCCGGTGCAGCACCGGGGAGAGCGAGTGAGCGATCGGCGAACCGAGCACGGCTGCCCGGTTCTTGCTGTCGGTGCGGCTCATCTATCCGTTCTGCTCTTTCTCGTACTTCGCGCGGTTCCGGTTGTGCTCTTCGTTGGTCACGGCGAAAAGCGTCTCGTCCGGGTTGATCGACACGAAGTAGTACCAGTCACCCTTGGCCGGCTTGAGCGCCGCCTTTATGGCCACCTCACCCGGATTGCCGATCGGTCCGGGCGGCAGCCCCTTGATCTTGTACGTGTTGTACGGGTCTTCGATCTGCCGGAGCGAGTTCACCGAGCCCGTGGCCAGTTTGGATTCACCGCGCAGGTAATTCACCGTGGAATCGAAGTCGAGCAGTCCGTAGGTCTCGGTGTTTTTCTTGTCGAGCCGGTTGTAGACGACCCGGGCGACCTTCAGGAAGTCCCTCTTGTACTTCCCCTCGGCCTGGACCAGGCTCGCCACCGTGAGCACCTGGAGCGGACTCTCCAGCTTCAGATCCTCGGCCTTGTCCTCCAGGTCCAGTTCCTCGTACTTCGCCTTGGCGAGGTCGACCATTTCCTTCAGGACGGCCTCGGGCTTCATGCCCTTGGCGACCGGATAGGTGGACGGGTAGAGGAATCCTTCCAGCGGATCCTTGATGTCGTCGTTGTCGTTCGCCCAGTCGGGAAGGCCGAGGGACGCCCACTTCTTCTCGGCGACCTCCTTGGTCGTGCCCTTGTCGAGCCCCAACTCCTTGTCGATCTTGGCGTAGACGTCGTTGTTCCGAAGACCTTCCCTGATAGTGAAGTTACTCTGACTCTTCGGGTCGAGCATCAGAGCGATAGCGCTTTTAGCGGACATCTCCTTCTTGAGGAGATAAACGCCCGCCTGAATCGACTGATCGGGATTCTGCGCCAGTGCGGCCGTAAAGGCGTCAACGCTCTTGATGACTCCGGACGCCTTCAGCTTCTGCCCGATCGCCGACCCGAATTCACCCTTGTCGACTTGGATCGTGACGGTCTCGTTCGTACCGTTTCCCGCATAGTCGGGGTTCTCGGCGAAACGGCTCTGATAGAACTGGTACCCGTAATAGCTGACACCGGCCAAGCCGCCGCCGAAAACCATGACGACCACCAGGCAGGCACAACCGCTGCGGCGCTTCTTGCCGCCCTTGCTCGGCTTCTTGGCCTTGCCGCCGCGGCCCTTCCGGTCGCCCCGGCCGGCGCGTTCCTCGGCCTCGTCGTCATCGGCGCCACCGGCGAAGAACGCGTGCTCGCCCTGGTCCGGCCCGGGATCCCAGTCGGTGCGCTCGGCGACCGGCTGCTTCTCGGCCTCGGGCTCCGGAGTGGGTGCGGGGGTGGGCGTGGCTTCCGCGCGACGGCGCGAGGGCGGCTCCGGCGGCGGATACGCGTCGGGCGTGCCGTAGAAGTCCTGCTGGCCGCCGCCGTAGGTCATCGCCTGCTGCTGCCCCCCGTAGGGGTCGGCCGGGTCGGCGACGTAAGGACCCTGCGTGTGCTGGTGTGTTCCGTTGTTCCAGCCGCCGTTGACCTGGTCGTACTGCTGTTGGTCAGGACCGGGGTAATGCTGCTGGTGCTGGTTCTGGCCGGGGTACTGCTGCCCGGGGTCGCCGTACTCCTGCTGGTACTGCTGCTGGGCGTAGGCGTCCTGATGGCCGTTGTTCCAGGCGCCGTTGCCGCTGCCGTTGTCGTAGTGCTGCTGGTACTGCTGCTGCTCCGGGTACTGCTGCTGCTGCGGCTGGCCGCCGTATGGGGACTGCTGGCCCGCCTGGGCCTGCTGTCCGTCCCATCCGCCGTCCCCGTACAACGGGTCGTCCGGATGCCACGGTTCGGAGCCCGGGCCCCGGCCATACTCAGTCATCGATCCCCTAGAGCCGCGAGGCGGCGGTCACGCGGGGCTTGTGGCTCGGCTATCGTCCCCGCCTCTTTTTGTGCGGTGGCTGTTCGAAAGCCACCGCATCGCGCGGAACGTTACCGTATCGCGATCAGGTGACCACTTCGACGCCCTCGCCCGGAGCTTTACCAGACGCCCGTTCGGATTCCAGCGCCTGTTGCAGGATGATCACGGCTGCTGCCTGGTCAATGACCGACCTGCCCTTCTTGGATTTCACACCCGCGGCACGCAGTCCTTGACTCGCCGTGACTGTGGTCATCCTCTCGTCGACGAGTCTGACCGGAACGGGCGCGATCATTCGAGCCAACTCCTGGGCGAAACCCCGCACCTTGACGGCGGCCGGGCCCTCCCCTCCCTTGAGGGAACGCGGAAGTCCGACGATTACCTCTATGGGTACGTACTCGTCGATCAGTTGTCTCAATCGTCGCTGAGCTGCGGGGACATCACGCCCGGGGACGGTCTCGACCGGGGTGGCGAGGATGCCGTCGGGATCGCAGGAGGCGACTCCGATGCGGGCATCCCCCACGTCGAGCGCGAGCCGACGGCCGCGGCGCAGGGCCGGGCCGTCGTCTTCGCTCGTGTGATCCGTCGTGCTCACTTGGCCGTCTCGGCGACCAGGCGTTCGACCGCGTCCACGGCCTCGCCGATGGCGGCCGGGTTCTGGCCACCGCCCTGGGCGACGTCCGGCTTGCCGCCACCGCCGCCGCCGAGGGTCTTGGCGGCCGTACGGACCAGGTCGCCGGCCTTCAGACCGCGTTCGCGGGCGGCCTCGTTGGTGGCGATGACCGTCAGCGGCTTGCCGTTCACGGCCGTGAAGAGGGCGACCACGACGGCCCGGCCGCCCTGGATGCGTCCGCGCACGTCGAGCACCAGCTTGCGGAGGTCGTCGGCGGCGGTGCCGTCCGGGACCTGACCGGTCACCACGGCAACGCCGGAAACGTCCTTGGCGGACTCGGCGAGACCGGCGGCGGCCTGCAGCACCTTCTCGGCGCGGAACTTCTCGATCTCCTTCTCGGCGTCCTTCAGCTTGCCGAGCATGGCCGAAACCTTCTCCGGAAGCTCCTCCGGACGGCCCTTGATCAGCTCCTGGAGCTGGGCGACGACCGTGTGCTCACGGGCGAGGAAGTTGTAGGCGTCGACGCCGACCAGAGCCTCGATACGGCGTACGCCGGAGCCGATGGACGACTCGCCGAGCAGCTTGACCAGGCCGAGCTGCGAGGTGTTGTGGACGTGCGTGCCGCCGCACAGCTCCTTGGAGAAGTCGCCGATGGTGACGACACGGACGCGCTCGCCGTACTTCTCGCCGAACTCGGCGATGGCGCCCTGCTTCTTGGCCTCGTCGAGGCTCAGGATCTCCGCGTGCACGTCCAGGTCGCGGGCGAGCACCTCGTTGATCTTCTGCTCGACGTCGGTCATCACGGCCGTCGGAACGGCGGACGGGGATCCGAAGTCGAAGCGGAAGCGGCCGGGCTGGTTCTCGGAACCGGCCTGGGCGGCCGTCGGGCCGAGGGCGTCACGCAGGGCCTGGTGGGTGAGGTGCGTGGCCGAGTGGGCGCGGGCGATGGCCGTGCGGCGACGGCCGTCGATCGAGGCCTGGGCCTTGGCGCCGACGGTCACTTCGCCGACCTGGACGACGCCCTTGTGGACGTACACGCCCGGGACCGGCTTCTGGCAGTCGCGGATCTCGATCACGGCACCGGAGTCGACCTTGATCCGGCCGGTGTCACCGATCTGGCCGCCGCCCTCGGCGTAGAACGGGGTGCGGTCGAGGACGATCTCGACCTCGTCGCCCTCGGTGGCGGCGGGCGAGGACAGACCGTCGACGAGGATGCCGACGACCGTCGACTCGCCCTCGGTGTCCGAGTAGCCGATGAACTCGGTCTCCCCGGCGGCGTCGGCGATCTCGCGGTAGGCGCCGAGGTCGGCGTGGCCGGTCTTCTTGGCGCGGGCGTCGGCCTTGGCGCGGTCCCGCTGCTCCTTCATCAGGCGGCGGAAGCCGTCCTCGTCCACGGAGAGGCCCTGTTCGGCGGCCATCTCCAGGGTGAGGTCGATCGGGAAGCCCCAGGTGTCGTGGAGCAGGAACGCCTTGTCACCGGCGAGGATCTGACCGCCTGAGGCCTTGGTGTCCGTCACGGCGGTGTCGAGGATGTTGGTGCCGGCCTTCAGCGTCTTGAGGAAGGCGTTCTCCTCGGCGACGGCGACCTTCTCGATGCGCTCGCGGTCGGTGATCAGCTCGGAGTACTGCTGGCCCATCATGGCGATGACGACGTCGATGAGGTCCTGGACGACCGGGCCGGTGGCACCGAGCAGCCGCATGTTGCGGATGGCGCGGCGCATGATGCGGCGCAGGACATAGCCCCGGCCCTCGTTGCCCGGGCTGACGCCGTCACCGATGAGCATCACGGCGGTGCGGATGTGGTCGGTGACCACGCGCAGGGAGACGTCGGACTCGTGGGCGTCGCCGTAGCGGACACCGGTGATCTCGGTGGCCTTGTCGATGACGGCCATGGAGGTGTCGATCTCGTACAGATTCTGCACGCCCTGCAGAATCATGGCGAGGCGCTCCATGCCGAGGCCCGTGTCGATGTTCTTGCTGGGTAGATCGCCGAGGATCTCGAAGTCCTCCTTCGAGGTGCCCTCGCCGCGCTCGTACTGCATGAAGACCAGGTTCCAGATCTCCACGTACCGCTCGTCGTTGACGGCCGGGCCGCCCTCGACGCCGAACTCCGGGCCGCGGTCGTAGTTGATCTCGGAACACGGGCCGCACGGGCCGGGGACGCCCATGGACCAGTAGTTGTCCTTCTTGCCGAGGCGCTGGATGCGCTCCTTGGGCACGCCGATCTGCTCGTGCCAGATGCGCTCGGCCTCGTCGTCGTCCTTGTAGACGGTGATCCAGAGCTTCTCCGGCTCCAGGCCGTAACCACCCTTGTCCTGGGAGCTGGTGAGCAGCTCCCAGGCGTGCTCGATGGCGCCTTCCTTGAAGTAGTCGCCGAAGGAGAAGTTGCCGCACATCTGGAAGAACGTGCCGTGCCGGGTGGTCTTGCCCACCTCTTCGATGTCCGGCGTACGGACGCACTTCTGCACGCTGGTGGCACGGTCGAAGGAGGGCTTGACCTCACCGAGGAAGTACGGCTTGAACGGGACCATGCCCGCGTTGACCAGGAGCAGAGTCGGGTCGTCCGCGATGAGCGACGCCGAAGGGACGACGGTGTGACCGCGCTCCTCGAAGAAGCTCAACCAGCGGCGGCGGATTTCAGCCGACTCCATCAGTGGTCCTCATTCCGGTTGTACGGGTACGACGAGCTGTCGACGCACCTCGGATTCCTGCTGTGCTTCGGGGTGTTGCTGTTCTCGATGGCGACGACGTGCCTCGGGGCCGGAAGCTCCGGGTACTGGTCGGGGTTGGCCTCGATGCCGAGTGCCTCGCCCAGTTCGGCCTCCCGCTGGGCCATGTTGTCGCGGACGTCGAGGGCGAACCCGACCGCCCGGTCCTTGAGCTTGTGGCCCGCCTCGACCGCCTTGTGCGCCGCCTGGGTGGCGAGGTGCTCGGGGGTGAGCTGCTTCAGCTTGCGGTTGACCTTGGTGGTGGCCCACACTCCGGCGGCGACCCCTGTGGTGAACCAGAACGTACGGCGGAACATCGCTCGGTCAGTCCTTCTTTCCACGGGAGTCGCGCTTGCTCCAGCGCGCGCCCTGCACGGTGCGCCCGACGATCACGGCGCGCCGCTCATCGGCGGGCTCGCCCTCCCGGCGGCCGCCCATGGCCCGGCGTACGCCGTAGCCGAAGGCGGCGACCTTGACGAGGGGGCCGCCGAAGGTGGAGGCGACGGTCGTGGAGAGCGCCGAGGCGTTCGACGTGACCTCCTGGACGTCGGACGCGATGGCGTCGACCCGTTCGATCTGGGTCTGCGCGGAGCGGACGGCGGTGGACGCGTCGGCGAGGAGGGGGACGGCCTGGTCGGTCACGTCCGCCACGAGCTTGGTGGTCGCCTTGAGCGTCTGGGCCAGCCTCGCCAGCGCGACGGCGAGGAAGGAGACCAGGATCGCCCAGAAGACGGCCACCAGGATCCCGGCCACCTCTCCACCGGACACTGTCTGCACCCGCTCCCTGGAACATGCCTTGAACGTCGAAAAGTCGTGTCCCGAGCCTATCGCGCCGGAGCGATCGCCCAGTACCGCATTAATGCCTATCGCGGTGCCTACCGCAGTACGGCGAGAGCCCGCCGCCTCGCCCGCCGGGAAGGGCGGGGAGACGACGGGCTGACGCTCGGTGCGTGTGTACTACGACCGTCGAAAGAGGATCAACGGGCGTAGTACTCGACGACGAGCTGCTCGTCGCAGATGACCGGAACTTCCTTGCGGTTCGGCTCGCGGTCCAGGCGGAACGCCAGGGCCTTGAGGTTCACCTGCAGGTAGCGGGGGGTCTCACCGTCCGCGGCGAAGCCACCCTCGCGGGCGACCTCGAACAGCGGCTTCTGACGGCTGCGCTCACGGACCATGACGACGTCGTCCGGCTTGACGCGGAAGGACGGCTTGTCGACCTTGCCGCCGTTGACCTCGATGTGGCCGTGGACGACCATCTGGCGGGCCTGGTAGATCGTGCGGGCGATGCCCGAACGCAGGACCAGCGCGTCGAGACGGCGCTCGAGCTCGATGATCAGGGCCTCACCGGTCTTGCCCTGGACCTTGGAGGCACGCTCGTAGGCGCGGACGAGCTGACGCTCGGACACGTCGTACTGCGCACGCAGACGCTGCTTCTCGAGCAGACGGACCTTGTAGTCCGAGTTCTGCTTGCGGCCACGGCCGTGCTCGCCCGGCGGGTAGGGGCGGGCCTCGAAGTACTTGACGGCCTTCGGGGTCAGCGCGATGCCGAGGGCACGCGACTTCTTGACCTTGGGGCGGGGCTGGTTCGCCACTTCTTTTCCTTTTCCTCTTCGGCTGCCTCAGGGTTACGGGAGGTCGCATCCGCAGCCGGGGAATCCCGTCAGGCCCGCGAGGGACTTGTCGGGTAGCCGCTCCCCTGGTCTGGGCACATACGTGCAGCACACGAACGGCCCACCGACCGGTCCCGGAACTCCGAGTGGTGGTGGGCTGCCCGCGACACCTACAACGGTGCGCGACGCTCCTGGATCATGAAGATCCGGCTGGATGTCCCGCCTGAGGCGCCGACCGGAGCCGGACACGGGACGCAGCACTGAGGAGGAGTCTACAGGGGGTTCAGGACTGCTTCCGACCGAGGTTCTTCCTGGTCCATTCCACCGCGTCGGCGTACCGGGCCTCGGCACCGTGCCTGGTCGGGGTGTAGTACTGCCGCTCCTTGATCTCGTCCGGCGCGTACTGCTGGGCGGCGATCCCCTCGGGCAGATCGTGCGGGTACACATACCCCTGGGCATGTCCGAGCTTGGCCGCGCCCTTGTAGTGCCCGTCCCGCAGATGCGGGGGCACGGGACCGGCCAGCCCCTTCCGTACGTCCTCCATCGCGGCGCCGATGGCCATGGTCGCGGCGTTCGACTTGGGCGCCAGGGCGAGGGCGATCGTGGCGTGGCTGAGGGTGAGCGCGGCCTCGGGGAAGCCGATCATGGCGACGGCCTGGGCGGCCGCGACGGCTGTCGGCAGCGCGTTCGGGTCGGCGAGGCCGATGTCCTCGCTGGCGGAGATCATCAGACGGCGGGCGATGAACCGGGGGTCCTCACCGGCCTCGATCATCCGGGCCAGATAGTGCAGCGCGGCGTCGACGTCGGAGCCGCGGATGGACTTGATGAGGGCGCTGGCCACGTCGTAGTGCTGGTCGCCGTCGCGGTCGTACGTCACGGCGGCGCGGTCGACGGTCTCCTCCAGTGTCTGGAGCGCGATCTCCTCGGCCCCCTTGTCGAGGGCGGCGCCGGCTGCGGCCTCCAGGGCGGTCAGGGCGCGGCGGGCGTCGCCGCCGGCGATCCGCAGGAGGTGGGCCTCGGTGTCCTCGGGGAGGGCGAGGGCGCCCTTGAGGCCACGCTCGTCGGTCAGCGCGCGCCGGAGGAGGCCGCGCAGATCGTCGTCGGTGAGCGGTTCGAGGGTGAGGAGGAGGGAGCGGGACAGGAGGGGGGAGATCACCGAGAAGTACGGGTTCTCCGTGGTCGCCGCGATCAGGGTGACCCAGCGGTTCTCGACGGCCGGGAGAAGGGAGTCCTGCTGGGCCTTGCTGAAACGGTGGATCTCGTCGAGGAAGAGGACGGTCTCCTTGCCGTACCCGCCGGTGGCGCGGCGGGCACCCTCGATGACCGCGCGGACCTCCTTGACCCCGGCGGTGATCGCGGAGAGCTCCACGAAACGCTTGTCGGTGGCCTTGGAGACGACGTACGCCAGGGTCGTCTTGCCGGTGCCGGGCGGGCCCCAGAGGATCACCGAGGAAGGGCCGGCCGGTCCGCCGCCGGACTCGCCGACCAGTCTGCGCAGGGGCGAGCCGGGCTTCAGCAGGTGCTGCTGGCCCACGACCTCGTCGAGGGTGCGCGGACGCATCCGGACGGCCAGAGGGCTGGCGGCCGGGTCCTTCTCCTGGCGTTCTTCCGCGGCGGCGGTGAACAGATCGGGCTCCACGCTGAAAACCCTATGTCACCGCACTGACAATCCGGTCGGGCCGTCAGCGGGCCCATGGATGGTCAGCTGGTCCAGAACTCCCACCAGCGGGTCAGGATCAGCATGCCGATGACGCCGATGTGCATCACGGGCAGGACCCAGGTGAACTCGCCGAAGAAGTTCTTCAGCCAGCCGGGCGCGGGCAGAAGGCCGTTGCGGATGTTGGAGGACGTCACGTACCAGAACATCAGGATCGTGGCGACCCAGGCGAGGCAGCACCACAGGCAGAGCGAGTTGATGTTGTACAGCGACTGGTACTGCAGCCAGGTCACGAAGCCGACGCCGAAGGCGGTGCCCGCGTTGAGGGTCAGCCAGTACCAGCGCGGGTAGGTCGCACGCGCGAGCAGGCTGATGCCGACGCAGATGACGATGCCGTACGCGACGAGGCCGAGCATCGGGTTGGGGAACCCGAAGACGGAGGCCTGGTCGCTCTTCATGATGTTGCCGCAGGAGACGACCGGGTTGAGGCTGCAGCCCGGTGTGAAGTTCGGGTCCTCCAGCAACTTGAACTTGTCGATCGTGATGACCCAGGACGCGAGCAGGCCGGCCGCGCCGGTGATCAGCAGCAGGATCGCGAAGGCACGACTGCCGCCCACCGTGCGTGGAACCTCGGTGTGTTCCCGCTCGGAGGCGGAGACGCCCTTGACTGTCGTCTTGCTCATCACGTCGATTCCATAGCTTCGAAGGGGCCGCTGGGGCACAGTCATTGTGCCGTACACCCTCGCGCGCGCACCGTTCACTGGACGTAAAAGTCGCCCCTGCCACCCGCAAAGGGCGGCAGGGGCGACAAGGGTTCGATTCAGCCGAGCCGGGCCTCCAGCTCGGCCACGATCTCGTTCACGCCGACGGCGACCTGCTCGCCGGACTCCATGTCCTTGAGCTGGACGACGCCTTCGGCGAGGTCGCGTTCCCCGGCCACGACGGTGTAGCGCGCGCCGCTCCGGTTCGCGTTCTTCATCGCGCCCTTCAGACCCTTCCCTCCGTACGAGAAGTCGGCCGCAATGCCCACCTTGCGCAACTCCGTGACCTTGGCGAACAGCAGGCGGCGGGCCTCCTCGCCGAGCGGGACGGCGAACACGCTGGTGGCGGCGGGGAGTTCGAGCTCGACGCCCTCCGCCTCCAGGGCCAGGACGGTGCGGTCGACACCGAGGGCCCAGCCGACCGACGGCAGCGCGGGGCCGCCGATCATCTCGGAGAGACCGTCGTAGCGGCCACCGCCGCCCACCGCGGACTGGGAGCCGAGACCGTCGTGGACGAACTCGAAGGTCGTACGGGTGTAGTAGTCCAGGCCGCGCACCAGCCTGGGGTCGTCCTCGTAGGAGACGCCCGCCACCGTGATCAGCTCGCGCACCTCCTCGTGGTACGCCTTGCAGGCGTCGCAGAGGTAGTCGCGCAGCAGGGGGGCGTCGGTCAGCTGCTTCTGGACGTCCCCGCGCTTGTCGTCGAGGACCCGCAGCGGGTTGATCTCCGCACGGCGGAGCGTGTCCTCGTCCAGGTCCAGGCCGCGCAGGAACTCCTGCAGCGCGGCCCGGTAGACGGGACGGCACTCCTTGTCGCCCAGGCTGTTGAGCAGGATGCGGAAGTCGCGCAGTCCCAGCGAGCGGTACGCCTGGTCCGCCAGGATGATCAACTCGGCGTCCAGGGCCGGGTCCTCGGCGCCGATGGCCTCGGCGCCGACCTGGGAGAAGTGGCGGTAGCGGCCCTTCTGGGGGCGTTCGTAGCGGTAGTACGAGCCGGAGTACCAGAGCTTGACCGGGAGGTTGCCCGCCTTGTGCAGGTTGCCCTCCAGGGCGGCGCGCAGGACGGAGGCGGTGCCTTCGGGGCGCAGGGCCAGCCTGTCGCCGCCCTTGGTCTCGAAGGCGTACATCTCCTTGGTCACGATGTCGGTGGACTCGCCGACGCCGCGTGCGAACAGCTCGACGCTCTCGAAACCGGGCGTCTCGATGTAGCCGTAGCCGGAGTTGCGCAGCGGCTCGGCGATGGCCTCACGGACGGCCAAATACTTGGCACTGTCCGGGGGCAGCAGGTCGTACGTGCCCTTGGGGGCCTGAAAGGTGCTCACGGAAGGTCTCTCGTCACATTCCTCGTCGGGGAGCCGAGGGGGCTCCCTGGCCGCCGGCGGCCACCTGCCGCAGATAGGGGTTGGTGGCGCGCTCCTGGCCGATGGTCGTCTGGGGGCCGTGGCCGGACAGCACCACGGTCGAGTCGTCGAGCGGCAGGCACACGCGGGCCAGCGAGTCGAGCATCTCGGCCATGTCACCGCCGGGCAGATCGGTGCGTCCGATGGAGCCGGCGAAGAGCAGATCCCCGGAGAAGAACACGGGGGGAATCTCCGTGTTCTCGGGCATCCTGAAGGTCACCGACCCCTTGGTATGGCCGGGCGCGTGCGCGACGGACAGCTCCAGACCGGCCAGCTCCAGCCTGGCGCCGTCGGTCAGCTCCTTGACGTCACCCGGCTCCCCCACGGTCAGCTCGCCCATGAGCGGCATGCCGATGGAGCGGCCGAGCGCCTTCTCGGGGTCGCTCATCATGTACCGGTCCTCGGGGTGGATCCACGCCGGTACGTCGTGCGCGCCGCACACCGGGACGACCGAGGCCACATGGTCGATGTGGCCGTGGGTGAGGACGACGGCGACGGGCTTGAGCCGATGCTTCTTCAGCGTCTCCTCGACACCCTGGGTGGCCTGGTGGCCCGGGTCGATGATCACGCACTCCTCACCCGCGGCGGGGGCGACCAGATAACAGTTGGTCCCCCAGGCCCCGGCGGGGAACCCGGCAATGAGCACGATCGTCCTTCTTGTGTCGTACGAGGATGGTGGGTTGCTGTGGATCAGAGCCTACCGGCGCTGCCGTTTCCTCAGCGAACCCATATACGGTACGGGTCACACGTAAACAGTCGACTCAACGGACGCGCGACGCACCTGTCGACGTACAGACTCATGAGGAGAGAACCCCGTGGTCAGCCAGGATCAGCGGCGGCGACAGCTCGCCCGGGAGAAGTTCTTGCGGCAGCAGCAGCGGCGCACGTCCGCACGGCGCAAGGCCCATGTCCGCAACGCCGTGATCGCCTCGGTGCTCGGAGTGATCCTGGTGGGCAGTGTGGCGCTGTACACCACCGACGTGCTCAAGGGCGACGACAAGAAGGACAACGCGAGCGCGGAGGTGTCCCCGAGTGCCTCGCCCAGCGCCAGCAAGGCGCCGGACCCGTGCGAGAAGGCGGCCGCGGGCAAGGTGGAGAAGCTCACCTACAAGAAGGAACCCGCGCTCACCATCGACAAGACCGCGAAGTACACGATGGATCTGCGGACGACCTGCGGTTCCATCCCCATAACGATGGACGCGGCGAAGGCCCCGCACACGGTCAACTCGTTCGACTTCCTGGTGAACAAGGGCTACTTGGACCACACCAAGTGCCACCGCCTCACCACGCAGGGCATCTACGTGCTGCAGTGCGGTGACCCGCAGGGCACCGGCATGGGCGGGCCCGGCTACACGATCCCGGACGAGAACCTCAAGGACTCGCGTCTGAAGGGCGATGTGTACCCGGCGGGCACGGTCGCGATGGCGAACCAGTTCAACGGGCAGACGGGCGAGGGCAAGAACAGCGGCGGCAGCCAGTTCTTCCTCGTCTTCCAGGACAGTCCGCTGCCGGCCAACTACACACCGTTCGGCACGATCTCCGAGGCCGGCATGAAGGTTCTGACGAAGATCGCCAAGGCCGGTGAGAACACCGGGATGGGTGATGGGACGCCCAATGCGACCGTTGTGATCAACAAGGCGACCGTCAAGAAGTCCTGACCACCAACAGTGAAATTTCGGTCGCGCGGGATGCGGACAGGCAACCCGCCGGTCGCCTATGTTGGCCGTGACGAAACTGTGGACGATGCTCGGGGGCGCTGAGGCCCCTTGCAGGCATCATGTGGAGGAGGCGCTGTGAGCAGCGACCCGTGGGGCCGCGTCGACGAGACGGGGACCGTGTACGTGCGTACGGCCGACGGCGAGCAGGTCGTCGGTTCCTGGCAGGCCGGCTCCCCTGAGGAAGCGCTGGCCTACTTCGAGCGCAAGTACGAGGGTTTGGTCGTCGAAATCGGCCTCCTCGAGAAGCGGGTGAAGACCACCGATCTGTCGGCCAAGGATGCTCAGGTCGCGATCGACCACATTCGCGAGCAGGTGGACGCGCATCACGCCGTCGGTGACCTGGCCGCGCTCAAGGTGCGGCTGGACAAGCTCGTCGAGACGGTCGAGGCGCGCCGCGAGGAGCGCAAGCAGCAGCGGGCGAAGCAGTCCGACGAGGCCCGGCACTCCAAGGAGGCCCTGGTCACCGAGGCGGAGGAGCTGGCCCAGTCCGACCAGTGGCGGTCCGCCGGTGAGCGGCTGCGGGCGCTGGTGGACACCTGGAAGGGTCTGCCGCGGCTGGACCGCAAGTCCGACGACGAGCTCTGGCACCGCTTCTCGCACGCCCGCTCGGCGTTCTCCAAGCGTCGCAAGGCCCACTTCGCGCAGCTCGACGCGCAGCGCGAGGACGCCCGCAAGATCAAGGAGAAGCTGGTCGCGGAGGCCGAGGCGCTGTCGAACTCGGCCGACTGGGGTCCCACGGCGGCGCGTTACCGCGAGCTGATGGCCGACTGGAAGGCCGCCGGCCGCGCCCAGCGCGAGCACGAGGACGATCTGTGGAACCGCTTCCGCGGCGCCCAGGACGTCTTCTTCGCCGCCCGCAGTTCCGTGTTCGCCGAGCGCGACGCGGAGCAGTCGGAGAACCTCAAGCTCAAGGAGGAGCTGGCCGGGGAGGCGGAGAGGATCCTGCCGGTGACGGATCTGAAGACGGCGCGTGCCGCCTTCCGCTCGGTCAACGAGCGGTGGGAGGCCATCGGCCACGTCCCGCGTGACTCCCGCCCGAAGGTCGAGGGCCGGTTGCACGCGGTCGAGCGGGCCATCCAGGAGGCCGAGGAAACGGAGTGGCGCCGCACCAACCCGGAGGCCCGCGCCCGCGCCGCCGGTCTCACCGGCCAGCTCCAGGCCGCCGTGGACAAGCTGGGCAGCCAGATCGAGGCGGCCCGTGCCCAGGGCAACAACGCCAGGGCCGACAAGCTGCAGCGGGAGCTCGACGGCCGCCAGGCCCTGCTGGACCAGGCGCTGAAGGGTCTGCAGGAGTTCGGCGGCTGACGTCGGCAGGCGGATACGAGTGAGGGGCTCCCGTACGAACCGTACGGGAGCCCCTCACTCGTGTCGTCGGCCTTCTGCCGGCTGCTTCACCGGTCCGTCACGGCCTCCGCGCCGACGTCACCCGGTACACGTCGTAGACGCCTTCCACACCGCGTACGGCCTTCAGGACGTGGCCCAGGTGCTTCGGGTCGCCCATCTCGAAGGTGAAGCGGGAGGTGGCGACGCGGTCGCGGGAGGTCTGGACGGCGGCGGAGAGGATGTTGACGTGCTGGTCGGACAGGACGCGGGTGACGTCCGACAACAGACGGCTGCGGTCCAGGGCCTCGACCTGTATGGCGACGAGGAAGACCGAGGACTGGGTGGGCGCCCACTCGACCTCGAGGATCCGCTCGGGCTCACGTGAGAGCGACTCGATGTTGACGCAGTCGTTGCGGTGAACCGATACGCCACTGCCGCGGGTGACGAAGCCGATGATGGGGTCGCCGGGGACGGGCGTACAACAGCGGGCGAGCTTGACCCAGACGTCCTCGACGCCCTTGACCACGACTCCGGGGTCGTTGCTGCCGCGCCGCTTGCGGCTGCGGGTGGACGGTACGGACTCGTCGATCTCCTCGGTCGCGGCCTCCTCGCCGCCGAGGGCCTGGACGAGCTTCTGCACCACGCTCTGCGCGGAGACATGGCTTTCGCCTATGGCCGCGTAGAGGGCGGAGATGTCCGGGTAGCGCATCTCGTGGGCGAGGGTGACGAGCGAGTCGCCGGTGAGGATGCGCTGGATCGGCAGGTTCTGCTTGCGCATCGCTCGGACGATGGCGTCCTTGCCCTGCTCGATGGCCTCGTCGCGGCGCTCCTTGGAGAACCAGGCCCGGATCTTGTTGCGGGCGCGCGGCGACTTCACGAAGTTCAGCCAGTCCCGGGACGGTCCGGCCCCCGCCGCCTTGGAGGTGAAGACCTCCACCAGGTCGCCGTTGTCCAGGGTCGATTCCAGCGGGACGAGGCGTCCGTTGACGCGGGCTCCTATGGTGCGGTGGCCCACCTCGGTGTGCACCGCGTACGAGAAGTCCACGGGCGTGGCACCGGCCGGCAGCGCTATCACGTCGCCCTTCGGCGTGAAGACGAAGACCTCGTTGCGGGACAGGTCGAAGCGCAGGGACTCCAGGAACTCGCCGGGGTCCTCGGTCTCCTTCTGCCAGTCCAGCAGCTGACGCAGCCAGGCCATGTCGTTGAGGTGGTCGTCCTTGCCGGTGGTCCGCGGCTGGTCCGAGCGCACCTTGGAGGCACCGGCGACGGCCTCCTGCTTGTACTTCCAGTGCGCGGCGATGCCGTACTCGGCGCGGCGGTGCATGTCGAACGTGCGGATCTGGAGTTCGACGGGCTTGCCGTTGGGCCCGATGACCGTCGTGTGCAGCGACTGGTACATGTTGAACTTGGGCATCGCGATGTAGTCCTTGAACCGCCCCGGAACCGGGTTCCAGCGGGCGTGAACGGTGCCCAGGGCCGCGTAGCAGTCGCGGACGGTGTCCACCAGGACGCGGATGCCGACCAGGTCGTAGATCTCCGCGAAGTCGCGACCGCGGACGATCATCTTCTGGTACACGCTGTAGTAGTGCTTCGGGCGGCCGGTGACGGTCGCCTTGATGCGGGCGGCCCTCAGGTCCTGTTGGACCTCGTCGGTCACTATGGCCAGATACTCGTCACGCTTCGGTGCCCGCTCGGCCACCAGCCGGACGATCTCGTCGTACATCTTGGGGTAGAGGATCGCGAAGGCGAGGTCCTCCAGTTCCCACTTGATGGTGTTCATGCCCAGGCGGTGGGCGAGCGGCGCGTAGATCTCCAGGGTCTCGCGCGCCTTCTTCTCCTGCTTCTCCCGCTTGAGGTAGCGCATGGTGCGCATGTTGTGCAGGCGGTCGGCGAGCTTGATGACCAGGACGCGGGGGTCCTTGGCCATGGCGACGACCATCTTGCGCACGGTCTCGGCCTGGGCGGCCTCGCCGAACTTGACCTTGTCCAGCTTGGTGACGCCGTCGACGAGGAGGGCGACGGAGTCGCCGAAGTCGCGGCGGAGCTGGTCGAGGCCGTACTCGGTGTCCTCGACCGTGTCGTGCAGGAGCCCGGCCATCAGGGTGGCCGGATCCATACCCAGCTCGGCGAGGATGGTGGTGACGGCGAGGGGGTGCGTGATGTACGGGTCGCCGCTCTTGCGCTTCTGGCCGCGGTGCCAGCGCTCGGCGACCTGGTAGGCCTTCTCGATCTGGCGGAGTGTCGCCGTCTCGATCTTCGGGTCCTGGCCGCGCACGGTGCGCAGCAGCGGCTCCAGGACCGGGTTGTACGGGTTGGAGCGCTGCACGCCGAGGCGGGCGAGGCGGGCGCGTACGCGGTTGGAGGAGCCGGAGCGCGCCGGCTGGCCCGTGGGGGCGGGCCGGGCCGGGGGCGCCGCAGTGGGCGCGGGCGCGGGGTCCTCGGCCGAGGCCGACTGGGGGCGCGACGGGCCGGCGGCCTTGTCGGTTGGCGCGGACTGGGCGTGCTCGACCGGGCCCTGCGCGGACCCCGTCGCGGGGTTCGTCGCGTTCTGCGCGGGCTTGGCCGCGGGGCCCGAGGCGGACTCGGGCTTGGCGGCGGTCAGGTGCTGGGCCTCGTCTGCCAAGAGGGCTCCTCGTGCGCGTTCCGGGTCCCCCGGTCAGGCTCCGGAACACCCATGGTAGCGATCCCGCGTCCCAGGATCGCGTTCAGGCCGATGTGAGAGCCGTCTACCGGTGAAACACCGGAGGCGGGCGCCGGATTCCTCCGGGCCCGCCTCGGTGTTGCGCTCGGTCACCGCTCGTCAGGTCTCGACGTCACCCGGACATCGCGAAGCCCGGGGTACCCGTCGGACGAGAAGCGTCAGGCGACGGTGTCACCCGTCCTGCAGTTCCGCGGCGTCTGCCCGGCCTTGGTGTGACAGACCTTGAGGGTCACCTTGGTGTTCTCCCTGAGGTCTCCCGTCTTCCAGGGGCTGCAGTAGTCCGAGGCGTGACCGCTGGTCGTGGCGGAGCGGTCCCAGGTTCCGTCGCGGTTGACGTCCAGCCAGGCGGTGACTCCCCAGGTGTCCCCCGTGAAGTCACAGGCCCGGATGGCGTCCCCGGGCACATCCTGGCTCTCGCCGGGGTGGTCGACCGGGTCCTGGTTGAAGTTGCCCCAGTCGTCGGAGCCGGTGGGGTGCACCCCGAGGAGCAGGCCCGTGCCCGCCTGTGCGGGGCTCGCCGCGAGCCCGAGGAAGGTGGCGGCGGCAACCGCGGTGACGACTGGCAAAGTTCGCAGACGCATAGAAAATCCCCCTAGATCATTTACCACAAGCCCGTCGGGGGATGACGAAGAGGACGCCATACGGCGTCGGCATACACCTGTTCACTCATTCCCCCTGCGCCTGGACCAGTGGTCATGTGGTCGATGTGGCGCACGATCATCAAATATCACTGGCCCGAACATGTCAATCACGTTCACGAGCGCTCGCGACCAGGCACTGAGCATGCTTCGCGGAGGAACACGAAGGGGGCGAAAAGACCTGTGCTTCCGCAACGCGCCGATATCAGCGCACCGCGGAAGCACAGGTCATGGGCCGTCAGAATCCGTTCAGACCAGGATCAGGGACTCCAGCGGAGCGCCGTCCAATACGGACTCCAGCCGTTCCCGGCCGGCCAGGAAGCCCAGTTCCATGAGGACCGCCACGCCCGCGACCTCGGCTCCCGCCCGCCGGATGAGCCGCAGCGACGCCTCGGCCGTGCCGCCGGTCGCGAGGACATCGTCGATGACCATCACGCGGTCGCCCGCGATCAGGTCCTCGGCGTGCACCTCGATCTCGGCGGAGCCGTACTCCAGGTCGTATGCCTGGCTGAGCGTGGCTCCGGGGAGCTTGCCCGCCTTGCGCACGGGGATGAAGCCGACGCCCGCGCGGACGGCGGCCGGGGCGCCCAGGATGAAGCCCCGGGCCTCCAGGCCGACGATCTTCGTGGCGCCGTGCCGCACGGTCAGTTCCGCCAGCGCGTCGGTCAGCGCGGTGAACGCCGCCGGGTCGGCCAGCAGCGGAGTGATGTCCTTGAACATCACTCCCGGCTGCGGGTAGTCCGCGACGTCGCGGATGCGGCTGAGCAGCAGTTCCTTGACGTCCGTCATCGACGCTTACCGCCCCGGCCGCGGCTGCGGCTCCCGGGCTGGACGCGCGGGCCGACCACCGCAGGGGTGGCGTCCGCCGACTCGTCGTCGTACGGACCGTCGGCCTCCGGCTGCTCGTCGTGCTCGGCCTGGGCCCGCTTGGCGAGCACACGCTTCTTGAGGGCCTTCAGCTGCGGCTCGCGCTCCTTGAGGTCGGCGACGAGCGGCGTGGCGATGAAGATCGACGAGTACGCACCGGCCGCGAGGCCGACGAACAGCGACAGCGAGATGTCGTTGAGCATGCCCGCGCCGAGGACACCGCCACCGATGAACAGCAGACCGGCGACCGGCAGCAGCGCGACCACCGTGGTGTTGATCGACCGCACCAGGGTGCTGTTGATCGAGCGGTTGGCGATCTCGGCGTACGTCCAGCGGTTCTGCTTGGTGATGTCCTTCGTCTGCTCCTTGAGGCTGTCGAAGACGACGACCGTGTCGTAGAGCGAATAACCGAGGATCGTGAGCAGACCGATCACCGTGCCCGGCGTCACCTCGAAGCCGACGAGGGCGTAGATGCCGATGGTGATGGTGATGTCGTGGATCAGGGCGACGAACGCGGCGAGGGCCATGCGCAACTCGAACGCGATCGCCAGATAGATCACCACGAGGACCAGGAAGATCACGAGGCCCTGCCAGGCCTTGCTGGCGACCTGTTCACCCCAGCTGGGGCCGACCAGCTCACCGGCGACGTCCTGCTGCCGCATGTCCAGGTCGTCGGCCAGCTGCGCGGAGACCTTGTCGGCCTGGTCCGTCTCGATGCCCGCGATCTGGATACGGAGGCTGCCGTTGCCGAGCTTCTGGACGATCGCGTCGTGACCGGACGCCTCCTCCGCGTACTCCTCGGCCTGGGCGACCGAGACGCTGCTCTTCGGCGTGGTGAAGACGGCACCGCCCTGGAACTCGATGCCCATCGTCAGGCCGCGCACCGCCAGGCCGACGATGGCCGTGATGGTGATCAGGATGGATACGCCGTACCAGATCTTGCGATTGCCGACGAAGTCGTAACCGACCTCGCCGCGGTGGAGTCGGGCTCCGAGGTCCCCGAGCTTCGACATCTCAGGCCTCCTTCGGGTCGGCGGGGACGGCGGGACGGCGGGTGCGGCGCAGCGGCGGCTGGGCACCCAGTCGCTTCGGGTCGAGACCGGACCACTTGTGGCCGCCGCCGAAGAACTTCGTACGGGCCAGCAGCGTCAGCAGCGGCTTCGTGAAGAAGAAGACCACGACGACGTCGAGCACGGTGGTCAGGCCGAGCGTGAACGCGAAGCCCTGGACCTTGCCGACGGTGACGATGAAGAGCACCGCGGCGGAGAGGAACGACACGAAGTCGGAGACCAGGATGGTGCGCCGGGCGCGCGGCCAGGCCCTCTCGACGGCGGGGCGCAGCGTGCGGCCCTCGCGGATCTCGTCCCGCACGCGTTCGAAGTACACGATGAACGAGTCCGCCGTGATACCGATCGCGACGATCGCACCGCAGACCGCCGGGAGGTTCAGCGCGAAGCCGATGGCCGGACCGAGCAGCGCCATGAGCACGTAGGTCAGGGCCGCCGAGACGAGCAGCGAGGCGATGGCGATCAGCGACAGGCCGCGGTAGTAGACGATCAGGTAGATCATGACCAGGGCCAGACCGATCGCACCGGCGATCAGGCCGGCCTGCAGCTGGTCGGTGCCGAGCGCGGGGCTGACGGTGGTGACACTCGCCGTCTTGAAGGTGAGCGGGAGAGCGCCGTACGACAGCATGTTGGAGAGGCTCTGGGCCTCTTCCTGGGTGAAGCTGCCGGAGATCTCCGCCTTGCCGCCGGTGATCGCGCTGGTCACCTGGGGATGCGAGACGACGTCGTCGTCGAGGACGATCGCGAACTGGTTCAACGGCGGCGTCTGGGCCGCCAGCGCCTTCGTGACCTCGGTGAACTTCTTGCCGCCGGCGTCGTTGAAGTCCATGACGACCTTCCAGCCGCCACCGTTCTGGGTGTCGAGGAGCGCCTGCGCCTTGGTGACGTCCGTGCCGTCGACGCCGACCGGGCCCAGGATGAACTTGCTCCAGCCGCCGTTCTCCTGACCACAGGCGATGATCGTGTCCGTGGTCTTGCCTTTGCCGAGCTTGGCGCGCTGCTTGGGGTCGGCGCAGTTGAGGGCGTTGTACTGGTCGAGGAGAGCCTGCGTCTCCTTGTCGGCGGTCGGGGCCGGCGAGGCACCGCCGGTGGCCTGGGCGGACTCCGATGCCTTGGCCGACTCCGAGGCGCTGGAGGACGGCGTGGGGTCGGCCTTCAGGGCGTCGGTCACCGCGCGGCCCTGCGATGTGGCGGTGGCCGTCGGGGAGGAGGACTCGGGCGAGGTCGCCTTGTCCGGGTTCTCGGCGGCCTTGTCACCGGAGGAGCTGGGCGAGGCACTGCCGCTGGCGGACTCGCTCGGTGCGGCGCTCGGCGTCGGCGTGCCGCTGGCGGTCTGCAGCAGCGGACGGAAGTACAGCTTGGCGGTGGTGCCGACCTGCTCCCGGGCCTCCTCGGAGTTCGTGCCCTTGGGGATGTTGACGATGATGTTGCGATCGCCCTGGGTCTGGACCTCGGCCTCGGAGACACCCAGACCATTGACACGGCGGTTCATGATCTCGACCGCGGTGTCCATGTTGGTCTTGTTGATCGCCGATTCCTGGCCGCTCCTCGCCTCGAGCGTGATGCTCGTACCACCGGCGAGGTCGATGCCGAGACGCGGAGTGGTGTGTCCGGAGGCGAACATTCCCCCAGTGAGCGCCACAAGGGCGATCAGGATGAGGGCCAGCGCGCGCCCAGGCTTGCTCTGGGCGCTCGCGCTCCGGCCCTTCTTCGGTGCTGCCACCTTCTCGTACTCCCTCTCGGGCCGCCGTGCGCGAGGTCAGCGCGGGGACGGCCATGACTGGTGTCGGGAATCCGGGCGAAAACGGCACGTGCCCGGGGCGCGGGCGGTTCTCACTCGCACTCCCGGGACGTGACTACTTCGCGTCGGACTCGCCGTCGGTCTTCTTCGGCTCTGCTTCGACGGCCTTGTCGGCGGCCTTGTCGGCGGCCTTGTCGTCGTCCTTCGACTCGGCGGTCTCGTCGGTCGCGTCGTCGGACGCGTCCTTCTTGCCGAGGTCGATGGGCTTGTCGTCGGAAGCGGCGGAAGCGTCGTCGGAGGGCTCGTCGGTCTCGGTGAGGGAGGAGGCGTCGTCCGGGACGACGTCGGACTTCAGGTCGTGCTCGATGCCGTGGACGATGCGGTTGTACTCCTCGTCGCTGAGGACGGCACCGATGGCGTTCTTCGCGAACAGCAGCTCGACACCCGGCCCGGCATCGAGGAGGAGCGTGTCCTCGCTGACCTCCTTGACGGTCGCGTACATGCCCCCGATCGTGCGGACGCCGGAACCGGGCTGCAATTGGTTCCGCATGTCAGCGGCCTGCTGTTGCTTCTTCTTGGCCGATCGGGTCATCAGGATCATGGCCCCGATGAGCACGATGAACGGGAGGAGGGTCACGAGACTCACGGGTCGGAACTTCCTTCACATGACCGCGATGGCGAGCGGCCTGATGGATGGGGGTATGTGTGCTGCCGACAAGGGCGGCATCGGCGGAGTCTAAGCGAGTCCACCGTGATGGAACAACGCACAGCATGTCACCGGGGTTCCATGGCGGGCGAGTACCTCGCCGTCACGAGACGGTCACGCCCCGAACAGGTCCCGTTGTCCGTTTCCGCCGGTCGTACCGCGTGGCGGGGTGAGTCCGAGGTGGGCCCACGCGGCGGGCGTCGCCACCCGGCCGCGAGGGGTTCGGGCGAGCAGTCCCTCGCGGACGAGGAAGGGCTCGGCGACCTCCTCGACGGTCTCCCGCTCCTCCCCCACGGCGACGGCGAGCGTGGACAGACCGACCGGTCCGCCGCCGAAGAGCTTGAGCAGGGCTTCGAGGACGCCCCGGTCGAGGCGGTCGAGGCCGCGGGCGTCCACCTCGTACACGGCGAGGGCGGCCTCGGCGATGTCGCGGGTGATGAAGCCGTCCGCCTTGACCTGCGCGTAGTCCCGTACGCGGCGCAGCAGACGGTTGGCGATACGGGGCGTGCCGCGCGAGCGGCCCGCGATCTCGGCCGCGCCGTCCGCGTCGATCTCGACGTCGAGGAGGTTCGCCGAGCGGTGGATGACCCGCTCCAGCTCGGGGGGCTCGTAGAACTCCATGTGGGCGGTGAAGCCGAAGCGGTCGCGCAGCGGCGGCGGCAGCAGTCCCGCGCGCGTGGTGGCGCCGACCAGGGTGAAGGGCGGCAGTTCGAGGGGGATCGCCGTGGCGCCGGGGCCCTTGCCGACGATCACGTCGACGCGGAAGTCCTCCATCGCCATGTACAGCATCTCCTCGGCGGGCCGGGACATGCGATGGATCTCGTCGAGGAAGAAGACCTCGCCCTCCTGGAGGGAGGAGAGGATCGCGGCCAGGTCGCCGGCGTGCTGGATGGCCGGGCCCGAGGTGATGCGGATGGGGGCGCCCATCTCGGCCGCGATGATCATAGAGAGGGTGGTCTTGCCGAGGCCCGGGGCGCCGGAGAGCAGGACGTGGTCGGCGGTGGCCCCACGCGCGCGTGCCGCCCGCAGGACCAGGTCGAGCTGTTCGCGGACCTTCTCCTGACCGATGAACTCGCCGAGGTCCTTGGGGCGCAGGGCGGCCTCGACGGCCTGGTCCTCACGGTCGGCGACAGAGCCCACCAGCCGCTCGGCGGCGGTGTCGTCGGTCGTGTCGTCCCAGTTCATTGCATGCCTCGTGGTCGCGGTCGGATGGCGGAGCTTCGATGCGTGGGTCAGCGGGCCCTGTTGAGCGTCTGGAGGGCGGCCTTCAGCAACTGGCCCACCTGGGGCGTGCCTTCGGCGGCCTCGGCCTGGGGGGTTACGGCCGACACGGCCTCGTCGGCCTCGCGGGTGGCGTACCCGAGGCCGATCAGGGCGGCGTGCAACTGGTCGCGCCAGCCCTGGCTGACCGGGGCACCGATCGCGGGGGCGCCGATCGGCTCACCGAGGCGGTCCTTCAGTTCGAGCAGCAGCTTCTGGGCGCCCCGCTTGCCGATGCCGGGGACGGCGATCAGCGCCTTCTCGTCACCGGTGGCCACCGCCCGGCGCAGGGCGTCAGGGGTGTGCACGGCGAGCATCGCCTGGGCGAGGCGCGGGCCGACGCCGCTCGCGGTCTGCAGCAGCACGAAGATCTGGCGTTCGTCGTCGTCCATGAATCCGTACAGCGTCAGCGAGTCCTCCCGTACGACGAGGGAGGTGGCGAGCTTGGCCGGCTGGCCGAGCCGCAGCGTGGACAGCGTGTTCGGCGTGCACTGCAGGGCCATGCCGACCCCGCCCACCTCGACCACCGCTGTGTCGGGAGCGAGTGCGGCGACCGTGCCGCTGACGAAGGCGATCATGCCGTACGGCCTTTCAGTGCGTTCGACGCGTTCGACGCGCGCGATCTGTCCGATGTGTTGGATGCGTTGGATGCGTTCGCCGCTCTGGTCGCGTGCAGAGCGACTGCCTGCTGCAGGCGGTTCTGTGCGGGGGCCCGCCAGATGTGGCAGATGGCGAGGGCGAGCGCGTCGGCGGCGTCCGCCGGTTTGGGGGGTGCGTCGAGCCGGAGGAGCCGGGTGACCATGGCGCCGACCTGGGCCTTGTCGGCGCGGCCGCTTCCGGTGACGGCGGCCTTGACCTCGCTCGGAGTGTGCAGGGCGACGGGGATACCACGGCGGGCGGCGCACAGCATGGCGACGGCGCTGGCCTGGGCGGTGCCCATGACCGTCCGTACGTTGTGCTGGCTGAACACCCGTTCCACAGCGACGAATTCGGGGCGGTGTTCGTCGAGCCACTGCTCGATGCCCTGCTCGATCGCGACGAGACGAAGCCCCAACTCCGCGTCCGCGGGCGTACGGACGACACCGACGCCGAGCATGGTGAGCGGCCGTCCGGCGACGCCTTCCACGACCCCGACACCGCAACGGGTCAGCCCCGGGTCCACCCCCAGTACACGCAACGCGCCCCTCCCATCGCTCACCTGTTTGTGCAGGCTATCGGGTGCCACTGACAAGCGCCGACAACGCGACGGGCCGACGGGGTGTGTCCCGTCGGCCCGTTGAAGCCCATCGCGAAGGAGCCCGTTCGACTCGGCTCGGCTCGGCTCGCGGAGCGTTACGCGTCGACCTTGGCCATGACGTCGTCGCTCACGTCGAAGTTGGCGAACACGTTCTGGACGTCGTCGCTGTCCTCGAGGGCGTCGATCAGCTTGAAGATCTTCCTGGCGCCCTCCTCGTCCAGCTCGACCTGCATGGTCGGGACGAAGTTGGCCTCGGCCGAGTCGTAGTCGATCCCGGCCTCCTGGAGGGAGGTGCGGACCCCGACCATGTCGGTTGCCTCGCTGAGCACCTCGAAGGCCTCGCCCAGGTCGTTGACCTCCTCGGCGCCCGCGTCGAGCACGACCTCCAGGACGTCGTCCTCGGACAGCTCGCCCTTGGGGACGATCACGACGCCCTTGCGGTTGAAGAGGTACGAGACGGAGCCCGGGTCGGCCATCGAGCCGCCGTTGCGGGTCATGGCCACGCGGACGTCGGAGGCGGCTCGGTTGCGGTTGTCGGTGAGGCACTCGATGAGCACCGCCACACCGTTCGGACCGTAACCCTCGTACATGATCGTCTCGTATTCGGCGCCACCGGCCTCGAGACCGCCACCGCGCTTGACCGCGGAGTCGATGTTCTTGTTCGGGACCGACTGCTTCTTCGCCTTCTGGATGGCGTCGTAGAGAGTCGGGTTGCCCTCGATGTCGATCCCGCCCATGCGCGCGGCGACCTCAATGTTCTTGATCAGCTTCGCGAAGAGCTTGCCGCGCTTGGCGTCGATCACGGCCTTCTTGTGCTTCGTCGTAGCCCATTTAGAGTGGCCGGACATCTGCCTGTCTCCTTCACGTAACCCAACTCCGTACGAACCCGAGAGATCCTACAAGGACTCCGCCGCCCGGTTCGCGCGCACCATCTCGACGAAGAGGGCGTGCAGCCGGTGGTCTCCGGTCAGCTCCGGGTGGAACGACGTGGCAAGGGCGTTGCCCTGGCGTACGGCGACGATGTGACCCTCGTGCTCGGCGAGCACCTCGGTCCGCGCGCCCACGGATTCGACCCAGGGGGCACGGATGAAGACGCCCTCCACGGGGTCGCCCTCGACGCCCCGCACATCGACCGCCGCTTCGAAGGACTCGTTCTGCCGGCCGAAGGCGTTGCGGCGCACGATCATGTCGATGCCGCCGATGGTCTCCTGGCCCGAACGGGGGTCGAGGATCTTGTCGGCCAGCATGATCAGTCCGGCGCAGGTGCCGTAGACGGGCATGCCTTCACGCACGCGCGCGCGCAGGGGTTCCATCACGCCGAAGAGGACGGCCAGTTTGGAGATGGTGGTGGACTCGCCGCCGGGGATGACGAGGCCGTCCACCTCGGCGAGTTCCTCGGGGCGCCGCACCGCCCTGGCCACGGCGTCGGCCGTGGCCAGGGCGACGAGGTGCTCCCGTACGTCGCCCTGAAGAGCCAGGACGCCTACGACGGGGGTGTCGCTCATCAGTGCTTACCAGCCCCGGTTCGCGTAGCGCTCGGCCTCGGGGAGGGTGTCGCAGTTGATGCCGACCATGGCCTCGCCCAGGTTGCGGGAGGCGTCCGCGATGATCTTCGGGTCGTCGTAGAAGGTGGTGGCCTTCACGATGGCGGCGGCGCGCTTGGCCGGGTCGCCGGACTTGAAGATGCCGGAGCCGACGAAGACGCCCTCGGCGCCGAGCTGGCGCATCAGCGCTGCGTCGGCGGGGGTGGCCACACCGCCGGCGGAGAACAGGACGACCGGGAGCTTGCCGAGCTCGGCGACCTCCTTGACGATCTCGTACGGGGCGCGGAGCTCCTTGGCGGCGGCGTACAGCTCGTTGTTGTCGAAGCCGCGCAGCTTGGCGATCTCGTTCTTGATCTGGCGCAGGTGACGGACGGCCTCGACGACGTTGCCGGTGCCGGCCTCGCCCTTGGAGCGGATCATGGCGGCGCCCTCGGCTATGCGGCGCAGGGCCTCGCCGAGGTTGGTGGCACCGCAGACGAAGGGGGTCGTGAAGGCCCACTTGTCGGCGTGGTTGACCTCGTCGGCCGGGGTGAGGACCTCGGACTCGTCGATGTAGTCGACACCGAGGGACTGCAGGACCTGGGCCTCGACGAAGTGGCCGATACGGGACTTGGCCATGACCGGGATGGAGACGGCCTCGATGATGCCCTCGATCATGTCCGGGTCGGACATCCGGGCCACGCCGCCGTCCTTGCGGATGTCGGCGGGGACCCGCTCCAGGGCCATGACCGCGACGGCGCCCGCGTCCTCGGCGATCTTCGCCTGCTCGGCGTTGACGACATCCATGATCACACCGCCCTTGAGCTGCTCGGCCATGCCGCGCTTCACGCGGGCGGTGCCGGTCTCGGGGGTCTGGGCGGTGGGGCTGGAGAGCGTGCTGGACACGGGATTGACCTCGCTCGGGGAAGAGGGTTTCTACAGTCACCGAGGAAACGCGAGGGAACAGGCCACTGCAAGGGCCAATGGGGAGGCGGTGGCTCGTTTTCGGGCACGGTCGTGGCTGAGCAGGGCTTTTTCGCCCCCGCCGCCCTTACCCGTTTCCCGTCACGTTCCCGTCTCCCAGGGGTGAGGGCTTGTCGCGCGGTTCCTCGCGCCCCAAGGGCGCCGGGGGTTACGTGGTCGGTCTTTCCGCCACGGCCGCCGGGGGCTCGTCGTCCATCTCGAAGGCCATCGGGAAGGGCGCGTGGCCGGCCAGCCGGAACCAGCGGACCGTGCGGTGGCGGCGGAGGGCGCGGGCCGCGCGTACGGCGTCGTTGTGGAAGCGGCGGGCCATGGGGACCCGGCGGACGGCCTGGGCCAGCTCGTTCGCGGCGTCCTCACCACCGGGCGCCTCGCGCACCACCTCCACCTGCTGCGCGTCCGCGAACACGGCCCGCAGCGCCTGGCTCAGCTCGCTCTCGGCGACCTCGCGCTGTTCCTCCTCGGCCTGCCGTGCCGCGTGCGCCGCCTCGTAGAGGACGATCGAGGCGGCCGGGTCCAGCACCCCGGAGGTGGCCAGTTCCTGGGCGACCGACGCACGGCGCAGCAGCTGCGCGTCGAGCGCGGCGCGGGCGGCGTCGATGCGCGCGTGCAGTCGGTCGAGGCGTCCCGCGGTCCAGCTCAGGTAGAGACCGATCGCGAAGAGGACAACCGCGATCCAGATGAGTGTCGAAGTCACGGGCGGCAGGCTACTACCGGTGCCCACCACCGCCACGTACGAGTTCAGCGCCCCGAAAGGGGCGCGGGGGAACGGCGCGACCAGCCCCCGCCCACCCTCGGCCGGAGAACTCTTGGCGGCGGGGCACGGGAGCGCAGCCCCCAGGGAAGGGACAGTCAGGGGCGGCGGGGGCGAAACACAACGCCCCCGCACTCAGTCCCGGGCCAGCCCCAACCGCGCCCGTAGTCCCGTCCGTTCGTCCGCCGCCACCGAGGCCGCGCCCTCCGTGACCGTTTCGTAGACGCCGAGGATGTCGGCGCCGACGGTCGACCAGTCGAAGCGGCGGACGTGGGCGCTGCCGCGTTCGCGGAGTTCGGCGCGGCGGGCCGGGTCGCCGAGCAGACGCACGGCGGCTGTCGCGAGGGCGTCCGCGTCCTCGTTGGCGAAGAGCTCGCCCGCGCTGCCCCGGTCGAGGACCTGGGCGAAGGCGTCGAGGTCGGAGGCGAGGACGGGGGCACCGGCGGACAGGGCCTCGACGAGGATGATGCCGAAGCTCTCGCCACCGGTGTTGGGGGCGACGTAGACGTCGACGCTGCGCAGGAAGCGGGCCTTGTCCTCGTCGCTGACCATGCCGAGGAACTCGACGCGGGAGCGCAGCTCCTTGGGCAGCGTCTCGACCGCCTCCTCCTCGTCCCCGCGCCCGGCGACGAGCAACCGGGCCTGGGGGCGTTCCGCGAGGATCTTCGGGAGGGCCTTCATCAGCACCGGCAGGCCCTTGCGGGGTTCGTCGATGCGGCCGACGAAGCCGAGGGTGTCGCCCTGCCAGTCGGGGTTGGGCTTGGCGCGGGCGAAGAAGTCGACGTCCACGCCGTTCGGGATGACGACCGCGTCGCCGCCCAGGTGTTCGACGAGGGTGCGGCGGGCGTACTCGCTCACCGCGATCCGCGCGCTGATCTTCTCCAGCGCGGGCTGGAGGATCGGGTACGCCGCGATCATCGCCCGGGAGCGCGGGTTGGAGGTGTGGAAGGTTGCGACGATCGGACCCTGCGCGGCCCAGCAGGCCAGCAGGCCCAGCGACGGGGAGGCCGGCTCGTGGATGTGGATCACGTCGAACGTGCCGTCGTGCAGCCAGCGCCGTACCCGGGCCGCCGACAGGAAGCCGAAGTTCAGGCGCGCCACCGAGCCGTTGTAGGGCACCGGGACAGCGCGGCCCGCGGAGACGACGTACGGCGGCAGCGGGGTGTCGTCGTCGGCGGGGGCGAGCACCGACACCTCGTGACCGAGACGGATGAGGTGGTCGGCCAGGTCACGGATGTGGAACTGGACTCCCCCGGGCACGTCCCAGGAGTACGGGCAGACGATCCCGATCTTCACGGCCGCCCCTTCTCGAAGCCGCTCCCGGGATCCGGCGCGTCCCCCTTCGCGAAGCCGCTCCCGGCGTCCGGCGCAGCCCCTTGCCCGGGACCCTGCGTGGAGTCCGTCGCAGGCTTCCCGGGGCCGTCGGGACCCTTCGCGGGGTCCAGGTCCGCGAGCCACAAGCGCTGGAGCATGTGCCAGTCCTCCGGGTGGTCGGCGATGCCGGTGGCGAAGACGTCTGCCAGCGCCTGTGTCATGACAGACGTCTTCTCGGCGCGGGTGCCTGTCTCGGGTACCTCGATCGGGGCGTGCAGGCGTCCCCGCATGACGGGAGAGTCGTCGTACCAGAGCGTCACCGGCAGCAGCAGCGCGCCGGTCTGCTGGGCGAGGAGGGCCGGACCGGCGGGCATCCGGGTCGGCTCACCGAAGAACTCGACCTCGACGCCGGACGCGGACAGGTCGCGGTCGGCGACCAGGCAGACCAGGCCGCCGTCGCGCAGCCGCCGGGCGAGGGTGCCGAAGACGGAACCGCCGTTGTGCGGCAGGACCTCCATGCCGAGGCCCTCGCGGTAGGCGACGAAGCGGTCGTAGAGCGTCTCGGGCTTGAGTCGTTCGGCGACCGTGGTGAACGGGGTCTTCAGCTCGGTGGTGACCCAGGCGCCGGCGAGGTCCCAGTTGGCGAGGTGCGGCAGCGCGAGTACGACGCCACGGCCGGAGGCGAGGCCGTCGGTGAGGTGGTGCAGGTCCCGGGCGGTGAAGCCGGTCCTGACACGTTCCTCGCTCCACGCGGGGAGGCGGAAGGACTCCATCCAGTAGCGCAGGTAGGAGCGCATGCCCGCGCGGGACAGCTCGGCGAGGCGCTCGGGGCTCGCGCCCGGCACTACGCGCGCGTAGTTGGCCTCCAGGCGGCGGACGAGGGGGCCGCGCCGCTTCCAGGTGGCGTCGGCGATCGTCCGGCCGAGGCGTACGGCGACGGGCTCCGGGAGCTTCTTGACGGCGCCCCAGCCCAGGCCGTACAGCCCGTCTGTCAATCGCTCCCGCAGAGCGCTCACGGGGTCGCCTCGCTGTTCCGGGCGGTGTCCGGCGATTCCTGGGCGGCTGCGGCGGCCGCCTCCGCCTCGGCCTCGGCGGACTCGCGACGCACGGTGACGACCCGCTGGATCAGCGTGACGAGGCTGCCGACGGCGACGATCCACAGGGCGACGGGCAGCAGGACCTCGATGCCGGGCACGCCGAACGCGTGCAGGCCCGAGAGGCCGGCCGCGACCAGCGAGATCACCAGGCGCTCGGCACGCTCCACGAGTCCGTTGACCGCCACGGGCAGACCGATCGACTCGCCGCGCGCCTTGGTGTACGACACCACCTGGCCGCTCGCCAGACAGAAGATCGAGACGGCGCACAGCGCGAGGTCGTCGCCCTTGCCCGCGTACCAGAGGGCGAAGCCGCCGAAGATCGCGCTGTCGGCGACCCGGTCGAGAGTGGAGTCGAGGAAGGCGCCCCAGCGGCTGGAGCGGCCCATCTGACGGGCCATGTTGCCGTCGACGAGGTCCGAGAACACGAAGAGGGTGATGACGATCGTGCCCCAGAAGAACTCGCCCCGGGGGTAGAAGACCAGCGCGCCCGCGATCACTCCGGCGGTTCCGAGGAGCGTGACCGTGTCGGGGCTGACGCCCCTGCGGATCAGAAACGCGGCGAACGGTGTGAGGACACGCGTGAAGAATGCACGCGCGTACTTGTTCAGCATGGCCTTCCCGAGGGTCGGTGTCGCCGCGTGGCCCCTGTTGGCCATCCGGCTGGCCCATCGTAGCCACGCGCGCGCGTGTGCGACCGTCGGGCACCAGCCCGCCGTCGTCCTGTCCTGATCGCACCGCTGTCACAGGGCGATCACGGAACGTCCCCACCGGGCCCGACCTGGGCCGTGGGGAGCGATCACGTCCCTCGTATGGACGCGCGGTGACGCGAGTGCCAAGCTCGAAGCCACCGCGGGCGTCATCGGAGCCGCCACCGCACGCGGATCCGTATGTCCGCGCCCACAGTGACCTCACCGTGCACGGGAGGCAGGACCATGGGCGACAAGGCGAACGCACACCCCGGAGCCGCCGGCAGAGCTACGGCGGCCGACCACCCCGCGTCCGTACGGAATGTGGTGCTGGTCGGCCACTCCGGATCGGGCAAGACGACGCTGGTGGAGGCTCTCGCGCTGACGGCGGGAGCGGTGAACCGGGCGGGCCGGGTGGAGGACGGCGGCACCGTCTCCGACTACGACGAGATCGAACACCGGCAGCAACGCTCGGTGCAGCTCTCCCTAGTCCCCGTCGAATGGGGCGGGTACAAGATCAATCTTCTGGACACACCCGGATACGCCGACTTCGTCGGGGAGCTCAGGGCCGGTCTGCGAGCGGCGGACGCGGCCCTTTTCGTCGTCTCGGCGTCGGACGGTGTCGACGGCTCGACCCGCATGGTGTGGGAGGAGTGCGCGGCGGTCGGCATGCCCCGGGCGATCGTGGTCACCCACCTGGAGGCCGCGCGGGCTGACTTCGACGAGATGACCAGAGTCTGCGCGGAGACGTTCGGCGGGGACGACCCCGACGCCGTGCTGCCGCTCTATCTGCCGCTGCACGGCCCACAGGGCCCGGACGGCCACGCCCCCGTGACGGGGCTGACCGGACTGCTGACGCAGAAGCTGTTCGACTACTCCTCCGGGGAGCGCAAGGAGTCCGAGCCGGGCCCCGAGCAGCTGCCGGCGATCGAGGAGGCCCGCAACCGGCTCATCGAGGGGATCATCGCCGAGAGCGAGGACGAGACCCTCATGGACCGCTATCTCGGCGGCGAGGAGATCGACGTCACGACCCTCGTCGACGACCTGGAACGGGCCGTCGCCCGCGGGGTCTTCCACCCCGTGCTGGCCGCCGCCCCCGCGGCCGACGGCGCCAGGCAGGGTCTGGGCACGGTCGAACTCCTCGAACTGGTCACCGGCGGCTTCCCCACCCCTCTGGAGCGCGAGACGCCCGCGGTCACCACCCCCGAAGGCAGGCCCCGCGAGATCAAGGCGGCCTGCGACCCGGACGGACCGCTGGTCGCCGAGGTCGTGAAGACCGCCAGCGATCCCTATGTGGGCCGTATCTCGCTGGTACGGGTCTTCTCCGGGACGCTGCACCCCGACGAGACGGTGCATGTCTCCGGGCACGGGCTGGCCGACCGGGGGCACGAGGACCACGACGTCGACGAGCGGATCGGCGCCCTGTCCACACCGTTCGGCAAGCAACAGCGGACGCTCACGCACTGCATCGCGGGCGACCTGGCGTGTGTGGCGAAGCTGAACCGCGCGGAGACCGGGGACACGCTCTCGGCCAAGGACGACCCGCTGCTCATGGAGCCGTGGGAGATGCCCGACCCGTTGCTGCCGCTCGCGATCCAGGCGCACAGCAAGGCCGACGAGGACAAGCTCTCCCAGGGGCTCGCCCGACTCGTCGCCGAGGATCCGACCATGCGGCTCGAACAGAACCAGGACACCCACCAGGTGGTCCTGTGGTGCCTGGGCGAGGCGCACGCCGACGTGGCGCTGGAACGGCTGCGCAGCCGGTACGGCGTCCAGGTCGACGTCGTACCGCACAGGGTCTCCCTGCGGGAGACGTTCGCCGACAGGTCGGCCGGGCGCGGCCGGCATGTGAAGCAGTCCGGCGGACACGGGCAGTACGCGATCTGCGAGATCGACGTGGAGCCGCTGCCCGGCGGCTCGGGCATCGAGTTCGTCGACAAGGTCGTCGGCGGCGCGGTGCCGAGGCAGTTCATCCCGTCCGTGGAGAAGGGGGTGCGGGCGCAGGCGGCCAAGGGGGTCGCGGCCGGCTATCCGCTCATCGACGTACGGATCACGCTGCGGGACGGCAAGGCGCACTCTGTGGACTCCTCGGACGCCGCGTTCCAGACGGCGGGCGCGCTGGCGCTGCGCGAGGCCGCGGTGGACGCGAAGATCCACCTGCTGGAGCCGGTGGCCGAGGTGTCGGTCCTGGTCGGCGACTCGTACGTGGGGCCCGTGATGAGCGACCTGTCCGGGCGGCGCGGCCGGGTCGTCGGCACCGAGCAGGCGGGTGGGGGGCGCACCCTCGTCCGGGCCGAGGTACCGGAGATCGAGATCGACCGGTACGCCGTCGATCTGCGCTCCCTGTCCCACGGCACCGCGCGCTTCGGCCGCCGGTACACGCGGCACGAGCCGATGCCCTCCCATGTGGCCGAGAAGGTCCGCGAACAGACGAAGGAGCACTGACCCGACGGCGAACCGACGGTCCGGGACAGCCGGTCCGGGACCGGCTGTCAGGAACCGACGGTCCAGGACCGGCCGTCAGGAACCAAGAGTCCGGAACCTGCCGTCGGAACCGACCGTCCGGGACCGGCCGTTGGAACCGACCGGCCGGAAACCACCGTACGGAAACCACCGTTCGAGACCGACGGAAGACAGCGGCGACCTGTCGGCGGGCGGCCTCGGCCGTCCGCCGAGGGCCGTGGGGTGGGACGAGGCCGGTTCTCGGCCGCGTGCGGTGGGTTCCGTGAATGTCCGTTCTTCGCACCGCGCGATGTCCGGGGCTGCGGATACGCTGATCACCTGATCGACAAGTATGGCTCGATCAGGTCCGGATCAGGTTATGACCTGATCAACAGGTGTGCGGAGCACGGAAGTCGGGAAGAGCCGCAGGAGCGAGTATGCGGCGATGGGGGCGGCGGCGGTGGCGGACAATTTCGATTTCACTCCCGGGGCACAGGTGCCGCTGATGGGCACCGCGGGACAGACCGCGGCGACGTACGCCCTGGCGTCCGCGGCCTACCGGGACAACGAGATCGCGGAGATCCTCAAGGCCAACAACGACTGGCACAAGTCCACGGTCAAACCGGGCCGCAAGTGGGCGACCATCTTCCGGCCGAACCTCGGGGAGGCGTTCTCCCTCGCGGTGCGGGACCGGATGGTCGGCGCGGGCCGCAAACCGCTCATCCAGTCCTTCGGCATGGAGCCTCAGGTCGTCGTCGAGCACTGCCTCGCGGCGAACAACATCCGCCGCGAGCGCGACAACTGGCTCTCGGCGGTGATGGTCCTGTGCGGCCTGCTCTTCCTGCCCGGGCTGCTCCTGTGGCTGTTGGTCTTCCAGATCCGCACGACGGTCGCCAAGCGTGACAAGCGCGCCGGTGCACTCGGCACCACGCTGCTGGTGGCCGTGGGGGGCCTCGCAGTGATCTTCCTGCTCAAGATGCCGTTCGACGGTATCTGGGCCTGGTACGCGCGTGCGTGCGTCGTGCTGCCCGTGGTCGGCTGGTTCTGGGCCAAGCAGATCTGCGAGCGGGCCGCCGCGGATCTGCGGGACCGCTGGTCCGGCCTGCTGGCCGGCGGGGGCGTCGGCGCCAAGATCCCTGAGGCCGTGCCCGGCAGCCCCAACGAGACCAAGGCCGAGCAGCTGCGCAAGGAGCTGGCCCGGCTCAGCGCCGAACAGCGCTCCAACCTCGTCTTCTACGCGGGCCCCAAGGGCATCCTCGGCATGGGCACCCGCTGGGGCGCCTGGCAGCTGGCCGAGGACCTCGTGCCGGCCGACTCCGGCAAGGAGATCCACCCGTTCCGCAGCTGGGACGTCATACGCGCCATCCACGACCAGCTCCGCATGCTGGAGCGCACCCCCCTCAACACCGGTGGTTTCACGGCGCCCTCCATCAAGCACTGGGTCGTCAGCCCCATCGGCGAGGGCGCCGGCGCGGTGGCCCGGCCCGACAGCACCGACGTGGACGCCTACCAGTACAAGAACCACGCGATACAGGAGATCTGCAACAAGCAGCACTTCGGCAGCGGCAACCGGCACTACCTGGGTGTCCAGTGGACGCTCTGGGACGGTCAGTTGATCATCACCATGATGGTCACGGTCACCGTGCTGCACCAGACCCTGCGCATCGAGGTGACCGGGCACGCCCTGGGCCCCGTGCACGGACTGTTCACGACCGGGCCGGCGGCCAAGGAGAAGGAAGTCCAGAAGTCGCTGAGGTTCTGGGAGACCCGCAAGGTGAAGCTCCCCCTCGTCGACGCGGACGAGGTCGTACGGCTCGCCGCGCGCGCCCCGCTGACCTGGTACCCGCCGCTGCTCAACTGGCTCGGCGGGTCCATGGGCCTGCCCGAGCCGTTCGGTCTGCGGCACGCCTGGGCCGACCAGCCGTGGCGGCACCGCTTCATGGCCGACGACGCGCTGCGCGCCGCCACGCCCGTGCTCCGCGTGGTGCACAACGCCGCGATCAAGGTCCTCAAGGACAACGGCGTGGACACCGAGAAGTTCGGCTCGCGGGCCGGGTTCCTCAGCGGGGCGGTGCAGGACCCGACGCCGCGGAAGGCGGACCTCTACGACGCGTGAGCGCTGCGCTCGCTCGGCCGGACGGGGGGCGTGAGGTTGGGGTTCGCTGGCGAGTGCGGGTCCGGTGGGGGCTGGTCGCGCAGTTCCCCGCGCCCCTGAAAAGCAGGGGCTGCGCCCCGTGCTTTTCAGCCTGCGCGACCAACCCCCGCCCACCCCCAGCCGAACAGCCACCCGCCCCGGCGGTCACACCGTCGGCCAGGCCTCCGCGAGCATCTTCCTCGTGTCGGCCAGGAGCTGCGGCAGGATCCGCGTGTGGCCGACGACCGGCATGAAGTTGGTGTCGCCGCCCCAGCGGGGGACGATGTGCTGGTGGAGGTGGGCCGCGATACCGGCTCCCGCGACCGTGCCCTGGTTCATGCCGATGTTGAAGCCGTGGGCGCCGGAGGCGGTGCGCAGGGCGGTCATGGACTGCTTGGTCAGCTCGGCCAGCTCGGTGGTCTCCGACCCGGTGAGATCCGTGTAGTCGGCGACGTGCCGGTAGGGCACGACCATGAGGTGGCCGCCGTTGTACGGGTAGAGGTTGAGCACCGCGTACACGTGCTCCCCGCGCCTGATGATCAGGCCGTCCTCATCCGATTTCGCCGGAATCGAGCAGAACGGACAGCCGTCTTCGGCGCCGGGGCCGGTCGGCTTGTTCTCACCCTGGATGTACGCCATCCGGTGGGGCGTCCACAGGCGCTGGAACGCGTCCTGCGTTCCCACTCCGATCTGCTGCTCCGGCTCACTCGTCATGCAGTGCAGCATATGACTTCGCCCGTTCGCGGCGTGTCGCCGGGTACCGGGGCGGGACGGGCGGGGCCAAGCTGAGGCGATGGACCTCGACAGCCGCGCGCTCCGCTGGGAACAGCGCACCGGACGCGTCCTCGCCGGGGCGTCGGCCCTCTTCCTCGCCTCCTACACGGTACGGGTGCTCGCCCACGGCCTCCCCCAGGGCTGGCTCGACCTCTGTCTCGCGGTGACCCTGCTGACCTGGGCGGTGTTCGCCGTCGACTACGCGGTGCGCTGGCGGCTGAGCGGGCTGGGCCCGAGCTTCGTCCGCGTGCGCTGGCTCGACACCCTCGTGCTGGTACTGCCACTGCTGCGGCCCCTGCGCGTGGTGCAGATCCACGACAACGTACAGCGACACCACGACCGGCCCCGGCTCTCCCTGCACGCGCGCGTGGCCGTCTACGCGGGCCTGTCGGTGACCCTGCTCGGCTTCACCGGCGCCCTCGCCGTCTACCAGCAGGAACACACGGCGCCCGACGCGACGATCCTGACCTTCGGGGACTCCCTGTGGTGGACCTGCTCCACGCTCGCGACGGTGGGGTACGGGGACGTCACACCCGTGACCCCGCAGGGGCGGCTGATCGCCGTGTTCCTGATGGCCTGCGGTCTCGCGCTGCTCGGGGCGGTGACGGGGTCGTTCTCGTCGTGGCTGCTGCAGGTGTTCGCACGGGAGGACGAGCGGAGGCCCCCGGGGAGCTGAACCCCAGGGGCCTTTCGATCACGCGCTCACCCGCGCCGCGTCACCCGCGTGCTTCCGCACGCCGCACCACGCCGCCGGTGCGCCGTACGCCTCAGATCTGGACGCGGTCCTCCACGACCTTCGCGATCTTCGCGATGGCCTCCTCGACGGGGATGCCGTTCTCCTGGGAGCCGTCGCGGTAGCGGAAGGAGACCGCGCCGGCCGCCATGTCCTCGTCGCCCGCGATGACCATGAAGGGCACCTTGGCCTTCTGGGCGTTGCGGATCTTCTTCTGCATACGGTCGGAGGAGGCGTCGACGTCGACGCGCAGCCCCTTCTTCTTCGCCTCGGCGGCGAACTTCCGCAGGTACTCCACGTGCGCGTCGCCGATCGGGATGCCGACCGCCTGGACGGGAGCCAGCCAGGCCGGGAACGCGCCCGCGTAGTGCTCGAGGAGTACCGCGAAGAACCGCTCGATCGAGCCGAACAGCGCGCGGTGGATCATGACCGGGCGCTGCTTGGAGCCGTCCGGGCCGGTGTACTCGAGGTCGAAGCGCTCGGGCAGGTTGAAGTCGAGCTGGACCGTGGACATCTGCCAGGTCCGGCCGATCGCGTCCTTCGCCTGGACGGAGATCTTCGGACCGTAGAACGCGGCGCCGCCCGGGTCCGGGACCAACGGCAGGCCCTGCTTCTCGGCGACCTGGCGGAGGGTCTCGGTCGCCTCTTCCCACGCCTCGTCCGAGCCGACGAACTTCTCCGGGTCCTTGGTGGACAGCTCCAGGTAGAAGTCCGTGAGGCCGTAGTCGCGCAGCAGGTTCAGGACGAAGGTGAGCGTCTTGTCGAGCTCGTCGGCCATCTGCTCGCGGGTGCAGTAGATGTGCGCGTCGTCCTGGGTGAAGCCGCGGGCACGGGTCAGACCGTGCACGACTCCGGACTTCTCGTACCGGTACACGGTCCCGAACTCGAAGAGGCGCAGCGGCAGTTCACGGTACGAGCGACCGCGCGCGTCGAAGATCAGGTTGTGCATCGGGCAGTTCATGGGCTTGAGGTAGTAGTCCACGCCCTCGTCGAGCTGCATGGGCGGGTACATGCCGTCGGCGTACCAGTCCAGGTGGCCCGAGAGCTCGAAGAGCTTCCCCTTCGTGGCGTGCGGGGTGTAGACGAACTCGTATCCCTCCTCCTCGTGGCGGCGGCGCGAGTAGTCCTCCATGACCCGGCGGATGATGCCGCCCCTGGGGTGGAAGACGGCGAGGCCGGAGCCGATCTCGTCCGGGATGGAGAACAGGTCGAGTTCGTTGCCCAGCTTGCGGTGGTCGCGCTTCTCGGCCTCGGCGAGGAAGTCCAGGTGTGCCTTCAGCTCCTCCTTGGAGGGCCAGGCGGTGCCGTAGATGCGCTGGAGCATCGGATTCTTCTCGCTGCCGCGCCAGTACGCGGCGGCGTTGCGCATCAGCTTGAACGCCGGGATGTTGCGGGTGGTGGGCAGGTGCGGACCCCGGCAGAGGTCCTTCCAGCACAGGTCTCCGGTCTTGGCGTCCAGGTTGTCGTAGATCGTCAGCTCGCCGGCGCCGACCTCGACGTCCGCGCCGTCGTCGGAGGAGGCCGAGCCCTTGAGGCCGATCAGCTCCAGCTTGTACGGCTCGTGTCCCAGCTCCTCGCGGGCGGCCTCGTCGGTGACGACGCGGCGCGAGAAGCGCTGGCCGCGCTTCTGGATCTCCTGCATCTTCTTCTCGACGGCCTTGAGATCCTCGGGCGTGAAGGGCTTCTCGACGTCGAAGTCGTAGTAGAACCCGTCCCGGACCGGCGGGCCGATGCCCAGCTTCGCGTCGGGGAACAGCTCCTGCACGGCCTGGGCCATGACATGCGCGGTGGAGTGGCGCAGGATGTTCAGGCCGTCCTCGGAGGAGATCTCCACGGCCTCGACGGTCTCGCCGTCCCGCACCTCGTACGCGAGGTCCTTCAGCTCACCGGCCACGCGGGCGGCGACGACGGTGCGCTCACCGGCGAAGAGGTCGGCGGCCGTAGTGCCCGTCGTCACCACGCGCTCGTCCCGCTCGGAATCGCGTTGGATGATCACACGGACGTCGGACACCGGTTTCTCCTACCTGAAGGGGCGGCCCGGCCGTCTGCGGCCTGGGCCATCGGTAGGGATCGTACCGAGCCCGGGGTGCTCCTCGCGAAACAGATACCTCAGTCCCCTCCGCAGGCCTCCTCGAAGAAGGCCGTGATCTCCGCGGTCTCCTGGAGCGACTTCATCAGCCGGTCCCGCTCCGCCTCGTCGACCTGCACGGGTGCGATCCCGTCGGCGTTCGTGAGCCGGCGGAACCCGCCCCGGCTCTCCAGCCTCCCGTGCACCCGGACCGGCAGTCCCACGAGATGGGCCTGCCCCGCGATCCGGTACGACTCCTCGTCCAGGGTCATGCGGACGTGCGGGACCTCTGCGCCGGCGAGGACCCGCAGCCGTACCGTGCCCTCGCCGCGCGCCGCCGACCTGCGCATCCGCACCACGGCACCGGTGATCCGCACCGGCATCGAGGGCTCCTCGCGCAGATAGCGGGCCCCGGCCTCGCGGAGCACGGGCAGGTCGCCCGGTGAGAACTCGACGGGCTCGGCCGGTGTCGCGCCGCCCTCGGGGACCCCGGCGGCGGGCGCCCAGTCGACGGCGACGCGGGCGCCCTCGGTGCCTCGGACGAGGGCGACGAGTGCCTCGGTCAGCTCGTGGCTGACCCCGGCCTCGACGGCGCCGTCGAAGGCGTCCATGCCGCCGGTGGCGCGCTGGTAGTCGATGGCCTCGCGGGCGGCGTACAGGGCCTGGTGGAGGCGTAAGGCGAGGGGGCGGCCGGTGGCCACGGGGACGAAGGCGGTGAGGCGGCGGCCACCGGGGGCGGCGCCGACGAGGACGCCGTCGAGGGAGGCTGCGGCGGGCAGGCGGTGCCGGGCGCCGTAGTAGCCGGCACGCGCGCGGGTGGCCAGCGCCGCCGCGAGGAGCATCTGGCGGGCGGCCGAGCGCAGTTGGTCCTCGACGACCCAGGAGGCGGTGCCCAGCGGACCGGTCGGCACGTCCCGCCACCAGTGGATCTCGTCGCTGGGCACGGCGAGCGCGGTCAGCACGTCCCGCGCGGCGGGCGAGCCGCTCCGGGACAGGGCCGTGAGGGCTTCGCCGAGCAGGTCGTCGCTGTCGGGGAAGGCCCGGTTCTCGGGCACGAGCAGGCTCATGCCCCGCCCGGCCGGCCCCGGTGGGGTCCAGCGGCCGTAGCGTCCGGCGGCTCCGCCCCGCCGCTGCCAGCCGTGCCGGTGCAGCAGGGTGCCGAGGACCGCGGGGTCGACCTGGGCGGGGTCGGGCGGCCGGGTCCAGGTGGGCTCGACGGGGTGGGGCGGCACGGAACGCACGGGCTCCCCGATGGGACGGCGTACGGGCACGTCCTCCTCGTACGGACGGATCGTCCGTCCGCCCTCGCCATGGGGACGGCTCACCGGCCTGTCCTCGGCGTAGGGGCGTCGGCCGGGCGTCTCCTCACGGTGCGGGCGTCGGCCGGACGCGTCGTCGTAGGGCTGTCGGCCGGGTCCCTCGCCGTGAGGGAGTGGGCCGGGGCCGTCGTCGTCGATGGGGCCGTGGGTCACGGTCTGCCTCCCGTTCCGACGCGCGTCATGATCTCGCAGAGCGCTCGGTCGTCGAAGATGCGCGAGGTCGGTATACGCACGGTGGTGCGGTGCCGACCGGTGATCGGGTGTCCGGCGAGGTTGATCCAGTAGCAGCAGTGCCGCAGGTCGAGCCGGTCGTGGCCGGCCCGCAGCCACTGCTCCTGCGATCTGGGGACGATCATCACGACCAGGATCTTGTGCACCGAGACGGGTGTGCGGGCGAGCTTCGTCAGGTGCTGGTTGTCGAGGGTGAAGGAGAAGAACCGGCCCGTCGGGTTCGGCGCGAGCTGGTAGGTGGCCTTGAGCTGCACCTTGATGGTGACTTCGTCGTCGACGGTGTGACCGGGTGAGCCGTGGCTGACGTGCCAGTCGATGCCGTTGTCCGGAAAGGGCTGGGAGAGCGAGCAGCCGGCCGCGGCGGCCACCGCGTGCAGGTAGCCCACCTGCAGGGTCTCCATGCAGGCGGTGGTGGCGAGGGAGCCGCGGTGCGATGCCTCGTGCTCGGGCAGCAGCCCGCCCCGCTCGGGCTGCGCTATGGCCATGACCAACAGCCTTCCCATGCAGGTGTTTCGCCGTGCCGAGCCCCTGAACTGCACGGACCCGTACTTCTGTTGTCTCCTTCCGGCGTACGGCGCAAACAGCCCGGGTATCACCAAACTGGCAGAAGACGGAACGTCAGCTGCCGTGGGTGAAGGAGGAGTTGTGTACATATGACGTGTTGGTACGAGGGGCCCTTGGCGGCGTTCGACACGGAGACCACGGGTGTGGACGTCGAGACCGACCGGATCGTGTCGGCCGCCGTCGTCGTCCAGGACGCGCCCGGCGCCCGTCCTCGGGTGACGCGGTGGCTGGTGAACCCGGGCGTGCCGGTGCCCGCCGCGGCGACGGCGGTGCACGGGCTGACGGACGAGCAGTTGCAGCGCGACGGCCGCTGGCCGGCGCCGGTGATGGAGGAGATAGCCAGGGCGCTGGCCGAGCAGGCGGTGCGCGGCCGTCCGCTGGTGGTCATGAACGCGCCGTTCGATCTGACCATGCTCGACCGTGAGTTGCGGCGGCATCGCGCCTCGTCGCTGGACCACTGGTTCGAGGCGACACCCTTGCGGGTCCTCGATCCGCGCGTCCTGGACAAACATCTGGACCGCTACCGCAAGGGCCGGCGCACCCTCACCGATCTGTGCGCGCACTACGAGGTCGCGCTGGACGGCGCGCACGACGCGGGGGCCGACGCGCAGGCGGCGATGGACGTCGTCCGCGCGGTGGGGCGCCGTTTCGCGACCCGGCTGGCCCGCCTCTCCCCCGCCGAACTGCACACGCTGCAGGCCGTGTGGCACGCGGCACAGGCACGCGGTCTGCAGGCCTGGTTCGCGCGCAGCGGCACGGAGGAGGCGGTGGACCCGGCGTGGCCGCTGCGTCCGGAACTGTCGGCGGCGGCATGAAAAAAGCCGGTCCGCGTGTGCGGACCGGCTTTTACCCGGTGGGCGATACTGGGTTCGAACCAGTGACCTCTTCGGTGTGAACGAAGCGCTCTCCCACTGAGCTAATCGCCCGGGAACGGACTGAACAATACAGGTCCCGACGGGTCTGGTTCAAACCGCTTGCCCAGGGGCCGCGAGGTACGCGAGGAGTCCCCGTCGTCCTGCCCGCATCATCAGCGCGTGGTTGGCGCGGAACACGGGCCGTCCCGGTACGGCGAGCCGCCTCAGCAGGGGCTTGGTGACGTCGACTTCCTGGTCGTAGCGGGCCAGGGTGCCGGGCCCGTCAGCGGTGAGCGTCCAGCGGGCCCACCCGTCCAGGTCACCAGCCATCTCGATCTCCAGGATCCCGGCCGTCGCGTCGCGCCGTGTCTCCCGCGCGGTGAAGGCGAGGTCGTACGGCAGGACCGAACGGATCCGGATGGTGCCGGTGGTGTCGTCGATCCGGATCACCTCGCGGACCTGTGGCCACCAGTGCGGATAGTCGTCGGCCCGCTGGAGCACCTCGTACACGGCGGCGGGCGGCGCGGGCAGGATCCAGCGGCTGCGGAAGCGGTAGTGGCACCAGTCCATGGTCGGATTGTGCCTGTACAGGGGCCCTTCACGGGAGATCTGAGTACGTCCTTGAGTATCCGCACTCATGTCGTACGGCGTGACGCGGACCACACTCCGTGGCATGACGCATTTTCCGTCCCCGGCCGAGGAGTTGCGGGTCCTCGACTCCGAACTGCGGCAACTCGACGCCCGCCGCGCCTTCCTGCTGTCGCGCCGCGCCTGGCTGGTGAACATCCTGTCCGCGCCGGCGCCCTCGCTCGCCACACCCTCCGTGCCGCCCGCGCGTCGCCCCGAGACGACGGCGCCGAGTGTCCAGAACGTGCTGCTGGTTCTCGGCGGCGTCCTGCTGACCATCGCGGCGATCGCGTTCACGCTGGTCAGCTGGGGGGACATGGGAATCGCCGGCCGGGCGCTGGTCCTGGCCGCGGTGACCGTGGCCGCGCTGGGCACCCCGGTGCCGCTGCTCCGCCGCGGCCTGCGCTCGACCGCCGAGGCGGTGTCCGGCCTCGGCCTCGCCCTGACGGTCCTCGACGCGTACGCCCTGCATGAGGTCACGTTCACCGGCACGGACGGCATGAGCTACGCGGCGGCCGCGGCGGCGGTGCTGGCGGTGGTGTGGGCGGCGTACGGCCTGGGCCTCGGCGCGTCGGCGGCCTCGGCGCCGAAGGACGCGGAGAGCCGACCGGCGATCTCGCGCGCCCCGCTCCGCCTGTCCTTCCCCCTGGCGCTGGTGGCCGCTCAACTCCCGCTCCTGCTCTGGTCGTTCGCCGTGCAGGCGAGCGTGGAGACGGTCACGGCCGTGCTGCTGGTGACAGCGGCGGCCGACACCACGATCGCGCTCCTGGTGCCCCTCAAGCCGGTACGGATGGTCGCCGTGGTCGGCGCGTTCGGCTGGGGCGCCTGGGGTGTACTGGCGGCCGGGTGGCTCTCGTGGGCCGCCGCCGGCCCGAGCGCCGCCGCCCGTGCGGCGGCGCTCCTCGCCCTCGCCGCGGCGATCGCCCTGACGGCCGCCTGGCTCGTCCCGAAGCCGGCCCTGGCCCTCGGCACCGCACTCACCGGCGGGCTCCTCCTGGTCGTCGGCCTCGGCGGCATCGCCCGCGCGGGCCTGCCCGAGGTGTGGACGGTCCCGGCCCATCTCCTCTGCGGGATCGCCCTGTTGGCAGCCGTACGGACGCGGGCTCCCGAGCCCGTACGCCGGGGCCTCGCCCACGCGTCCGCCGTAGTCCAGGGCCTCGCCCTGGCCACCGCGCTGCCGACCGTGGCCATCGCACTGCTGGGCCCGGTCAGCCGGGTCGCGCGAGTCTGGTCCGGGGCGCCCGTGGACGCCCGCGCGGCGGTGACGCTCGACGCGCCCTGGCCCACGAACACGGCGACGGTGCCCCTGGTACTCGCCGTCGTCGCCGGGGTGCTGGCCGTGGCCGTGCGCACCGCCTCCTGGCGGACCCCGGCCCTGGTCGGCGCCTCCGTCCTCACCTGGGCAACGGCCCTGGTCCTCCCCGCAGTCCTCGAACTGCCGTACACGGCCGGGCTGGTGACGCAGGGCCTCCTGGTCGTGGCCACGCTGGGCCTCGCCGGATTCGTACGGTCCGCCGAGCCCAGGGGTCTGCAGGCACCACTGCCCCTCACCGGCGCCCTCCTGGCCGTCGTCACTTCCCTGAGCCTGGCCCTCCACTCCCTCGCCACCGAAGCGGCGACCCTCACCGTCCTCGCCACCTCGACCGCCCTGTTCGCGGCGGCGGCCCGGCGCGCAGGCCTCGGCCCCCTGACCGCGCCCGCGTCCCTCGCTCACGCCGCCGCCCTGACCTGCGCGATCGGCGCCTCGGCCGGCTGGGAGCCGCAGCACACGGCCCTGCTCGTCCTCATGGTCCCGGCCGCGGCGGCCCTGCTCGCGGCGCGCCTCGGCGGATCCCCCATGACGATCCCGGTCGAGGCGACCGGCGCCGCGGCCGGCCTCCTGGCCATCGCCCTGTCCGCCACGCACCCGCCCCTGCTGGCTCTGACCCTCGCGCTCTGCGGGGTCATCGCCGCGGGCACAGCCGTACGTCCGGACCGCCGGCACATCGGCTACGCCGCGACCGCACTCTTCGTACTGGCCTCCTGGGTACGGCTGGCGGCCTGGGAGGTCGGGTCCGCGGAGGCGTACACCCTGCCGGTGACCGTCCCGGCCCTGGTCGTCGGCCACCTGCGCCGGCGCCGGGACCTGACGGCCTCGTCCTGGACGGCGTACGGCCCGGGCCTCGCCGTCACACTCGTCCCGGGCCTCGTCGCGGCCTGGGGCGACGCACACTGGCTCCGCCCCCTGCTGCTGGGCGCCGCCGCCCTGCTGATCACCCTCCTGGGCGCCCGCCACCGCCTGCAGGCTCCCATCGTCCTCGGCGGCACGGCACTCACCCTGGTCGCCCTGCACGAACTCGCGCCGTACATCGCCCAGGTCGTGGACGCCCTCCCCCGTTGGGCGCCTCCCGCACTCGCGGGACTGGTACTGCTCGCCCTGGGCGCCACGTACGAGCAGCGGTTGCGCGACGCACGGCGTATGCGGGACATGCTCGGAAAGCTCGGCTGAGGCGCCCCTTCAGGGACGCGGGGAACTGCGCGACCAGCCACAACGGCCCCACAGTTCCCCACAACGCCAAGGCGCCCCCAGTCCCCCGGCGAACCTCAGCGGAGCGTCACGGCATCTTGTCGCCCACCAGCGCCAGGTTCTGGATCGCCGCCAACCCGTACAGCGCCGTCGCGTTGGTCGACACCCACGCCGCCTCGCTGCCCGGCACGAGCGCCGTCGGCCCCTCGATCTTCTTCGTGGACCAGTCGGTCGACTCCTTGTAGTCCCAGGTGTCGGCACTGTTGTAGAACTGCCGCCACGCACGGGCCGCCAGCTTGTCGTCGCCCAGCTGGACCGCCGCGTAGGCGTCCTGCCGCGAGTGGCCCTGGAAGAGCAGCAAGCTCCCGAAGTTGGAGCCGTAACGCGCCGCCTGTTCCGCCTTCGTCGCGTTGAAGTAGCGGCAGTAGTCGAGCCAGGCCTCCTTGAACTTGGGCATCTCGATCTGGTCGAGGAGTTCGGCGTTCAGCTCGACCAGGCCGAACATCGCCGACAGGTGCGAGACGCCGACCTTGGCCTCGGTGGCGACGGCGAACTTGCCGGTGTCCAGGTCGTAGAGCGCGTTGCCCTGGACGAAGCCGTTCGGCTGGGCCGCGATCGTCTCCATGGTCGACAGCACGCGGGCCTTGGCCTTCTCCCACTTGGGCCCGCGCCGCTCCCACTCGGTCAGCCACGCCGAGACGAGACCGGACCAGTCGGTGCCGAAGCCGATCGACAGCGCGTTCCGGTCGGGGGTGTAGGGCTCGGTGCGGATCTTGCGGATCGGGTCGAGGACGAGGAACGTCTCGTCGGAGTCGACGTTGGCGTGCATGAGGTCGCCGACGCGTTCGTCGGCGGTGAGGAAGTAGTAGTAGCGGCGGTAGGTGGTGTTGGCGATCCGCTGCTGCTTGGCGCTGTCGGCGTAGTGCTGGACGCCGTGGCGGGTGCCGAGTCCGGCCCATTTGCCGAGGTGGTAGACGTCCACCTCGCCGGTGTGGCGGGTCATGGCCTCGGCGAAGCGGAAGATGTCCGCGCGTCCGGAGCGCATGTACGCGAACCAGAGCCACAGGTCCGGCGAGAGTTCGGAGTTGTCCCAGGCGTAGCCGCCGACGTCGTAGCACCACTGGTGGCGGCTGGGGTCGTAGCTGTGCATGATGTCGCCGTAGTCCCAGAAGCCGTACCACCGGCGCATCTCCACCTGGTCCTTGTAATAGGTGAAGAGGAAGTCGAGGTGGTTCTCGATCTTCGCCTTGGCGGCGGTGGAGCGGTCCGGCTCGGCGAACAGCCGTCCGAAGACGCCCGCCTTGACCAGCTGCTTGGGCGGGGTGGCGAGCTGCGGGGGTGTGCGGACCGCCTCGACCTGCTCGGCCATGGCTTCGGCGCTCGGCGTGGAGTCGTGGGCCCAGAAGAGGAGTTCGCTGGTGCGGGCGATGCCGTAAGGGGTGCCGAACTCGGGCTCGTAGTCCTCGTAGGTGATGTTGAGGCCTTCGAGCTGCTCGGCGAAGGTGTCCTGGCCCATGCCGTCGTGGTAGAAGCGCAGGTCCATGGGCTGCGCCTCGGGTGACCAGAGCCAGAGCGTGACCTCGGCCGTGTCGGTGTTGGCCTCGCGGATGTCGAGCTGGGCGGGGAACTTCTCCCAGAAGTCCCGCAGGCCGAAGGCGAACCCGCCGGACGCGCCACCGACGTACCCGAAGCCGCTGGCCCGCCGGCCGCCACCGGCCGGGATCCAGCCGTGGCCCTTCTTGGTGCGCTTGCGGACCCCGAAGCCGTCGGCGGACAGCTGCGAGAGCGTGTAGTCGCCCCACTCGGGGATGTACTGCAGGCGGGTCGTGACGCGCTGGTCCCAGGTGGAGGGGTCGGGCAGCTTCTTCCCCTCGAACTGGGCGGTGCGCACCGCCGTCCCCGGGTCGCGCCGCAGCCCGGTGATGCCCTTGACCGCCTCGCGCAACAGCCCCGTGCCCTCGCCGCCGATGCGGATGTGGCGGTCGTACGCGGCATCGCGCATCGGCACCTCGAAGCGGACGCCGATGCCGCGAATGAAGTCGCCGCCGGCCTTTCCGGGCTCCTGGGTGCCGTCGAAGGTGATGGTGTGCACCATGCGGAACGACTCGGCGCCCGCGTAGAAGTACAGGCGGATCGAGAAGGGCAGCCAGCTGTGGCTTCCCTTGCGGTGCTTGCCGTCGATGCGGACCACGGCACGCACCGGGCCCTCCTGCTCGACCTTCACCTCGTCGATGGCGCTCTCGTAGCGCTGGGACTTCTCCGTGCCCTGGTCGCCGTTCTCGATCTCGGGCTGGCGCAGCAGCACCAGGCGTCCGGCTTTGGCGATCTCGGTGGAGCCGCGCAGCACGGACTTCACGAGCGTGGAGCCGGACGTGGGGATCTTGGCGGTGATGACACCGGTCGACACGTCGATGGTGGCGCCGCGCCGTTCGACGGTGACCTTCTTCTCCGGCGCGGTCGGCGTGCCCGCGGCGAGGGTGAGCTTGCCGGAGCCGGCGCCCGCGCCCACCGCGTGCGCGGTCCACTTGAGGGAGCCGTCGGGCCAGTAACCGATCGGCCAGGACTGCACGGCCACAGGCTTGCCGTCGGCGTCGGTCAGGGAGAACGACTGTTCTTTCTCGTACGCGCCCTTCGGCCAGGGCACACCCACGGTCGAACCGGGGGCGGCGCCGAGCCCGCCGTCCTCCAGCCAGTCCAGGGTCACCGGGTCCGCCTCCGCCGCGGCTCTGGGCGCGGCGGACGCGTTCGAATTCCCTAGCGCCCAGCTGAACTGCGTGGCGGCTCCTGCGACGGCGGCCGCCTTGAGAAGGGACCTGCGGTCGATGGGGGACATGGCCTTTCCTTTCCGTACGGGAAGTCTTGCGTGCGGGTAGTCAGGGGCATGACAGAGGGTGGTGCGGCGCCTCCGGGGCGCCGACCTGGGTGCGTGGCACCGGCCGCTCAGGTCAGCGGCGGCGCCGGTACCGCTCCTCCACGGCGACGGCGGCAGCCGCGACGGCCCCGAGGACCGGGATCGCCAGCGGCGCGACGAACCAGGCGGAACAGGCCACCACGGCCAGTCCGCCGACGAGCAGGAAGGATCCGGCGGGGTCGAGCACGGTCCGCCGCCCGGCCGTGCCGAGCAGCGCCCGCCAGGCGGCGTCGGGCCGCCAGACCGCCGCCGCGCGCAGTCCGGCGACGACGGCGCCGATCAACGCGAGGACGCCGATCGCGCCGACCAGCGGCCCGCCCGGAATCCCGGCGCGTACGGCCTGGACGTCCACCCACACCGCCGCGAGCGCCGCCCATCCGGCGAGCCCGACGAGCCAGCCGCCGCGCACCGCCGTCCGGAAGTCGGCGACGAACTCCCGCCAGCCGCCGGTCTCATGAGCCGTACGGCGTCTCAGGTGCCGGGAGCCGGCGGCGAACGCGGCGGGATACGTGACCAGCGGCAGTGAGGCCAGCGCGATCCACACCCCGGTGAGCAGACACTCGGCGAACAGCGCGAACCGTTCGGCGAGCACGGACTCCTCGCGCGGTGCGGCGGCTTTCGCACGGGCACGGGCCTGGGCCATGGTCAGCTCACCTCAGCCCTTCAGGCCCGAGGTGGCCATGCCGTCGATCAGATAGCGCTGGAAGGCGAGGAAGAAGGCGAGCACCGGCAGCAGGGCCACCAGCGACATCGCGATCATGCCGCCGTAGTTGGCGACGGCGTCCTGGTCCACGAACATCTTCAGACCGAGCGAGACCGTGTACTTCTCGGGCTCGTTCAGATAGATCAACGGGCCCATGAAGTCGTTCCAGGAGTTGATGAAGGTGAAGATCGCACTGGTGATCAGCGCGGGCCGGCACAGCGGCAGCACGATCGACCAGTAGATCCGGAAGTGCCCGCAGCCGTCGAGCCGCGCCGCCTCGTCGAGCTCCTTGGGCAGGTTCCGCATGAACTGCACCATCAGGAAGACGAAGAACGCCTCCGTGGCCAGGTACTTCGGGAGCAGCAGCGGGGTGTACGTGTTGATCATGTCCATGTTGCGGAACAGCACGTACTGAGGGATCAGCAGTACGTGGTACGGCAGCAGGAGGGTGCCGATCATCAACGTGAAGAGCAGATTGCGGCCCGCGAACCTGATCTTCGAGAAGGCGTACGCCGTCAGCGAGCAGGACACCAGGATCCCGATCACCGAACCGACGGCGAGGAAGAGCGAATTGAAGAAGAACGTGGAGATCGGGATGTCCGCGATGCCGTCGGCGAGGCTCGTGTAGTTCGAGATGATCGGGTCGCCCGGGAAGAGGTCCAGACTGCCGATGACCTCCTCGCTCTTCTTGAACGAGCCACCGATGACCCAGATCACCGGGTAGAGGATCACCGCGAGGATCGCGAGGGACCCGATGTGCCAGGCGAGGGAACCGGGCAGCCTGCGCCGCAGGGCACCCGCCTTCGTGGACGGGGCCGGGGCTGGGGTGATCTCGGTGGCCTGTGCGCTCATCGGGCGCCTTCCTCGTAGTGCACCCAGCGCTTCTGGGACCAGAACAGCACAGCCGTCACCAGGGCGACCGCGACCAGCAGCATCCAGGCCATGGCCGAGGCCAGACCCATCCGGCTGTTCTCGAAGCCCTGGACGTACAGATAACAGGTGTAGACCATCGAACCGTCCGCCGGACCACAGGCGTTGCCGCCGGCGCCGCCGCCCACGATGTAGGCCGAGCTGAAGATCTGGAAGGAGTGGATCGTCTCCAGCAGGACGTTGAAGAAGAGGACCGGGGAGATCATCGGCAGGGTGATGTTCCAGAACCGCCGGAACGTGCCCGCCCCGTCGACCTCGGCCGCTTCGTACAGCTCGCGCGGGACCTGCTTGAGGCCGGCGAGGAAGATGACCATGGGGGCGCCGAACTGCCAGACGGTGAGCGCCACCAGGCTGTAGATGATCATGTCCGGGTCGCCGGTCCAGCCGCCGACGTCGATCCCGAAGATCTTCTGCGTACGGTCCACGATCGCGTCGTCGGAGAAGATCGCCTTCCAGACGATCGCGATGGAGACACTGGCGCCGATCAGCGACGGCGCGTAGAAGGCGGCCCGGTAGAAGGCCTGCCCCCGCCGCTTCTGCGCCAGCAGCAACGCCACCCCGAGGGCCGCGGCCAGCTTGATCGGCGTACCGACGACGACGTACCAGAGCGTCACCCGCACCGAATGCTGCCAGCGCGGATCGGCGAGCATCTCGGAGAAGTTGTCGAGGCCGATCCACTGGGGCGCGTCGAACAGGTTGTAGTCGGTGAAGGCGAAGTAGAGCGAGGCGGCCATCGGGCCCGCTGTCAGCAGCAGGAACCCGGCGATCCACGGGGACATGAAGAGGTAGCCGGCCAGGGTCTCCCGGCGGCCCCGCCGCTTGAGCGCGGCGGGGCGGGGAGCCTTGGCCGGACGGTGCCGCGGCTCGGAGTCCTTGGTCAGGTCCTCCATCACAGGGGCGTGCGTCACGGCGGTTCCCATCAGCTGCCGAGAGCCGTCTTCGACTCGGTGAAGAACTGCTTGACGGCGTCGTCCACCGACCGCTTGCCCATGGCGAGTTCCTCGGCGATGCGCATGAACCCGGCCTCACAGATGTCCGCGCCGTTCGGATGCGGGGTGATGGGCTCCAGGACGCCGGCCGCGACGAGGGACTCCTCGTAGGCGGCGATCGCCTTGTTGACCGGGTCGGTCGGCTGGAACGCGTCGTACTGGGCCTGCGTCGCGGGCACTCCCCGGTCGTAACCCATGATCTTGGCGACCTCGGGCTCGTGCACCATGAAGTCGATGAACTGCGCGACTTCCTTGGGGTGCTGGGTGCGCTTGGACCCGCTGAGCATGAGGGAGCCGAGGTACTGGCCGGTCTTCTTGCCGTCCGTGGTCGGGATGGGCGCCAGGCCGTACTCGCTCTTGCCCTCGGAGGTGTAGCGGACGGTGAAGTTGTCCCAGGTGAACTCACCGGCGGCGAGTTCCGCGGCGACAGCCGACTTGGGCTTGATCTGGGCGACCTTCTTGGGGTCGGCGTAGAAACCCTCCTCGATGCCCTTCTCGGCCTTCGCCCACCATGCCTTCAGGTCCGCCTCGGTGAAGCCGAGCCCGTCCTCCGTGAAGAACGCCTTGCCGTTCTGGCGCAGATAGAGGTCGTAGAGGTACATCACGCCGTACATGCCGCTGTCGCCGGCGCGCCCCGCCTTGTCCCGGATCTTCTTCATCGCGGCGTCGAAGTCGTCCCAGGTCCAGCCCTGCTCCGGCTTCACACCCGACTTGGTGTAGACAGGCTTGTCGATCACCAGGGCCATCGAGTTGGAGCCGACCGGAACGCCGAGCAGCTTTCCGTCGACCTCGCCGAACTTCTCCAGGCCCGCCCTGAAGCCCTCCAGGGAGAGGTTGCCCGCCTCGACCTGCGCGTTGAGATCGAGCAGCACATTCTTCGCATCGTATTTCCGCAGGAATCCGATGGCATTCTGGAACACATCCGGCGGATTTCCACCGGAAGCCTGGGTGTTGAACTTCTTCCAGAAGTCCGGATACACCTGGAAGTCCGTCTTCACCTTGATCTTCGGGTACTTCTTCTCGAAAAGCGCGATGGTCTTCTTGATGCGCTCCGCGCGGTCCTCCGCACCCCACCAGGCGTAACGGATCGTCACCGTCCCGTCCCCCGCGTCACTGCCGCCGCCACAGGCCGTGGCGGTCGCCCCCAGACCCGCGACGGCCAGTGAGGCTCCGGCCACCTTGAGGACCGTTCGCCTCTCAACGTTCCTGTTCTGCTGCATGGTTGAGTCTCCCCGCGACGTTGCGTCCGCGCCATGAATCGTTTCAAGTAAGCGCTTGCTGCCACAAGGTACGGAGACCCTCAGGAGACGTCAATGATTCGGACAGGAATTGATGGAAAGCGGAGCCCTCCCCGCCCCGGCCGTGACCGGCCCGCAGGTGACGGCCGGTCAAGTGAAAGCGCAGGTCCGGAAGTTGTGATCGACGGGCCGAACGCGACGGGGGTCTTCGAGCCGCTAGCAGAAGAGGCTGAAAGGAGTCAGTGGGACGATGCCCCGCACTTGCCTCCGAACCGCCCCCGGAGCACGGCAGACCGACCGGGCGCGAGTCCCGGGCGAGGACGAGGAAGCACCGGATTCGGCCAAATCACGGCAGCCGGAGGCGCCGGCTCGACCATGCCCGACCGCCGGCCGGTCCCCATCGACTGTGGCCGCCCGGGAGTCGCACGACCGGGAGGGCGCCCCGAGGGCCTTGCGCGCCCACGACGAAAAACGACCCGGTCCACGTTTCCGTGGACCGGGTCGCCATCATCCGGTGGGCGATACTGGGTTCGAACCAGTGACCTCTTCGGTGTGAACGAAGCGCTCTCCCACTGAGCTAATCGCCCGGACGCAGGGAGAACATTACCCCATGTCAGGGGCTCCCTCCGACCACGTTCCGCATCCCCGCGCCAGCCCGTCCGGGATCACTGGTTCTTGATGTTCCAGGGCATCTCGAGGCCGAACTTCCAGACGTAGAAACCGACGAGAACGGCCACGATCACCAGGCCGATCGTCGTCAGAATGATGTTGCGGCGGCGGACCCTGGGGTCGAGGGCGCGCTGGGTGGCTTCGGAGACCTTCCGCTTGGTCCAGCGGAGCACCAGCTGGGCCCAGACGAACTCCGTCGCCCAGATCGCCATGCCACCGAAGATCACGAGCCAGCCGGGGCCGGGCAGCGGAAGCATGATCACGCCCGCACCGACCACCGCGAGCCCGATGACGAAGACAGCCACCTGCCAGCTCACGTGCAGCATCCGCCGCGCCTTGACGAATTCCGGCGCACGGGATCCGAGCGGCGCTTCGTTCTTGGCCACATCGGCCTCACTGTTCGCTACGTCCGTGTCACTCTTCGTTTCCTCGGCCGCCACGGCGACCTCCCCCGTCCCGTAACTCCCCGTGTCCATACGGCCAAACCCTACCGGAGAGAAACCAGTCACCGGAATGGTCGTACCCACAGAAGACGGTCTCGGCCGGATGAGCTACCAAAAGCGACGCAAAACTCCCAGAGGGGTTTACAACGGCACCGTAGGTGGCATGTCGATTTCGCCGACGTGCGAATCCCCGAGCGCACACTGAGCGAAAGGCCTTGGCGCTTATGAACACCACGGTCAGCTGCGAGCTGCACCTGCGCCTCGTTGTGTCGAGCGAGTCCTCACTGCCTGTTCCAGCGGGACTGCGGTATGACACGGCCGATCCCTACGCCGTGCACGCCACCTTCCACACCGGAGCAGAGGAAACGGTCGAATGGGTGTTCGCCCGCGACCTCCTCGCCGAGGGCCTGCACCGGCCCACCGGCACCGGCGACGTCCGTGTCTGGCCGTCGCGCAGCCACGGCCAGGGCGTCGTGTGCATCGCCCTGAGCTCCCCGGAGGGCGAAGCCCTCCTCGAAGCCCCGGCACGAGCCCTGGAGTCCTTCCTGAAGCGCACAGACGCCGCCGTGCCACCCGGCACGGAGCACCGGCACTTCGACCTCGACCAGGAACTCTCACACATCCTGGCCGAAAGCTAGGGCGAGACCCCCACAGAGCCGCCCGGCGCCGTCCACTCGGGGAGACGGCTCGGGCTCAGACAACCGAATACGGCTTCGGGCCGACCCAATGACGCCGCCGTCGCGGACCTCCGCGCGGCGGCGTCGCCATGCCGTCACCGAGCGCGACGGGCACGGGGCACCATTCGGGCCCCTGGCCCGTTCCGCTCGTACAGGGCGCTCCGGTCCGGCCAACACCGGTCCACCGCCTCACCGAGCGATTACCATCGGCCAGCATCGGCGGGCGCCCGCCCGACCCGCGCAGGCCAGGGAGCGAAACGTGCTGATCACCCACGACACCCGGTGTTCCCTCGATGCCGTGGTGGATCTGGTGAACACCGCGCCGGACAACGACACGGCGACCGACGGGCTCGCGACTGTCGAGGCGCTCGCCGACTTCGTACGGAACCATGAGGTCAGCGATGTCGGTGTGCTGTCGGAGTTCGACCTCGCGGCCGTGCGCAGGGTCCGCGGCCGGTTCGCGGAGGTCTTCGCGGCCCCCGAGGCTGCCTCGGCCGCCTCGGTCATCAACGATCTGATCGCCGCGGCGGGCACCACGCCCCGGCTCACCGATCACGACGGCTACGACTGGCATGTGCACTACTTCTCGCCGGGCGCGTCGCTCGCCGACCATCTCTCGGCCGACTGTGGCATGGCGCTCGCCTTCTTCGTCGTCGCCGGGGAGCAGGAGCGGCTGCGCCGCTGCGAGGCCCCTGACTGCCGACGCGCCTTCGTCGACCTCTCCCGCAACCGCTCGCGCCGCTACTGCGACAGCCGCACCTGCGGAAACCGCCTGCATGTGGCCGCCTACCGGGCACGTCGCAAGGAGGCGGCGGGCTGAGGCACCGCCAACCCGGCGCAGAGCGTCGAGGCAGAGGGCTGACGCAGAGGGTTGAGGCACAAACTTGAGTACGGGGACTGACGGAGCCCTCGACGGGTGACGTCAGGGGCTCCGTTTACAGCTCAGAGCATCAGCAGATCGTGCAGTGACGCCATGAGCAGCAGGCAGCCGATCACCGCTAGGAAGATCATCAGCGGTGGCTGGGAGAGCGCGAAGAGACAACCTCGCCGCTCCTCCGGTGGGGCGACAGTGTCGCTCTGTGTTGTGTCCAGCATCTCGCCGCGATGATGACGCAGCGGAGACCCTCCGCGCGATCAACCCACCCGGAATGACGGAGAGTTCGCCAATATCCACAACGTACGGAGCGAACCTGATCACTTCGGCGCCGCCGTCCGACCTTCTGTGTCGTTTCAGTCCGAAGCGCTTCGGCGGCCGGATGCCGTGCTCCTCCGGGTCAGATGCCGTGCTTCTTCAGGATCGCCTCGATGTCGCTGAAGTCGTCCGCGGCGGACTTGCCCGAACCGGGGGCCCGTGGTGCCGCCGCCGGGCGGGCCGCCGGCCGTGAACCCTGACCCAGCGAGGGCGCCGAGGCCGCCGGGGATATCGCCCCGGTGCGGGACGCCTTGGCCTCCTTGCGTTCCTTGCCGGGGGCTGTGCGGCGGCGCTCCACGGCGCGGGTGGTCATGAAGAGGAACCAGGCGGCGCCCAGCACTCCGAAGCCGGCCCACGCGGTCGGACTGAACGCGGTGTCGGCCACCCACTCGACGACCCCGGTCAACACCAGACCGAGGGGCACGAGGGAGTAGGCGGCGATACGGGTCGCCCTGAGGAAACGCTTCCGGTACGCCGTGATCGCGGCGATGCCCAGGCCTGCCGCGGAGACGGCGGCGCAGACGGTCTCGGCAATCATCCGGTCCTCCAGGCGGTGCTCGGTCGGTCGGTCTTGTTGCGTCCCTTCCATCCTGCACCGCCACGCGTCCGATATGCCATGGACGAGGGAGACCTCAGGGACATCTCCGGGTCGTCTCGGGGTCGGCCGCACTTCCGGGAAGCTGGGAGACTGATCTCCATGAGCGACTCCTCCCCCGTACCGTCCGCCGTCGTCCTGGACATCTGGTGCGAGCTCCAGTGTCCCGACTGCCGCAGCGCCCTCGACGACGTCCGCGCGCTGCGGGCCCGCTACGGCGACCGGCTCGACGTACGGCTGCGGCACTTCCCGCTGGAGAAGCACAAGCACGCCTTCGCCGCCGCGCAGGCCGCCGAGGAGGCGGCCGAGCAGGGGCAGGCATGGGCGTACGTCGAGGCCGTGCTCGGGCGGGTAGAGGAGCTGGACCGGACCGGAGAGCCGTTCCTGATCGAGGTGGCCCGTGAACTCGGTCTGGACGCCGAGGAGTTCGACACCGCGCTGATCGACGGCCGGCACATCCTGATCGTGGACGCCGACCAGGCCGAGGGCAAGGCGATCGGCGTGACGGGCACCCCCACCTATGTCATCGGCGGCGAGCACCTCGACGGCGGCAAGAGCCAGACGGGGCTGCGCGAGCGGATCGAGGAGATCACCGACCGGCTGCTCGCCGGGGGCGCCTGACCGCCGGGGCACGTCCCGGCAGACCGACAGACCGGCAGCGCGTCAGCCCGTCAGAGCAGCGGCTTGGACAGGTGGTGGGCCGTCGTGCGGTAGCCGAGCGACTCGTAGAGGCATTCGGCCCGGAGGTTGCCCGCGAAGACGTTGAGCGCGATGGTGGTCCTGCCGGCCGCCACCGCCTGCGCCTCGGCCAGCAGCATGAGCGTCCGGCCGTGCCCCCTGCCCCGGTGTGCGGCGTCCGCCTCCACGTCGTACACGAAAGCTGCGTCGTCGGTCAGCGACAGCCACAGCGTGCCGACTCTCGTGCCGTCGTGTTCCAGCACGCTGCACAGGTTGTTCGCGGAGGCCGGGCCCTGTGGCAGACAGCGCACGTAGTCGTCGGCGGCCCTGGCGTACGCCTCCTCCTCGGGCACCCCACGGGTGATCAGGTCCTGTGCGTAGCCCTCCAGCCCGGCCTCCTTCCACGGCCCGTACTCGGCCTCGGTCATGGGCCGGCCCCGGCTGCCCTCGGGCAGTTCGGGCGGGGTGCCGTCGAGAGGCTTGCGCATGCCCCGGTTGCGCAGGACGTAGCCGAGTGCCTGGGTCAGCCGCAGCGCGGGCTCGGCTCCCGCGGGGACGGACGCCTCGATCCGGCGGCAGCCCCAGCCCCGGGCCACCTCCTCGGCGGCGAGCGCGGCCACCGTGGCCCGGCCGCGCCGGCGGTCCGGTTCGTCGATCCGCAGATCCAGGATCCGGGCGGCCGAGGACCCTGGGTCGGGGCGCGTACCGAGGTGTATCGCGCCGGCGGGACGGCTGTTCACGCACACCTGGTAGCGGCGCGAACGGGAGCCGTCGGCGGCGTGCTGAAGCGGCTCGATGGGCCGCAGGGTGGTGGTCATCAGGGGTGTTCTACCCGCTCCGGACCGCCGGGGCAGCCCAATGTCCGAGGCTGTCCGAGGCTTTTACGGATCGAGGTCGTCGCCGGACCGCTCGTCGAAGACCCGCATCGCCTTGGCTGTCACCGGGCCCGGGGTGGCGGAGAGTTCGCGGGCGTCGACGCGGTGCACGGACTGCACGTCGCGCAGGCTCGACGTCAGGAAGACCTCGTCGGCGCGGTCCAGGACGTCCAGCGGCAGGTCGGTCTCGCGGGCGCCGGTCCACTCGACGACGAGGGCGCGGGTGATGCCCGCGAGGCAGCCGGAGGCGACCGGCGGGGTGTGTATCTCGCCGTCGAGGACGACGAAGACGTTGGAGCCCGTGCCCTCGCAGAGCCGGCCCACCGTGTTGGCGAACAGTGCCTCGGTGGCGCCCTGTTCGTGTGCGCGGGCGAGGGCGACGACGTTCTCGGCGTACGAGGTGGTCTTCAGGCCGGTGAGGGCGCCGCGCTCGTTGCGGGTCCACGGGACGGTGATCGCGGCGGTGGAGTCGGCGCGCCGACTGGTCTCGCCGAGGGCGACGACGAGCGTCGGGCCGTGGTCGCCCCGGTCGGAGCCGAGCGGGGAGACACCGCCGGTGTAGGTGATGCGGAGCCGGCCGAGCGCCACCGGGTTGGCCGCCAGGACGGCGGAGCAGCCGCAGCGCACCTCGTCGAGGTCGGGCTCGGGCAGGCCGAGTCCGCGTGCCGAGAGGGCCAGCCGGTCGAGGTGGCGGGTCAGCGCGAACGGCCGCCCGTCGACGGTCTTCGCGGTCTCGAAGACGCCGTCGCCCACGGTCAGCCCGTGATCGAGGACGGAGACACGTGCGGAGTCGATGTCCTGCAGTCCGCCGTCGAGCCAGATCTTCACGTAAGGGTCCTCCCACTCGCCTCGTACGTCCCCGACGCTACCGCGAGCAGCCTGGCGGCCTTCAGCTCGGTCTCCAGCCACTCGGCCTCGGGGTCCGACCCCCAGGTGATGCCCGCGCCCGTGCCGAAGCGAAGTTCGCCCGCCTCCCGGTCGATCCAGAAGGTACGGATCCCCACGGCCAGCTCCGCCGTGCCCCGGTCGGCGTCGACCCAGCCGATGCCGCCGGTGTACGGGCCGCGCGGGACGGTCTCCAGGGCGTCGATGATGCGCAGAGCACTCGACTTGGGCGCGCCGGTGACGGAGCCGGGCGGGAAGGCCGCGGCGAGCAGCTCCGGCCAGCCGGCGTCGTCGCGCAGGTCGCCGCGCACCATCGACACCAGGTGCACGAGCCCCGGATGCTTCTCGACGACGCACAGGTCGGGCACGGTCACGGTGCCGGAGGCGCAGACCTGCCCGATGTCGTTGCGGACCAGGTCGACGATCATGACGTTCTCGGCGTAGTCCTTCTCCAGGAGGTCCGCCTCGGTGCGGCCGGTGCCCTTGATCGGGCCCGACTCGACGACCCGGCCGTCGCGGCGCAGGAAGAGTTCCGGGGAGGCGGTGGCGATCTCGACCCCGTACCCCGGGAGGCGAATCGTTCCTGCGAAGGGTGCCGGGTTGCCACGGGCCAGCAGCGCGGACAGGGCGTCCACGTCGGCGTCCGGCGCCACGGGCGCGGACAGCACCCGGCACAGGTTCGCCTGGTACACCTCGCCGGCGGCGATGTGCTCACGGATCCGGCGGACACCCGCCGCGTACGCGGCGCGGTCGAGGGACGACGTCCAGTCACCGACACCCGGCCCGTGCCACGCCCCCGGCACCGGAGCGGGTGCGGGCTCGCGACGTACGTCACCGAAGCGCGCGCACACCAGACCGCCCTCGTAGTCCGCGCACACGGACCAGAAGCCGGAGGAGTCCAGGGCGGCGGCGTCGCTGGTCACATCGGTGAGACCGGTGGCCACGAGGTTGCCGAAGCGGGCGAGCGGAGGGAGGTCGGGCACGCAGTCGAGTCTAGGACGGGTGACCTGCGGGCGGGCCCGGCCGGGTCGCGGACCGGACGCACCGCAGCACGCTGCACAAACGCGTTTTTGTGCTGGCCCGGGAATCCGCTAGAGTTCAACTCGTCGCCGGGCCGCGCAAGCGGGCCGGAACCGACAAGCGGACGTAGCTCAGTTGGTAGAGCGCAACCTTGCCAAGGTTGAGGTCGCCAGTTCGAACCTGGTCGTCCGCTCGCTGGAAAGCGGGGGATCTTCCCGAATCCCCGCACTCCTGGTGGAGTGGCCGAGAGGCGAGGCAACGGCCTGCAAAGCCGTCTACACGGGTTCAAATCCCGTCTCCACCTCCAAGGACGATTAGCTCAGCGGGAGAGCGCTTCCCTGACACGGAAGAGGTCACTGGTTCAATCCCAGTATCGTCCACTGAGGCCTCAGGGCTTCTGGAGCCCGCGAGGCTTCGACCCGCGCGATTAGCTCAGCGGGAGAGCGCTTCCCTGACACGGAAGAGGTCACTGGTTCAATCCCAGTATCGCGCACGCAAGATCCACAGCCGTGGTGCTGTGATCCCGAGGACGATTAGCTCAGCGGGAGAGCGCTTCCCTGACACGGAAGAGGTCACTGGTTCAATCCCAGTATCGTCCACACACACCGAGCCCCCGGCCGTTCCTACGGCCGGGGGCTTCGTCGTGCTCAGGGCGCGAGTGCACCCTGCGCGCGGCTCAGCTGGAGAACAGCATGTGGCCGAAGCCGCGGTTGTGGCCCCCGTGGCCCCCGTGGTGGCCCCCCTGGTGACCACCGTGCGGGGCGCCCCAGGCCGGAGCGTTGTGACCGCCGCCCGACGGGTACTGCGGAGCGGCCGGCGGCGGGGGAACGGCCGGGCCGCCGCCCCACTGGCCCTCCATGCGGGTCAGCGCCTCCAGCTCGCCGTAGTCGAGGAAGATCCCGCGACAGCCGCTGCACTGTTCGATCTGGACGCCACTGCGGTTGTAGGTGTGCATCGGCGCATGGCACTTCGGACACTGCATGTGCATGGTTCGGCTCAACTCCTCGGCCTTCGGTCCTGCTTCGCGTTACGCCAGGACAGACACTGTCCGGCTGCGGTCGGTTGCACCCTACTTCGGGAAAGCGTCGGTCAACTCCGGCGGGATGCCTCCCATTCGGTCACATGCGTCCACAACGGACTGCTGCGCGTCGTCGAGGGGCCGGGCGGCCATCGTGGACTTCGCGATCGCGAGGGCCGCGGTCTGCACGGTGAGTGCGCGCGCCGGTACGTCCAGTACGGGCCAGGGGTCGTCGTGCGCGGGGACCGCCGGGCCGTCGGCCCGCTGGTAGGCGGTGAGGAAGCGGGTCCACTCGTCGGGCAGGAGGAGGCCGCAGGCGTACCAGGCGGCGGGGCGGGCGAGGTCCCAGGCGGGGACGCCCACGCCGAGGTCGTCGACGTCGATGAGTCGCCAGGGGCCCGTGGTCACCGGGTGACGGACGAGCTGGCCGAGGTGCAGGTCGCCGTGGCAGAGGGTGGCCGTGTCGGGCATGGGGGCCTCGGCCCTGGCCCAGGCGGGGAGGGTGTGCCAGGCGCGGAGTACCGAGGCCGTGGCGGGGTGGTGCGGTGCGGCGGCTTCGAGGCGGGCGACGGCCTGGGCCGCCTTGGCCGGGCCGCGCATGGCCGGCAGGCCCTGGGGCGGTGGCTGCCGGTGGAGACGGGCGAGGAGGGTGGCCGCCTCCTCCCAGGGGGCGGCTTCCGGGGTCTCGGGGTCGACCGGGGTGCCGTACGGCCAGAACGTGACGAGGCGGTCGTGGAGCTGGGCCGGGACGGGGTGGAGGGGAGCGAGGAGGGTGTCGGGGTGGGAGGTGGCGACGGTCAGGCGGAGCGTCAGGTGGGTGGGGTCGGTGCCGGGGGCGTGGGCCTTGGCGACGGTGTCGGCGTGGCGGACGACTGTGCCGTCGGCCCGTTCCGCGAGGACCGAGTCGGGGTGGGAGCAGGGGGTGGATTCGGGGTGGGCCGTGCTGCGTACCTTGGCCCTGAGGGCGGGGAGCACGTCGGCGTCGGCTGTGGTGGTCATGGGGTCCCCCTGCTTGGGCGTACGGCGCTGTCGGTGAGCCTACGTTTCGGGTGCGCCTTGCCAGGGGTGGGCCGGGGGAGGTTCCGCGGCTCGGGGATACGAGACGCCGCTGCGCCCTCCCTCCCCCATCGCCCCGGCGGCGCGATTGCCCGCAGGGCCTCAGGCGGGTCAGGGAGCGAGGTGGGTCAGGGAGACAGGCTGCCCGCGGCCAGGTGGGACCGGACATGGCAACGCCCGCGCAGCTCCCCAGCTGCGCGGGCGTTTATTGCCGTCCGCCGCACCCCCGTCCCCACGGGGTTTCATGGGTGGATGTCCCCGCCCGGACCGCTCTTCCGGGCCTGGGGTCGCCGCTCAGCGCCCCAGCATCACACCCACGGACGACGCTTGTGTGACCACTGCTTCCCAGCCGCCGAAGGCGTACACGAGCAGGGCCGCCAGAGGGAGGACCATCGCGGTCGCCACCAAGGGGTGACGACGACCCGGCCGGCGGTCGGCGGTGAACGTTCTGCGCTCCCGTGTGCGGATCGCGGTCCGCGGTGCCGTGTGGGCCATGGTCCCTCCTCTGATCTCTCGTCGGTGTTGCTTGTCTTTGGCAGCGGCGGGTGCCTGACCTCGGGGGACGAGTGCTGTCACCCGCCGCTTGACCTCAAATCTAGGCGCGCGGCGGGTGTGGGTCGTCATGCCCTCGTACCTATTGCCGGGCCTCCCGGAGGATGAGCGATGACCTGCGGCGTACTCCCCAGGGTGGAGACGAGGTCCTACGTCTCGGGGTCTTCCCGGAAGGGACGCCCGGTCTGCCCCATCTGTTACCCGTTCCGCTCCGAACCGTCCTCGCGGGGCACCGGCTGCTCGACCAGTGCGAGGACCCGGTTCGCCATGAACCTGGCCGTACGCACCACCGAGCCGTTCCGGGTGACTTCGCTCACTTCCACCACGCCTCGCCGTACCGCCGTCTCCACCCGGCGGCCTGCCCTGCTCGCGATCACCTCGTAGGTGCGCGTCGTGTCCCCTGCGTCCACGACTATCTCCACTCGGTCACCCTTCACGGGTTCAATCCCCCTTCTGTGGCGGCTGGTTGGGATCACGGTCAGCCCAACTCCGTCCCGAACTCCTGTTCCCTGACCACTCTTCAAGTTTCTCACCCGGCACTGACAATCCATCGGGTCGGGAGGGCGCGGCCTCTGCGCACGCCCGGCCGTGGAAACGTAAGCTGTGGCTCGTCAGACGGAACGGGCAGCGGGGATGAACATGGCGATGATGCGCCTGAGGCGCGAGGACCCGCGCGTCGTCGGCTCGTTCAGGATCCACAGACGGCTCGGCGCGGGCGGGATGGGCGTCGTCTACCTGGGCTCCGACCGGCGTGGACAGCGCGTCGCGCTCAAGGTCATCCGGCCGGACCTGGCGGAGGATCAGGAGTTCCGGTCACGGTTCGCGCGCGAGGTCTCGGCGGCGCGGCGGATCAGGGGCGGGTGCACCGCCCGGCTGGTCGCCGCCGATCTGGACGCGGACCGGCCGTGGTTCGCCACGCAGTACGTGCCGGGACCCTCGCTTCACGACAAGGTCGCCGACGAGGGCCCCATGTCGGCCGCCGACGTGGCCGCCGTCGGTGCCGCCCTCTCCGAGGGGCTCGTCGCCGTGCACGAGGCAGGTGTCGTTCACCGGGACCTGAAGCCGTCCAACATCCTGCTGTCCCCGAAGGGGCCGCGGATCATCGACTTCGGTATCGCGTGGGCGACCGGGGCCTCGACCCTGACCCATGTCGGTACGGCCGTGGGATCGCCCGGCTTCCTCGCGCCCGAACAGGTGCGCGGGGCCGCCGTCACGCCGGCCACGGACGTCTTCTCCCTCGGTGCCACGCTCGCCTACGCGGCGACCTCCGACTCGCCCTTCGGACACGGCAGTTCGGAGGTCATGCTCTACCGGGTGGTGCACGAGGAGGCGCAGCTGCGCGGGGTACCCGACGCGCTCGCCCCCTTGGTCCGCGCCTGTCTGGCGAAGGATCCGGAGGAGCGGCCCAGCACGCTGCAACTGTCGCTGCGGCTCAAGGAGATCGCCTCCCGTGAGGCACAGGGGATGTCCGACGTCCGGCCGCCCGCGCCGCGTACGGATCCGGACCGGCCTTCGGGGCGGCTCGCGGAGCAGTACGTCGAGCAGCGCACGTTGCGGCAGCCGCCGGACACGCGCCGGTCGCAGCCGGGGGCGTCGGGTACGCCACCGCCCCGGGCCGGGGGCTCCCGGACGGGCGGCGGCAGTAGTGGCGGTTCGCGGACCGGTGGTGGCTCACGGCCCGGTGCGCGCCCCGCGCCGTCTCGCAACTCGACCGGGTCCGGGAAGCGGCCCGCGCCGCGCAGTGGTGCGGGGCGGCCGGGGCCGCGGACCAACGGGACCGGGCGGCGGCCCGCCAATCCGCGCTTGCTGCGGCAGCGGCTCGTGGTGTTCGTCGTGGTGACGTTGCTGGCCGCGCTCGGGATCGCTACGGCGCAGGGGTGCCAGGGACCGTCGCGTGGGCTCGGCGGTGGCCTCCGGCAGGAGCAGTCATTCGTGGAGTCGGACGGCGGCTGACGGTCGGCCGGTGACAAGAGTGCCGAAGAAGACATGACTCGGACTGCGGCTCGGTCGCACACCGCGGGTCGTGGAGGAGGTGATCGCACAGTTCCCCGCGCCCTTGTCGGGGCCGGGATGCGGCCCTCTCAGGGTTGCGGCCTGCCTGTCGCCACCGCGTAGAAGGCGACTGCCGCCGCCGCGCCCACGTTGAGGGAGTCGACGCCGTGGGCCATGGGGATGCGGACCCATTCGTCGGCGGACATGAGGGCCTTGGTGGACAGGCCGTCTCCCTCGGCACCGAGCATGAGGGCGACGCGGTCCATACGGTGCGGGGCGGTCTCGTCGAGGGACTTCGCCTTCTCGTCCGGGGTGAGGGCGAGCAGGGTGAAGCCGGCGTCGCGGACCGCGTCGAGGCCCCTGGGCCAGGTGTCCAGACGGGCGTACGGCACGGAGAAGACCGCGCCCATGGAGACCTTGACACTGCGGCGGTAGAGCGGGTCGGCGCAGTCCGGGGAGAGCAGGACCGCGTCCATGCCGAGCGCGGCGGCCGAGCGGAAGATGGCGCCGATGTTGGTGTGGTCGTTGACCGACTCCATGATCACCACCCGGCGGGCGGCTCCCACCAGCAGCTCGTCCGCCATGGGCAGGGGCTTGCGCTGCATGGAGGCGAGGGCTCCCCGGTGGACGTGGTAGCCCGTGACCTGTTCGGCCAGTTCGGGGCTGACCGCGTAGACGGGGGCCGGGAGTTCGTCGATGACGTCGCGCATGACGTCGACCCACTTGGCGGAGAGCAGCATCGAGCGCATCTCGTAGCCGGCTTCCTTGGCCCGTCTGATGACCTTCTCGCCCTCGGCGATGAACAGGCCCTCGGCGGGTTCGCGCCTGCGGCGCAACTCCACGTCGGTCAGGCCGGTGTAGTCGCGCAGGCGCGGGTCGTCGGGGTCCTCAACGGTGATGAGATCGGCCACAGGGTGATACTGCCTTGTCCTGGGTGTGGTGCCAACGGCTTGGGACGGGTTGGGTTACCGGTGGTTACGGTTCCGCTCCCCCACGGTCCGGGATCGCCGCCCGGGGGATCACGTGTTCGACCGGGGCCCCACCTTCACGACCTCGCCGATCACGATGACCGCCGGCGGCCTGACCTCCTGCGCGCGCACGGTCTCGGCGACCGTGGCGAGGGTCGCGTCGACCCGGCGCTGGGCGGCCGTGGTGCCCTCCTGGATCAGGGCGACCGGGGTGTCCGGGGACTTGCCGTTCGCCACCAGGGTCTCGGCGATCCTGCCGATCTTGTCGACGCCCATGAGGATGACGAGGGTGCCGGTCAGCCGGGCGAGGGCGGGCCAGTCGACCAGGGAACGCTCGTCGTCGGGGGCCACATGGCCGCTGACCACGGTGAACTCGTGGGCGACGCCCCGGTGGGTGACGGGGATACCGGCCGCGCTCGGGACGGAGATCGAGCTGGAGATACCGGGGACGACCGTGCAGGGGATGCCGGCCTCGGCGAGCGCGTGCAGCTCCTCCATACCGCGGCCGAAGACGTACGGGTCGCCGCCCTTGAGGCGCACGACCGACTTGCCCTGCTTGGCGTGTTCGATCAGCGCGTTGTTGATGGCCTCCTGCGCCATGAAACGGCCGTACGGGATCTTCGCCGCGTCGATCACCTCGACGTGCGGCGGGAGTTCGGCGAGCAGGTCGCGCGGGCCGAGGCGGTCGGCGATGACGACGTCGGCCTCGGCGAGGAGGCGGCGGCCCCGCACGGTGATCAGGTCGGGGTCGCCGGGGCCGCCGCCGACGAGGGAGACGCCTGGGGTGCGGGTGCGGTGGTGGGGGGCGACGAGGGTGCCGTCGCGCAGGCCCTCGACGACCGCGTCGCGGATGGCGGCGGTGTGGCGGGGGTCGCGGCCCTGGGCGTTGGCGGTGAGCACGGCGACCGTGACGCCTTCGCTGTGGCCGGTCGCCGGGGTCCAGGCGGTGGCTTCCTCGGCGTTGTCCGAGCGGACGCACCAGATGCGGTGCCGCTCCGCCTCGGCGGACGCGCGCGCGTTCGCCTGCGGGTCGCCGGTGGCGATCAGGACGTACCAGGCCTCGGCGAGGTCGCCCTCCTCGTACCTGCGCTTCTCCCAGGTCAGCTCGCCCGCGTCCGCCATCGCCTCCACGGAGGGGGTCGCGCTCGGGGACACGAGGAGGATGTCGGCGCCGGCCGCGATCAGGGCGGGGAGGCGGCGCTGGGCGACCTGGCCGCCGCCGATGACGACCACTCGGCGGCCGGTGAGGCGGAGGCCTACGGGGTAGGCGGGATGTTCGGCCATGAGGGTGCGGCTCCTCGGGCTGGCGGGCGGCGGTGCGAGACGGAGCCCCTGCGGCTTTGGAGTGGGCCCTGACGTGCGGATTTTAAGATGCGGGTGAGTGGGTGGCGGGGGCGGGGTGGGGTTTTGCTCCCCCTACCCGGCCCTTCCCGGCTGCAACACTATGCGGCTCCGCCGCGTGGGGGCTCCGCACACGGCGGAGCCGGACGTGCGGCCCCATGGGCGGGCTGTGCCCACCCGTTCCGCCCTGGCGGAACGACTGCCCACAGCCCTGAAGGCGGTTCCGGTCCCCCTACTTCTCGGTTACCCCCGCCGAGTCGAACGTCGCCACCTCGTGCATCGCCCTGGCCGCGCTCTGGACGACCGGGAGGGCCAGGAGGGCGCCGGTGCCCTCGCCCAGGCGGAGGTCCAGGTCGACCAGGGGGCGCAGGCCCAGTTTCTGGAGGGCGGCCACGTGACCCGGCTCGGCGCTGCGGTGGCCTGCGATGCAGGCAGCGAGGACCTCGGGGGCGATGGCGCGGGCCACCAGCGCGGCGGCGCCGGCGCTGACGCCGTCGAGGATCACCGGCGTACGCAAGGAGGCGCCGCCCAGGAGGAGACCCACGATGGCGGCGTGTTCGAAGCCGCCGATCGCCGCCAGGACGCCGATGGGGTCGGCGGGGTCCGGCTGGTGCAGCTCGATGGCACGGCGTACGACATCGGTCTTGCGGGCGAGGGTCTCGTCGTTGATGCCGGTGCCCCGGCCGGTGACCTCGGCGGGGTCCGCGCCGGTGAAGACGGCGATCAGGGCGGCGGACGCCGTGGTGTTGGCGATGCCCATCTCGCCTGTGAGGAGCGCCTTGTTGCCGGCCGCGACAAGGTCGCGGGCCGTCTCGATGCCCACCTCGATGGCCTGCTTGGCCTCCTCGCGGGTCATCGCGGGACCGGTGGTCATGTCGGACGTACCGGCGCGGATCTTGCGCGGCAGCAACCCGGGGGTGGCCGGGAGGTCGCTCGCCACGCCCACGTCGATGACGCATACCTCGGCGCCCACCTGGTTGGCGAACGCGTTGCAGACCGCTCCCCCGCCGAGGAAGTTGGCGACCATCTGGGCCGTCACCTCCTGGGGCCAGGGGGTGACGCCCTGGGCGTGGACGCCGTGGTCGCCCGCGAAGATCGCGACGGCCGCGGGTTCCGGGATGGGCGGCGGGCACTGCCGGGACAGACCGGACAGCTGGGCGGAGATGATCTCCAGCATGCCGAGCGCGCCCGCCGGCTTGGTCATCCGCTTCTGGCGCTCCCACGCCTCGCCGAGCGCCTTGGCGTCCAGCGGGCGGATACCGGCGACGGTCTCGGCGAGCAGGTCGTGCGGCTCGGCGCCGGGCAGGGCGCGGCGGCCGTACGTCTCCTCGTGGACGACCCAGGACAGCGGGCGGCGCTTGGCCCAGCCCGCCTGCATCAGCTCGGGCTCCTCCGGGAACTCGTCGACGTACCCGACGCACAGGTAGGCCACGATTTCCAGGTGGTCGGGCAGGCCGAGGGCGCGGACCATCTCGCGCTCGTCGAAGAAGCTGACCCAGCCGACGCCGAGGCCCTCGGCGCGGGCCGCGAGCCACAGGTTCTCGACCGCGAGGGCGGAGGAGTACGGGGCCATCTGCGGCTGGGTGTGACGGCCCAGGGTGTGGCGGCCGCCGCGGGTCGGATCGGCGGTGACGACGATGTTCACCGGGGTGTCGAGGATCGCCTCGATCTTCAGTTCCTTGAACTGCTTCGCCCGGCCCTTCGGCAGCGACTTCGCGTACGCCTCGCGCTGGCGCTGGGCGAGTTCGTGCATCGTGCGGCGCGTCTCGGCCGAGCGGATGACGACGAAGTCCCAGGGCTGCGAGTGGCCGACGGAGGGTGCCGTGTGGGCTGCTTCCAGGACGCGGAGCAGCACGTCGTGCGGGATCGGGTCGTCGCGGAAGCCGTTGCGGATGTCCCGGCGCTCACGCATGACCTTGAGGACGGCCTCGCGTTCGGCGTCGTCGTAGGGGGGCGCGGCCGGGCCCGTGGGTTTCCGTACTTCTTCCCTTACGTCTTCCCGTACGCCTTCGGGTGCTTCTTCCACCGGTGCCGTGCTCTCTTCGGCCGCTGCTTCCACTGCTTCTGTCTCCGGCGTCACCGCTTCGCCGTCCTCCTGGTCGGCGGCCCTGGTGTCCAGGTCCTCGGCGTTCTGGACGACGTCCGGGTGCGCGTCGGCCGCCACGAGCGGCTGCGGTACGACGATCGTCTCGGCCTCGGAGTCCCGGGGGGCGGGAACCGTGGCCGCGGTCTCCGGGGCGGGTGTGGACTCGGCTGCCTCCGCCTGTCCCTCGGCCGGCGGGAACTCGGTGACCACGGGCGTCTGCCGGTCGTCCGCGGGCAGCGGCGGGACCACCATCCCGTGGGGCGGGGTCGGGGCCGGGTGCGGGGTGGTCGGCACGGAGCCGCCGACGGGCACGGACCGGCCCAGCCGCAGGTCGGCGTCGGCCTGGGGCGCGGGCTCCTGGAGGGCTCCCGCGAGCGCGGCGCCGGGGGCGGGCTCGGTCAGGGGCTGGACCACGGCGCCCTGGGGGGCGTCGATCTGGAAGGCCACGGGGATCGGGGCATCGGCGGCGAGGGGCTCGGCGGCTGAGAGGGCCACGGACGCGGGGTCCTCATGCGCGGGGTCCTCATGCGCGGGGTCTTCATGCGCGGGGTCTTCGGTCGCCTGGTCGGCTGCGGGCTCCGAAGGGGCGGACAGGTCGGACGAAGCCTCGCCGGTCAACAGGTCGGTGGGGGCGGCCTCCTGGGCCTCCGCGCCCTCGGCCGACCGGTCCGCCGTGTTCACATCCGTGACCTCGGGCTCGACTACGGCTTCGAGCATGGTCGGCTGAGCAGCCTCCGGCTGCGGAGCGGTCTCGGCGGACCGGGCCGTCGCGGACTCGTGCCGGTCCTCGTTCTGGTTCTCGTTCTCGTCGTGATCCTGGTCCTGGTCCGCGGCGGGTGTGACCGGCTCGGCGGCCTGAGGGCCCTGCACCGCGGGTGGTTCCGGCTGCGTGGGCGCCGACGGCTGGGGCTCCTCGGCCGGGTGCTGGGGCTGTGCGGCCTCCGTCAGGGCTTCCGACGTGCCGGCCTCGACTGCCCCGGCCTCCGTGAGCTGCGGCTCCTCGGGGACCGTGGCCTCCGTCGGCTGCTGCGGGTCCTGCGCGAGGGCGGCGTCCTGTGCGGTGTCCGGTACGGCGTCGGCGGCGCGCTCGTCCGGGGACGCGAGGGCGCTCTGCTCGTCCGGCGCGGCGGTCGCGAACTGCGGGTCCGGCACGCCGGAGTCTGCCTGCTCAACGGCAACGGCGGTCGGCGCCTGCTGCTCGGGGGCGACCGCCTGCTCGGTGTGCTCCGCCACGGCCGCGTCGGCCGGTGCGGGCGACACGGCCGCGGTGTCGGCCTGCGGCGGTGCGTCGGCCTCGGTGAGGCGGGCCGGAACGGACGCGTCGACGGGCTCGGTGATTTCCTCGGGCTCCTGGGGAACCTGAGAGATGTCCTGGGCCGCGACGACGGGCCCGGCCTGGACCGGCTCGGGGTTCTGGGCGGCCGGGGGGAAGGGCGTCGCGTCCGGTACCTGCGTGGCCGGGGCAACAGGCGCGGCCTCCTCGAAGGCCGGCGCCTCGGGTGCCGTCGCCACCGGCTCGGGGCCCTGCGGAGCCTCGGACGGCGAGGCCTCCACTACGGACGCGATCTCGGCGGCCTCGGGTGCCGAGGGCTCCACGGCTGTCTCCGGGGCCGGCTCGGGGGCTTCGACGCTCTCCGGGACCTGTGCCTGAGCGGCGGCCGGCGCTTCCGCGATCTCCGGGGCGTGGGCCTGTGCCTCGACCGCCTCCGGAACCTCGGTCTGCGCGGCGGTCGGCGCTTCAGCCGCCTCCGGAACCTGGAACTGCGCGGCGACCGGGGTCCCCACCGCCTCCGGGGTTCGGAACTGCGCGGCCGCGGCCTCCTGGGCCAGGGCGTAGGCGGCGTCCTGGGCCCGGTGGAGGGCCTCGGCGTCCTGGAACTCCTCCGACACGTCCGCGACCTGCGGTGACTCCACGGCCGGCGGTGTCTCCGCCACGGCCACGGAAAGCCGCGCCTCCTGCGGAACGACCGTTTCTGCGGCCGCTCCCCCGACAGCCACTTCCGGGGCGGCCGTGGCGGGGGCGCCGACCCACTGGGACACCGGCTGCTGGGGCACGTCGAGGTACTCGTGGCCGGTGGTGGGCGGGCCGGGCTGGCGTACGGCGCCGGGCGGGACGGGGGCACCCGCCGGGCCGCGGTCGGCGAGGGAGCGGACCGGGCTGGCGGAGGCGTCGGGGGTGAGCGGGCCGAGATGCAGCGGACGGCGGGCCACAGGCGGCTGCGGGACCGGGGTAGCGACGGTGGCGCGGACGGCGCCGAGGTCGAGCGAGCCGCTGTCCCGGCCGGACATCTCGTGCGGGCCCGGCTCGTGGACGACGGGCTCGTGGACGACGGGCTCGTGGACGACCTGGACGACGGGCTCGGGGGCCGGCGGCGGCATCTCGTTGCCCCACGCGCCCTGGGCACCCGGCAGCAGGAGGTCTTCGTCCTCGGCGGCGGTTTCGGAGAGGTAGGTGTACGCACCCGGCGCAGGGACGCCCGGCTGCTCCACCATGCCTGCGCTCTCCGGCAGTCCCTCGCCCGGGACCTGGCCGGTGTCGGTCATGCGTACCCCTCGCCCATCGGTTAGTGCCTCCATGCCAGCTGGCCCGGGAACGGCGCACCTACCGCCCCACTGTGAAGAACGAGCGTGCGTGCCCAGCGGCACGTGACGACCCGGCTGCATATCGACAAAGCCATTGAAGGGCCATTGTCCCGGTCGTCCCGCCGTCGCGACAGCTTGGTCCGCGACGGTCCGCTGTGGACTGCGCCACGTTGCGCATCCTCCCCGTTTCGCCGTACCACACACGCTCCCAAAACGGGCGCGTTTTTAGGACATTGACCGACGAAGTGCCGGGTGTCGAAGTGCGGTACAACAGTCGGCCAGCCTACCGCGCCGGTACGACAACCGAATCACAGGGAACGTTCGGGCAGCGTCCCGCTGAGCAGGAACGCGACACTCCGTTCCCGCTCCGTCCAGGCTCTTGTATCGAGTTCCACGGACTGGACGAAGTCGCAGCGGACCTCGTACCCGTGCTCGTTCAGGTCCCGTCCTACACGCTCGGCGGCGGGGCGGGTCAGGGCGTGGGTGACGATGCGCTGCGGGCGGCGGTCGGCGACGGCGGAGACCACCGCCGCTCCCCCGCCGCCGACGCGCACGACGTCGGGTTCGGGGAGATCTTCCAGGATGTGCGGGGCGGCGCCGTGGACCACCTGGAGCTGTACGCCGAAACGGCGGGCGGCGAGGGTCGTACGGGCGCAGGCCTCCCAGTCGCGGTCGACGGCGATGACGGCGGCGCCGCAGCGGGCCGCGTCGGTGGCGAAGGCGCCGCTGCCGGAGCCGATGTCCCACACGAGGTCGCCCACGCGCGGTCCCAGGCGGGCCAGTTGGGAGGAGCGCAGCAGTTCGGCCTCGCCCTCGCCCATGGTGTCGCCGTAGACGCCGGACGGCAGGGCCCAGCCGCGGGGTCCGGTGCCGGGGTCACGGCCGGCGAGCCAGCCGCCGTCCTCGGTCGCGCCGGCGTGACCGCCGATGACGATGACGAGGTTGGGGTCGCGCCAGGTGCGGTCGACAGCCTTGTCGGAGGTGACGACGGTGACCCGCTCGCGTTCCGTGCCGAGTTCCTCGCAGACCACGAAGGTGCGAAGAACTCCGTCGAGGAGCAGGCCCAGTTCGGCGGGTCCGGCGCCGGGTGAGGTGAGGACGGCGACCTTGGTGTGGGCACGGCACACGTTCACCGCGCGGCGCAGCGTACGGCGGTGGGCGACGACCACCTGCGCGTCGTCCCAGGGCATGCCCGCGCGGGCGAAGGCGGCGGCCACGGAGGAGACGCCGGGGACGACTTCCACCTCCAGGCCGAACTCGGGGGACCTGAGGGTGCGGACGACGCCGAAGAAGCCCGGGTCGCCGTCGGCGACGACCACGGCGGTGCCTCGGTGGCCGGCGATGCGGCGGGCGGCGAGAGCGACACTGCCGAGGCGGATGCGTTCGGCGGGCGGGGGCACTTCGGGCAGTGCGAGGTGGTGGGCCGCGCCGGCCACCAGCGTGGCGGCGGCGAGGGCGGAGCGCGCCGCGGCGGTCAGGGGGGAGCCGTCCCAGCCGATCACCGTGACCCGGTCGGCCATCGTCGTCAGTCTCCAGAGGGTCTTCGCAGGTCGTCGGGAATGCCCGCGCAGGGTCCCGTGAGAGTACCTGGTGACGCGGTGGGACCCGGTTTCCGGGCTTACGGCCTCAGGTGTACCCGTGGGTTGTTCAGTTCCAGTCCGAGTAGGAGCCGAAACCACCACTGTCGGCCAGTTCCTCGCCGACGCCCTCGATGTCCTCCGGGAGGAGGCTCCAGACGATGAAGTCCGTGCGGACCTCGGTCCAGCCGTCCTCGGCGGTTCGGGTGCGCGCTATACAGGCGTTGCGCAGCACACCCTCGCTGATACAGCCGATCTTCTGCGCGACCTGCTGGGAGGCGGTGTTGTCGGCGGCGGTGCGCAGCTCGATCCGTTCGAACTTCTGCTCACGGAACAGCCATTGGGCGGTCGCGAGGGCGGCCTCGGAGGCGTAGCCCTCACCGCGCGCCCAGGGGGCGACGACGTACGACAGTTCCGTTGACCGCACGTGCCAGTCGGTCTTGGTGAGCTGGATGAGGCCGACCAGTCGCTGGGTGAGGAACTCGGTGACCGCGAGGTCCAGGCCGCGTCCGGAGGTGCGTTCGGCGGGCGCGTACTCCGTGGTCCAGGTACGCGCCTCACGTTCGGTGAAGGGCTGCGGGACATCGGTCCAGGCCATCACCTGTTCGTCGTTCATCATCTCGATGAACGCCTGGATGTCGTCCTCGTCGAACGGGCGCAGAACCAACCGATCCGTGCTGATGGAGATGTCGGGAAAGGTCCTCATCATGCGCCGCTCCGTAACCTTCGAAAACTTTGAGAGCCTGCTGAACTGCCCAGCATGCAGCATGAAAGCACTCAATCGCACCATGGAGCCCACTCCCCGTGAGGGAGCGGACCCCATGCGTGGCGATACGCCGTATACGTGCCGCCGATTCGGAAGAGCGGCGAGAGGAACGGCCGGAGGGCCGATCAGAAGGAAGGGATGACGGAGCCGTTGCTCCACTTGTCCTCGATGAACTTCCTGACCTCGTCGGAGGTGAGGAGCCTGGCGAGCTTCTCGACGCGCGGGTCGTCCTCGTTGCCCTTCTTGACGGCGAGGAAGTTGCCGTTCGGGTTGTCCTTGGCGGGCTCGACGGCGAGGGCGTCGTCGGCGGGCGAGAGATCGGCTTCGAGAGCGTAGTTGCCGTTGATCACCGCGGCGTCGACGTCGTCCAGGGAGCGCGGGGTCTGGGCCGCCTCCAACTCCTTGAACTGGAGCTTCTTCGGGTTCTCGGTGATGTCGGCGGGGGTCGCGTCGATGCCGACGCCGTCCTTGAGCGTGATGATCCCGCTCGCGTCGAGCAGCCGCAGGGCACGCGCCTCGTTGACGGTGTCGTTCGGGATGGCGACGCTCGCACCGCTCTTGAGGGCGCCGACGCTCTCGACCTTGTTCGAGTACAGGCCGAGGGGTTCCAGGTGGACCGTGACGACGGGCACGATGTCGGTGCCGTTCTTCTTGTTGTAGTCGTCGAGGTACGGCTGGTTCTGGAAGTAGTTGGCGTCGACGGACCCGTCCTCCGTGGCCGGGTTCTGCAGGACGTAGTCGCTGAACTCCTTGACCTCCAGCTCCAGGCCCGCGTCCTTGGCCAGGTTGGCCTTCACGAAGTTGAGGATGTCGGCGTGCGGGGTGGGGCTGGCGGCGACGACCAGCGGACCGCTCGTGTCGGAGGCGTTGTCGGCCTTGTCCGCGCCGCAGGCGGTGAGTCCGAGGGTGAGGGCTCCGACGGTAAGTACGGCGGTTGCCAGTTTGGTGGTGTTACGCACGAAAAGTGCCTTTCCTTTTGGGCGGAGTGATCCCGTCTTGGGTGGGACGGGAAAATTTGCGGGTACCCGCGGTGCGGGCTAGACCTTGGTGGCCGTCGGTGCGGTGGGCTCGGTCTTCAGCAGCCGAAGCCTCGGTGCGGCGCCCGTGTGGCTGCCGCGCCGGTGGAGGGCGCGGGCGGCGTGGTCACCGGCGAACTGGATGACGGAGATGACGACCGCGAGGACCGCCACGGTGATCCACATCAGTTCGGTCTCGAAGCGCTGGTAGCCGTACCGGATGGCGATGTCGCCGAGGCCTCCCGCGCCGACGGTGCCGGCCATGGCCGAGTAGCCGATGAGGGCGACGACGGTCGTGGTGGCGGAGGAGATCAGCGAGGGCAGCGACTCGGGGACGAGGACCCTGCGGACGACGGTCCAGGTGTTGCCGCCCATGGCCTGAACGGCCTCGACGAGCCCGTGGTCCACTTCGCGGACGGCCGTCTCGACGAGGCGCGCGAAGAACGGGATCGCGCCGATGGCGAGCGGCACGATGGCGGCCTCGCGGCCGATCGTCGAGCCGGTGACCCAGCGGGTGAAGCCCATCAGCGCGACCATCAGGATGATGAAGGGCATCGAGCGGGCGATGTTCACGATCTGCCCGATGACCTTGTTGGCGAGGACGTTCTGCAGCAGGCCGCCCCGGTCCGTGAGAACGAGCAGGATGCCGAGCGGGAGACCGCCGACGATCGCGATGAGGGTGGACCAGCCGACCATGTAGAGCGTGTCCCAACACGCCTGCTCCAGCAGGGGCCACATCTCGGTCCAGGTCACTTGGCACCTTCCTTCGCGAGCGTGGACGCCTGGATGTCCCGGCCGACCACGTCGATCTGCAGGCCCTGCTCGCGCAGGAATCCGACGGGGACGACGTTGTCCTCGTAGCGGCCGGGGAGCTCGATGCGCATCCGGCCGATCTGGAGGCCGCCGACGGTGTCGATGGCGGCGCCGAGGATCGAGATGTCGATGTTGTACGTACGGGAGAGCTGCGAGATGACCGGCCGGGTCGCCGTCTCGCCCTGGAAGGTGACGTCGAGGACCGTCCGGTCGTCGCCGGTGGCCTCGCCGCCCACCGGGAAGAGGGCGGAGGCCAGTTCGGAGCCGGGGGTGGCGAGCAGTTCGCTGACCGTGCCGGACTCGACGATCCGGCCCTTCTCCATGAGGGCGGCCGAGTCGCAGATCGTCTTGACGACGTCCATCTCGTGCGTGATGAGCAGGACGGTCAGGCCCAGTTGCCGGTTCAGGTCGCGCAGCAGCGTCAGGATCGAGCGGGTGGTCTCCGGGTCGAGGGCGCTGGTGGCCTCGTCGGAGAGGAGCACCTTCGGGTCGCCGGCCAGCGCGCGGGCGATGCCGACGCGCTGCTTCTGGCCGCCGGAGAGCTGGGCCGGGTAGGCCTTCGCCTTGTCGGCGAGGCCGACGAGGTCGAGCAGTTCCAGGGCCCTGCGGGAGCGGTCCCTGCCGGACCTGCCGAGGATTTCGAGGGGCAGCTCGACGTTGTCCTGGACGGTGCGGGAGGACAGCAGGTTGAAGTGCTGGAAGACCATGCCGATACGGCTGCGCGCCCGGCGGAGTTCCCGGCCGGCGCGGGGGCCGCGGCCGGCCAGGGCGGTCAGGTCCTGGCCCGCGACGGTCACGGTTCCGGAGGTGGGGCGTTCGAGGAGGTTGACGCAGCGGATCAGCGAGGACTTGCCGGCGCCGGACTGGCCGATCACGCCGTACACCTCGCCCTCGCGTACATGCAGATCGACGCCGTCGAGAGCGGTCGTCTCGCGGCCGCGACCTCGGTAGACCTTGGTCAGGCCCGATGTGGTGATCACTGGATTTCCGTCACTGTCGAGTACGCGGGCGTGGGTGTGCCCGGGCACGGGTGCAGGCTGTCAGGGACGCGACACGGTTCTCGCGGTGGCGAGGGAACCGGGGGAGAACATGCGCGGGAGGCTCGGTCCGTCACGCGGAACGGCGTACGGGGCCTTCTAGAAGGCGCACATTCGACACATACAACGAGCACCGGGCGTCATCGTCGCCTCGGTCGCAAGGGTGCGGTAGCTCGTCGTGGTCATGAGATCAGTAAAGCAGATGTATGAAGCAGGTGTGAGAGGCCTGTCCGTATAGCGGACGGCCCTGAGAGGCATATCCGCAGGTGCGCGAGGTGACGTCCACCATGCGGGCACCTGCCGTTGTGGCCAAGGCCACGATGCGTGGCCCCCGGGTTTCAAGGCCCGGGGCCGGGCGCGGCGGGGTTTTGGGCCGTAATAGGGTCGCGGCATGCTTGTTGCCCTGACGGTGACGACCGCCGTCGCCGCGCTTCTGCTCGCCGCCTGGTGCGGCTGGGCCGCGTATCGCGATCAGTCGACCAAGGACCGGCACTTCATCGGCATGGCCGTGGTGTCGGTGTTGGCCCTGGCGCAACTGGTCGTCGGGATCGTGCAGTTGGCGCGCGGGGAGAAGCCGGAACAGGGGACCACGATCTTCGTCTCCTATCTCCTCGGGGCGTTCGTCTGCGTCCCGGTGACCGGGTTCATGTCACTGGCGGAGCGCACCCGCTGGGGCAGCGTGACCGTCGCGGCCGGCGGCGTGGTGCTCGCCGTGCTGCAGGTGCGGCTCTACGACATCTGGGGAGGCTGACGTGACCACCACGGACCACGAGCCGCGGGAGAACGAGCGGGCCCGGCTGATCAGTGGGCCGGGCATGCTGCTGGTGTGGCTGTACGGCGTGATGGTGGTCGGGGCGGTGTCGCGGTCCGCCGTGCAGATCTCGACCGAGTTCGAGCACGCGCCGCTCGCCTACTCGCTGTCCGCCGCGGCCGGGGTCGTGTACGGCTTCATCACGTACTCACTGGTGCGGGGCGGGGAGTTCGCCCGGAGGGCGGCCCGGATCTGTTGCGCGGTGGAACTGGCGGGCGTGCTGATCGTGGGCACGTGGACGCTGGTCGAGCCGTCGGCGTTTCCGGACAGGACGGTGTGGTCGGACTACGGGATCGGGTATCTGTTCATTCCCGTGATTCTTCCGGTCACGGCGATGTACTGGTTGCGAAAGGGTGCGCGGGCGCCCCGTTAGGGGCGCGGGGCTGTATCGACCGCGGCTCCGCCGCGTGGGCGCGACAAGCCACGGCGGACCGGTCGGCCGCCGGACGGACCTGACGCGGCGCCCTCTGCCGCGCGCCCCTTCACGCCGTAGCGGCGTACGCCTCCGCCGGCTTCTCCAGGATCACCATCGGTACGCCGTCCCGGCCCTGGCCGGTGCCCACGGTCTCGTAGCCGACCCGGCGGTACAACCGGAGGCTGCCCTCGCTGCGGTGACCGGCGCTGAGGCGGAACTTGGTGGCGCCGCGCTCCTCCGCGAGGGCCGACTCGGCGGCACGCAGGAGCCTCGCGCCGATGCCGTGGCCCTGGAGCCGCGGGTGGACGCAGAGTTTGCCGATGGCCGCGGTGCCGTCGGCGTCGAGGGCGCCGCGCACGGAGCCGACCACCTCGTCACCCAGCCGGGCCACGAACACACAGTCCGAGGCAACCTCCTCACGGACCGAGTCGAGGCTCTGGACGAGCGGATCGATGCGGTAGTTGCCGTACAGTGCCGCTTCGCTCTGGAAGCACAGGTACTGCAGCCTGAAGATCTGCTCGGCGTCCTGCCCGGTCGCCACCGAGATGGTCACGCTCATGCCCATGTGTGCACGCCTCCCGCTCACCTGCTCACCCGATGTCCTTCACTCCTATCCCCGTGGTTCGCGTGCCGCAACCTCCGCGGTCAGCAATCGTCGAAGACATCCCAGACATCTGGAGCGTTCCGGACCGAGGCTGCCCTGTGAGATACCCAACTCGCCCGCGATCTCACGGTAGGTGAGGTCCTTCGGGGACAGCAGGGCCGCGAGCAGCCGGGGGCAGCGGCCGGGGAGCCGGCGCACGGCCGCGTACAGCGCGCGGCGGCGGGCGGCCGTCATGGCCTCCTGCTCGGGGCCGGGCGCTTGCTCGTCGGCGGGCTCGGCGGCGTAGGGCTGTTCGAGCCGGGCCGTGCGGCGGCTGAGGCGGGCCTCGAAGCGGACGGCGCTGCGCAGCCAGCCCTCGGGGTCCGCGGGTGGGCCGTCGGCGTCGAGCCGTTCCAGCAGACGCAGCCAGACCGCCTGTTCCAGGTCCCCCGCCTCGGCGCCGGCCGCGTAGGCCTCGGCCGACACCTCCGCGACCAGCAGGGGGCGGAGGGTGGTGAGCATGTCTTGTGTCATATGCCCCGGGACGCGTCCGCCCCGGCAGGGGTTGCCGGGGCGGACGGGAGTCACCCCAACCGGGGCACGGGCGTCATCCGTTGACGTTCGATTCCACGGGTCAGTCGTTGACGAAGTCCGCGTGGGCCAGCAGGCCCGTGTCCGCGTTGTCGGTGAAGATGCCGTCGATACCGGTGTCGAAGTACACCTTGAACGCGCCGAAGGCGTCGCCGTAGGCGTTGGCGTCCGTGCCCCTGCGGAAGTTCGCCGGCAGGAAGGCGTTCTCGTTGCGCATGGTGTAGGGGTGCAGGATCAGGCCCTTGGCGTGCGCGTCCGCGACGAGGGTGGTCGGCGTGGTGAGGTTGCCGCCCGCGTCGCGCGGGATGATCAGGTCGAGCGTGGGGCCGATGCCGTTGGCGTACGAGGCGATCCAGCCGAGCCCGTCCGGCTTGACCAGGTCGGCGACGGTACGCGGGTCACCGGCCTCGACGAAGTCCCAGGGGCGGGTGGCGGCGCCGGAGAGCAGGACGACGAGGGGGCTGTCGACCAGGCGGTTCAGGCGCTGGATGCTGCTCGGCTCGAACGACTGGAGGAAGACCGGCGCGTTCTTCTTGTGACGGTCGTACTTACGCAGCAGCTTGGCGAGCGGCTCCTCCAGCCCGAGGCCCAGCTTGCGGAAGTAGGAGGGGTGCTTGGTCTCGACGTGCAGCCAGATCCGCTTGCCCCGCTTCCTGCCCTCCTTGTCCGCCCAGCGCAGCACCTCCTCGAAGGTGGGGATCTCCCAGCGGCCGTCGTAGAGGGTGTTCTCCTGGCGGTTGCCCGGGATGCGCTCCTTGGCACGCAGGGTCTTCAGTTCGGCGAGGGTGAAGTCCTCGGTGAACCAGCCGGTGTAGGAGACGCCGTCGACGGCCTTCGTGGTCTTCCGGGCGGCGAACTCGGGGTGCGCCGCGACATCGGTCGTGCCGGTGATGTCGTTCTCGTGCCGGCATACGAGATGGCCGTCCTTGGTGGGCACGAGGTCCTGCTCGATGACGTGCGCGCCCAGGTCGAGGGCGAGCTGGTACGAGCCGAGCGTGTGCTCCGGGCGGTAGCCGCTGGCGCCGCGGTGCGCGATGATCGTCGGCACCGGCAGGCCCCGGTAGCCGCCGCCCGACTGCGCACTCGGCTCGGCCCCGTCGGCTCTCGCCGTGGCCGGCAGCCCGAGGACCGCTCCGCCCGCGCCGAGCATCGCGGCGCCCAGCAGCGCCCGTCGGCCCGCTCCGCGTCCCTGCTCGTCCGAGTCCTGCGACTTCCGTGACTCCTGCGTCCCCATGACCGGCTCCTCCACCGTGATGCCCTGCACCTGTCAAAGCGGGACGATCGTAGGTGTCCTGAGGTGACCGTCGGGAGACCTGGGACAGAACACGCGGAAGACGCCTTGTGTCGCCCGAGAGGCGGAATTTGACAGAGTGTCGGTTCGGTGACGCGATGTCCGTCACATATTTCCTGGGAGTGACAGCCCGCCACCTGGACGGCAGCGCAGGTAAAGCCGTGTCAATTGTTGGTATCCACTCGGTGAACCCGATGTGCGCCGGCCCGTGAGCCGGGAGTATCGTCCTCACCTGCACAGACTTGTACCGGAACGCTAGACATGGGAGGGCCTGTTGTCCCGCTTCGTGCTCATCAAGGCAGTGCTCGGACCGATCATGCGCCTGATGTTCCGCCCCCGGGTGGAGGGCGTGGAGCACATTCCGGGAGACGGTCCGGTGATCCTCGCCGGTAACCATGTGACCTTCATCGACTCGATGATCCTGCCCCTGGTCTGCGACCGGCAGGTCTTCTTCATCGGCAAGGACGAGTACGTCACCGGCAAGGGGATCAAGGGCCGTCTGATGGCCTGGTTCTTCACCGGCGTCGGCATGATCCCCGTCGACCGCGACGGCGGCCGGGGCGGGGTGGCCGCGCTCATGACCGGGCGGCGGGTGCTGGACGAGGGCAGGTTGTTCGGCATCTACCCCGAGGGGACGCGGTCGCCCGACGGCCGGCTGTACCGGGGGCGCACGGGGATCGCCCGGCTGACGCTGATGACCGGGGCGCCGGTGGTCCCCTTCGCGATGATCGGGACGGACAAGATCCAGCCGGGGGGTGCGGGGTTGCCCCGGCCGCATCGGGTGACTGTGCGGTTCGGTGAGGCGATGGAGTTCTCCCGGTACGAGGGCATGGACCGGGACCGGTATGTGCTGCGGGCGGTGACCGATTCCGTGATGGCCGAGGTCATGCGGCTGTCGGGGCAGGAGTACGTGGACATGTATGCGTCGAAGGCGAAAGAGGCGGCGTAGCTCCGCGACGCCGCTCCGCTGGGGGTGCGGGGGTCTTCGGTCGTTCGTTGGCTGCGGGTGGGTGGGGGCTGGTCGCGCAGTTCCCCGCGCCCCTAAGCCCTGCTGTCCAACCGTTGGCCGCGAAGCAGGAACCAAGCTGCCGCTGCTGTTGCCAGGAGAACAGCCGCGCCTGCGCCGGCGGCGATGGCCAGGCCGTCGACGAAGGCCGCTTGAGCCGATGCCAGCATTTCCTGCGCCGCGTTCGACGGCATGCCCGCCGCCGCCTCCATCGCTCCGCCCAGTGACTCGCGGGCCTCGGCCGGGGTGCCCGCGGGTGCGGCGAAGTCGCGGTAGACGCCCGTGACGATCGAGCCCAGGACCGCGATGCCCAGGGCGGCCCCCAACTCGTACGCCGTCTCGGAGACCGCCGAAGCCGACCCCGCCTGTTCCTTCGGGACGCTGGAGAGGATGACGTCGGCGGTGACGGTGAAGGAGAAGCCCGCGCCGACGCCGACGATCAGCAGCGCAGCGCCGATCAGGGGATAGCCGGTGGACCGGTCGACCAGGGTGAGCAGGGCGAGGGCCACGCCGATGGCCGCCAGGCCGCCCGCGACCACGGAGCGGACCGAGAAGCGGCGGGCGGCGGCTCCGGCGAGCAGGCCCGCGACCACCGCGCCGACGGCCGCCGGCAGTTCGGCGAGGCCTGCCTCCAACGGGCGTCGCCCCTGGACGAGTTGCAGGAACTGCGAGAGGAAGAACACCAGGCCGGACAGGCCGAGAATGGTCAGCAGGTCGGCGAGGACGGCGCCGGAGAAACCCCGGTTGCGGAACAGGCGCATGTCCAGCAGTGGGTGCGGCAGGGTGAGCTGACGGCGTACGAAGAGGGACAGTCCAGCGATGCCGAAGAGGCCCGCGGCGAGCGCGTTGCCGTCGACGCCGTGGGTGGCGGTCTCCTTCACCGCGTACACGACACCGATCATGCCGACCAGCGACAGGCCGACGCTGAGCACGTCCCACGGGCCCGGGCTCGGGTGGCGGGACTCGGGCAGCAGCTTGACGCCGACGAGGACGAGGACGGCCATCACGGGCAGGTTGATCAGGAAGACCGAGCCCCACCAGAAGTGTTCCAGCAGGAACCCGCCGACGACCGGGCCGACCGCCGTGCCGGCGGAGGCCGTGGCGCCCCAGATGCCGATGGCGAGGCTGCGCTCGCGCGGGTCGTGGAAGAGGTTGCGGATCAGGGCGAGGGTGGCGGGCATCAGGGTCGCGCCCGCGACGCCCAGCAGCGCCCGCGCGACGATCATCATCTCGGGCGTCGTGGCGTAGGCGTTGAGCACGGATATCGCGCCGAACGCCGTGGCTCCCACGAGCAGCAGCTTCTTGCGGCCGATGCGGTCGCCGAGGCTGCCGGCCGAGACGAGCAGGCCCGCGATGACGAACGAGTAGACGTCACCGATCCACAGGAGCTGGGTGCCCGAGGGCTTGAGGTCCTCGCTGATGTAGGGGGTCGCGAGACCGAGGACGGTCGCGTCGACGGCCACCAGCAGCACGGCGAGCACGAGGACGGAGAGCGCGAGCCAACGGCCCGGCCTCTTCTCCGCCTCCGTCGTGCGGGCCGGCTGCAGGGTGCTGGTCATGATTCCTCTCTCGGTTTTTCGGCATGTCCCGGTTGTTCGGGATGACGCAGTGCGCCGCCGAGCAGCAGCTCGGCGATCATGAAGGTGAAGTCCTTGGAGGCCACGCGGCCTTCCGAGACCGCCCAGGCGCCGGAGGCCAGCAGGCCGTACAGCGCCTCGGTGAGCCAGGCCGGGGTGAGGTCGATACGGAACTCGCCGGCCGCCTGGCCGCGTTTGAAGAGGGCCGCGACACGGTCGTCGATCCGGGACCAGCCCTCGTGCTGCTGCTCCCCCTCGAACAGCTGGTTCTCGGTGTAGAGGAAGGCGAGAAGGCCCGCGGCCGGTTCGATCTCCCGCACGAGCCGTCGTACGGCCTCGGGTGCCGGTCCGTCGGTCGGGCGGGCCGCATCGAGCGCGGCCTCGCACTCCGCGATACCGAGCGCCTCCAGCGCCCGTACGAGCGCGTCGCGCCCGGCGAAATGGCGGTGCAGCGTGGCCCGGCTGATCCCGGCGGTCTTCGCGACCTCGTCCATCGTCGCTGTGGACTTGCGGGTCAGCAGGGCGGCTGCGCTGCGCAGCACGTGTTCACGATCGACGGCCATGAGACGACCATAGCCCATTTGAGACATCTATGTCTCATCGCGGGCATGGACGTCTCATGTTGACTGTCCCGGTGAGGCACTCAGCAGGGTTCAGCAGGGTCTTTCCGTGCTCGGGGCGGCGGTTCTCAGTGCCAGGGCAGCTGTCCGCGCTTCTCCCAGTACGTCCGCGGGTCCTCGACCAGGTCCGCGAGGCCGGTCAGCTGCTCGTCGTCGAGGTCCACGACCGCCGCGTGCAGGTTGGAGGCGAGTTGCGTGGTGGTGGCGGCGCCGGAGAGGACGACGCCGGCCCACGGCTGTCGCAGGACCACCGCCAGGGCGACCGCGTCGCAGCCGAGCCCGGTCTGCTCGGCGACGGACCTGAGCGCGGCCGGGGCGTGCGGGCCGGCCAGCCGGCCATTGGCCATGCCCTCCTTGACGATCACGGTGAGCCCGGCGTCGTGCGCCTCGGCGAGGGCGGGCGCCGCGGAGGTCTCCAGCGCGTTGTACGTCGACTGGACGGCACGGAAGAGGGGTTCGCCGTCCACGGTCACGGCGAGGGCGGTACGGATGGCCTCCGCCTGGGCCGGACCGCTGGTGGAGAAGCCGATGGTGACGCCCTGGGCGGCGGCCTCCGCCAGCCTGGCGTGGAGTTCCTTGTCGGTGAGGGCCGGGCTGTCCGGGGTCACCGAGTGGATCTGGTAGAGGTCGAGCCGGTCGCCGAGCAGTTCGGCGCTCTCGGCGCGCTGCCGCTCGTACGTCTGGAGACTGTGGTCCTTGACCTCGTGCTTCTCGGCGTCGGTGGTCCAGTCGGCCGTGTAGGTGTAGCCCCACTTGCTGCCAACGACGATGTCGCCGATGTCGGGGCGGGACCTCAGCCAGTCGGCGAGGAACTCCTCCGAAAGGCCGTACGAGCGGGCCACGTCGAAGTAGCGGACGCCCTGGGCGTGGGCGGCGTCGAGGAGTTCGTGGGTGCGGGTGCGGAGGGCCTCGACGGTGCGGGTCTCTCCGAGGTCGGCGTCGCGGCCGAGGTTGATGTAGCCGGGGCGGGCGACTGCGGCGAGGCCGAGTCCGAGGTGGCAGGTGGGGGTTGTCGCTGCGGCCAGTCGGGCGAAGGGCATCGCGGGCTCCGTTCGGTCGGCTCCTTGGGGCTCGACCAACGTAACCCGCGACGACCTTCGTTGAGTGGTGTGGTGGCTCCGGGGAGTTTTCGCCCCCGCCGCCCCTACCCGTCCCGTCCTTCAGGGGCTGCGCCCCTTCGACCCCCCAGGTGCGGGTTCGGTGGGGGCTGGTCGCGCAGTTCCCCGCGCCCCTTTCAGGGCGCTTACCCTCAGCTCTTCTTGGCAGTCGCCCACGCGTGCTGGGCCGCCACGTCCGTCTTGATCTCCGCCAGCTGGATCGCCACCGCGCTCGGGGCCGTACCGCCTCGGCCGTTGCGGGAGGCGAGGGCGCCGGGGACGTTGAGGACCGTGCGGACCTCGGGGGTCAGGTGGGAGGAGATCTTGGCGAACTGGTCGTCCGTCAGGTCGTTGAGCTCCTTGTTCTCGGCCTCGGCGGCCTTGACGCACTCGCCGGCCACCTCGTGTGCGACACGGAAGGGGACGCCCTGCTTGACGAGCCACTCGGCGATGTCGGTGGCGAGGGAGAAGCCGGCGGGGGCCAGTTCCTCCATGCGCTCGCGGTGGACGGTGAGGGTGGCCATCATGCCGGTGAAGGCGGGGAGGAGGATCTCCAGCTGGTCGATGGAGTCGAAGACCGGCTCCTTGTCCTCCTGGAGGTCGCGGTTGTAGGCCAGGGGCAGGGCCTTCAGGGTCGCCATCAGGCCCGTCAGGTTGCCGATCAGGCGGCCGCTCTTGCCGCGCGCCAGCTCCGCGATGTCCGGGTTCTTCTTCTGCGGCATGATCGACGAGCCCGTCGAGAACGCGTCGTGGAGGGTCACGAAGGAGAACTCCTTCGTGTTCCAGATGATGACCTCCTCGGCGATCCGGGAGAGGTTCACACCGATCATCGCGGTGATGAAGGCGAACTCGGCGACGAAGTCACGGGACGCCGTGCCGTCGATGGAGTTGGCCGAGCTGCCGTGCTCGAAGCCGAGATCCTTGGCGACCGCCTCCGGGTCCAGGCCCAGCGAGGAGCCCGCGAGGGCGCCCGAGCCGTACGGAGAGACGGCCGTGCGCTCGTCCCACTGGCGCAGCCGCTCGGCGTCCCGGGACAGGGACTGGGCGTGCGCGAGGACGTGGTGGGCGAAGAGCACGGGCTGGGCGTGCTGGAGGTGCGTGCGGCCGGGCATCGCCGTGTCCGGGTGGGCCTCCGCCAGGCCGATCAGCGCGTCCTGAAGGTCGGCGATCAGGCCGCCGATCGTCCGGGCGTGGTCCCGCAGACACATCCGGAAGAGGGTCGCGACCTGGTCGTTCCGGGACCGGCCGGCACGCAGCTTGCCGCCCAGGTCGGGGCCGAGGCGCTCCAGGAGACCGCGCTCCAGGGCGGTGTGCACGTCCTCGTCGGCGACGGTGCCGACGAACTCGCCCGACGCCACGTCCGCTGCGAGCTGGTTCAGGCCCGCGGTCATCCGGGTCAGCTCGTCCTCGGTGAGCAGGCCCGCCTTGTGCAGCACGCGCGCGTGGGCGCGGGAGCCCGCGATGTCGTACGGGGCCAGCCGCCAGTCGAAGTGCACGGACGCCGACAGCTTCGCCAGGGCCTCGGCGGGACCGTCGGCGAAACGGGCGCCCCAGAGCCGTACGTCACCGCTGTTGCTGCTCACTCGCGTCGCTCCTAGAGAGGGGGTGGATGTGACCGCGGACCTTTTATACGCCTCGGGTGAGTTACACGCCTCGGGCCAGGTCGCGCTCGGCACGGTCTCTCCGCACACTGCGTTCACCGTCATGCATGAGTATGCAGAACACTGCATGAATCGTCAATCTGGGAGAACTTTGAGAGATGCAGAGAAAGGTTTGAACAAACGAAACCGCTTACCCGTAACTCTCCCCGAACGCAGGCGCCGCGTTAGTTCACACAGACCACACCCGACCCGAGTGAGGCATCCGCATGTCCAGGGCTCTTCCGAAGTACAACAAGCGTCGCGTAGGGATCATCGGCGGCGCCGCCGCGGTCGTGCTCTCCGGAGCGGTCATCGCGGGTTCCGCCCTCGCCGGTGAGGGTGCCAACAACAACGGGCAGGACGCCGCGTCCCCCGGCACCATCTCCTGCCCGGCCGTCGAGGGAAGCCTCCCGGCGATCCCCGCCTCCGCGCAGGCCGAGGTCACCAACAACCTCGCCCAGCTGCAGACCCAGATCCAGGAGGCCAACCAGCGCCTCATCGACACGGTCGGCCAGGGCGGCGCCAACTTCGTCCAGAACGCCATCCTCGGCCCGCTGGAGGACAAGCGCGTCGCCGTGCTCAACCGCATCGAGACCGCGATCGGCCGCGCCGCCGCCAAGCCCGAGGGCCTCGAAGCCCTCGCCCCCTGTGAGCTCGTCCAGGGCGGCGCCGCGGGCGCCGGCGAGGCCGCCGAGGCCGGTGCCGGCGCCGAGGCCGGTGCCGAAGCGGGCAACGCCGGTGCCGAGGGCGACGCGGGTGCCGCGGGTGCCGCGGGCACCATCACCTGCCCGGCCGTCGAGGGAAGCCTCCCGGCCATCCCCGCCTCCGCGCAGGCCGAGGTCGACCGCAACCTGGCCCTCCTCGACACGCAGATCGCAGAGGCCAACCAGCGCCTCATCGACACCGTCGGCCAGGGCGGCGCCAACTTCGTCGACAACGCCATCCTCGGCCCGCTGGAGGACAAGCGCGTCGCCACGCTGAACCGCATCGAGACCGCGATCGGCCGCGCCGCCGCCAAGCCCGAGGGCCTCGAAGCCCTCGCCCCCTGCCAGCTCAACGAGGGCGGCGCCGCAGGCGCCGGTGAAGAGGCGGACGCCGGTGCGGCGGCCGGAGCCGGCGAGGAAGCGGGCGCGGGCGAGGCCGGCGCCGAAGCGGGCAACGCCGGTGCCGAGGGCGACGCGGGTGCCGCGGGTGCCGCGGGCACCATCACCTGCCCGGCCGTCGAGGGAAGCCTCCCGGCCATCCCCGCCTCCGCGCAGGCCGAGGTCGACCGCAACCTGGCCCTCCTCGACACGCAGATCGCAGAGGCCAACCAGCGCCTCATCGACACCGTCGGCCAGGGCGGCGCCAACTTCGTCGACAACGCCATCCTCGGCCCGCTGGAGGACAAGCGCGTCGCCACGCTGAACCGCATCGAGACCGCGATCGGCCGCGCCGCCGCCAAGCCCGAGGGCCTCGAAGCCCTCGCCCCCTGCCAGCTCAACCAGTAGTCCGGCAGCTCGAACCGTAGTCCGGCAGCTCAACCATCGATCGTCGGCTCGCCCAGTAGGTGACCGCCCCGATCGATGGTCGACCGGCTCGGTCACCGGTCCGGTGCCACGGTCGGCGGGCCCGGGACGGCCATGGAAGACCTGATTCCGGGTGGATCCCAGCGATGGGGTCCACCCGGAATTCGCGTTTTCGGGCCCAGCTCTTTCAGATCAGAGCCCAATCCCTTAGACAGGCGAAGCGTTACCGTCGATAATCGTTAGACATGGGAAAGACTTACGAGAGCATCGACGGCCGCCTGCGTACGTTCATCGAGGCCCAGCCCCTCTTCTTCACCGCGACCGCGCCGCTGTCCGCCGACGGCACGGTCAACCTCTCCCCCAAGGGCCTGCGGGGTTCCTTCGTGATCCTCGACGAACTGACCGTCGCCTACCTGGACTTCGCGGGGTCCAACGCGGAGACGATCGCGCACCTGCGTGAGAACGGCCGGATCACCCTCATGTGGTGCGCCTTCCAGGGCCCGCCCAACATCGTGCGGGTGCACGGCACGGGTGAGGCCGTCTTCCGCGACGACCCGCGCTTCACCGGACTCCTCGCCCGCTTCCCCGACATCGACCCCACCCCGCACGGCCTGCGCGCCGTCATCGTGGTCCGGGCGGAGCGCATCCGCGACAGCTGCGGGTACGCCGTGCCGTTCATGGCGTACGAGGACGACCGCGACCTGCACGGCAGACGCTTCGCGCGCGAGGACGACGACTCGCTCAGCGCCTACTTCGACTCCAAGGACCACATCGCGACCAGTCTGGACGGACTGCCCGGACTGCCGTTGCCGCTGCCGCCCTCCGGCGCCTGAGCGCCCGTTCGCGTAGCGGGACGAAAGCCGCGCCTCGCGATCGGGGCGGCTGTCGGGCCCGCGGCCGTCACCCGGGACCGCGCGTTCCGCGAGGCAGTTGTTCACTCGGTTGAACACGCGGCACTCCCTGCACGTACGTGTGGGCCAAGGGTCCAGCCCACCACGGAGGAACCGTGTCCACGATCGCCGGAGGTCGCGCAGCGCGCCGCCAGACGATGCGCCGCATCCGACCTCGTCGTTCCCCCGCAGTCCCGTTGCTGATCGCCTTCTGGGCGGGCGCGGCCGCGGTGGTGTGGCTGTGGTGGGACAACACCCCGTCCATCGCGGACCAGGGCAGCAAGATGGTCAACGCCGGGCGGATCACAGGCCTGCTCGGCGGGTACCTGATGGCCCTGGTGGTGCTCCAGATGGCCCGGGTGCCCGCGCTGGAGCGCCGGGTCGGCTCCGACCGGGTGGCCCGCTGGCACGCGATGACCGGCCGCTACACGCTCTGCCTGGTCGTCGCGCACGTCGTCCTCACGATGTACGGGTACGCCCTCCAGGCCGGCCTCACCCACACCGCGATCCTCCAGCAGACGATCGACTCGATCAACCAGCTGCCGGACATGGGCAAGGCCGCCATCGGCACCGGTCTGCTGGTGTTCATCGGGCTCATCTCGATCGGCCCGGTGCGCAAGCGCATCCCGTACGACCTCTGGTACCACACGCACCTGCTGACGTACGCGGCCACGTTCCTGACGTTCTGGCACCAGATCACCACCGGCAACGAGTTCGCCGCCACACCCGCCGCGAAGACCGGCTGGTACGCGCTGTACGGCTCGGTGACCGCGCTGGTGGTCTGGTACCGGATCATGGTCCCGATCAAGCTGAACGTGAAGCACCGGCTGCGGGTCGAGGCGGTCATCGAGGAGTCGCCCGGCATCGTCTCGGTGCTGATGAGCGGACGCAAGCTGCACCGGATGGGCGCGGAGGCCGGGCAGTTCTTCCGCTGGCGGTTCCTCGCGCCGGGCATGCGGTTCAGCTCGCACCCGTACTCGCTGTCGGCGGCGCCCCGGCCCAACATGCTGCGCATCACGGTCAAGGCGATCGGCGACCACAGCTCGGCCCTGCGCGACCTGGAGCCCGGCACCCGCGTGTGGGCCGAGGGCCCGTACGGGGCGCTCACGGCCGGCAAGCGCAGCCGGGGCAAGGTGCTGCTGGTGGCCGGCGGTGTGGGCATCACGCCGATGCGGGCCCTGTTCGAGACGCTGCCCGGCGCGGCCGGTGACCTGACCCTGCTCTACCGGGCCAACACCACCCAGGACCTGGCCCTGTGGGACGAGTTGGCGCAGATCGCGGAGGAGCGCGGGGCGCGCCTGATGTACGCGGTGAACAGCCCGGAGGGCGAACGCCCCGACATCTCGCCGGACTCCCTGCGCCGCAAGATCCCGGACATCGAGAGCCACGACGTCTTCCTGTGCGGGCCGCCCGGCTTCGCCCAGGGCGTCTACGAGGCGCTGCGCGGCGCGGGCGTCCCGACCCGCCGTATCCACCACGAGTCGTTCGAGATGTGAGCGACGGGACCGCTCGCCGCCGGTCCCACCCGCCCGACCGTCCCAGCCGTAGGTCTCCACGACCGCCCCACCCCGACTTCTGCCATGGGTTTCCCACGGGTTCGCCCCACGGGTCTCCCCCGCGAGACTTCACACCTCAGGAGCTGAAGGAGCGATGAAGAAGAGCCACCCCATCCGGCGGACCCTGCTCGCCACCGCCGCCACCGTGTCCGGCATCGTGCTGTTGCTGTCGCTGAAGCCGGCGTCGGACGCCGGATCGGTGCAGGCGGCAGGGGGCGCGCCTTCGGCACAGGGCGGGGTGGCGGCCGGTGCGCAGACCCTGACGGGTACCGCCGTCACGACCGAGTACGGCCCGGTCCAGGTCCGGATCACCGTCAACGGTGGCAAGATCACCAACGCCGAGACCGTGCAGCAGCCCAGTGGCGGCCGTTCCACCCAGATCAGCGGCGACGCCATCCCCAAGCTCAACCAGGCGGCCGTGGCGGCGGGCAGCGCCGACATCGACGCCGTCTCCGGCGCCACCTACACCAGCGCGGGCTACAAGGAGTCCCTCCAGTCCGCCCTGGACCAGGCCGGCAAGGCGCAGGACTCGGGCACCCAGGTACTCACGGGTACCGCCGTCACGACCGACTACGGGCCGGTCCAGGTCCGGATCACGGTCAGCGGCGGCAAGATCACCAAGGCCGAGGCCGTGCAGGCGCCGAGCGGTGGTCGCTCCACCCAGATCACCGGTGACTCGGTGCCGAAGCTCAACCAGGCGGCCGTGGCCGCGGGCAGCGCCGACATCGACGCCGTCTCCGGCGCCACCTACACCAGCGCGGGCTACAAGGAGTCCCTCCAGTCCGCCCTGGACCAGGCCGGCAAGGCGCAGGACTCGGGCACCGAGGTCGAGGCGGGCGGCGACGCGCAGGACACGGGCGGCGACGCCGAGGGTGCCGAGAAGTCCGGGGCCGGGCAGTCGACGGGCACCCAGGTGCTCACCGGCTCCGCCATCAAGACGGACTACGGACCGGTCCAGGTCCGTGTCACGGTCATCGACGGCAAGATCACCAACGCCGAGGCGCTGCAGCAGCCCACCGGCGGTCGCTCCACCCAGATCAGCGGTACCGCCATCCCCAAGCTCAACCAGAACGCCGTCTCGGCAGGGAGCGCTGACATCGATGCTGTCTCGGGCGCCACATACACCAGCGGCGGTTACAAGCAGTCCCTCCAGTCCGCGCTGGACCAGGCCGGCTGATCCGGTGGCCGAACCCGCCGGGGCCGCCGCGCTCTCCCAGCTGCGGCACGCCGAGGAGGTCATGGGCACCGTCTTCTCCTTCGACGTCCGAGGAGGCGAGCCCGCGGCGGTCAGGGCCGCGCTCGACGAGGCGGTGGCCGGACTCCACGCCGTGGACGAGGTGTTCAGCACCTACCGCGAGCACAGTCAGATCTCCCGGCTGGCCCGGGGCGAGGTGACGATCGAGGAGTGCCGTCCCGAGGTCGGCGAGGTGCTCGAACTGTGCGCCGAGGCCGAGCGGTTGAGCGGCGGCTGGTTCAGCGCCACGTACGAGGGCCGCTTCGATCCGACCGGGCTCGTGAAGGGGTGGGCCACCGAACGGGCCGCCCGGCGTCTGGTCGAGGCCGGGGCGACCGGGGTGAGCGTGAACGGGGGCGGTGACGTCCAGTTGTGCGGTGTCCCCGGACCCGAGCGGCCGTGGCGCGTCGGCGTGGCCGATCCCCTCCGCCCCGGGGGCCTCGCCGCCGTCGTCACCGCAGCCGGTGCCGACCGCCTCGCCGTGGCCACCTCCGGCACGGCCGAGCGCGGCGCCCACATCGTCGACCCGCGCACCGGTAGGTCCGCCGTGACGGACCTGGTCTCGGTGACGGTCGTCGCCCCCCGTCTGACCTGGGCGGACTGCTGGGCGACCGCGGCCTTCGCGATGGGGTCCCGTGAGGGCCTGGCCTGGCTGGAGTCCCTGGACGACACGGAGGCACTGCTCATCACGGCGGGCGACGAGGTCCGCTGCACGGGAGGGTTGGCCCGGCGGCTGGGCTGACCGGGGGCGTTCCCCTCACGCCTGCGGTCGTCGTCCTCGCGAAGCACCCCCTCAGTGCCCCTCAGTGCCCGTTCTGTGCCAACCGCAGCAGGTGATCGGCCAACGCCTGCCCGCCCAGGGGATCCCGGCTGATCAACAGCAACGTGTCGTCACCGGCGATGGTCCCCAGGATGTCGTGCAGCTCCGCCTGGTCGATGGCCGAGGCCAGGAACTGGGCCGCCCCCGGCGGCGTACGCAGAACCACCAGGTTCGCCGAAACCTCCGCGGAGATCAGCAGCTCCGCGGAGAGCCGCCGCATCCGCTCCTCCTTCGCCGACTCCCCCAGCGGCGCCCGAGGGGTGCGGAAGCCCCCCTCGCTCGGCACCGCGTAGATCAGGTCGCCGTCGGTGTTGCGGATCTTCACCGCGTTCAGCTCGTCCAGGTCCCGGCTGAGCGTCGCCTGCGTGACACTCAGCCCGTCGTCGGACAGCAGCTTCGCCAACTGGCTCTGCGACCGCACAGGTTGCCGGTTGAGGATGTCCACGATCCGCCGGTGGCGTGCGGTGCGGGTCTGTGGCACGGCGGGCCCCGCCTGGTCGTGCTCCTGCGCCTGGCTCATCGTCGTCTCATTCCCCGGCTCGTCCGTCCCCACTGGCTTCGTGCGCCGCCCGCGCCGCGTCGAGGATGCCGGGCAGCGCCTGGAGGAGGGCATCCACGTCCGCGTCCCCGATGGTGAGCGCGGGCATCAGCCGTACGACCTCGGGGGCGGGCGCGTTCACCAGGAAACCGGCGTCCTGCGCGGCCTGTTGCGCCAGGGGCGCGAGCGGCTCGGTGAGCACGATACCCAGCAGGAGGCCCGCACCACGGACATGGTCGATCATCGGGTCGCCGAGGGACTCGATTCCGTCGCGCAGCTTCTCGCTCTGCCGCTTGACGTTCTCCAGCAGGCCCTCGGCCCGGATGGTCTCCAGGACGGCGAGTCCGGCGGCGCAGGCGACCGGGTTGCCGCCGAACGTGGTGCCGTGCTGGCCGGGCTGGAGCAGGTCGGCGGCCCGGCCGAAGGCGACGGTCGCCCCGAGCGGCAGTCCGCCGCCGAGCCCCTTGGCGAGGGTGACGACGTCCGGCAGGACGCCCTCGTGCGCCTGGTACTCGAACCAGTGCCCGGTCCGGCCGACGCCGGTCTGCACCTCGTCGAGGACCAGCAGCGAGCCGGTCGCGGCCGTGATGGCCCGCGCGGCCTTCAGATAGCCGGCCGGCGGGACCACGACGCCCTTCTCGCCCTGGACGGGCTCGATGATGACGAGGGCCGTCTCCTCGGTGACCGCGGCGGCCAGGGCCTGCGCGTCGCCGTACGGGACGTGGGTGACGTCGCCGGGCAGCGGGTGGAAGCCGGTCTGCTTGCCGGGCTGGCCGGTGAGGGCGAGGGCGCCCATGGTCCGGCCGTGGAAGCCGCCCTCGGTGGCGACCATGTGGGTCCGCCCGGTCAGCCGGCCGATCTTGAAGGCGCCCTCGTTGGCCTCGGCACCCGAGTTGCAGAAGAAGACCTTGCCGTCGCGGCCGAAGTGCTCGAGAAGCCGTTCGGCGAGGGCGATGGGCGGTTCGGCGATGAACAGGTTGGAGACATGGCCGAGGGAGGCGATCTGGGTGCTGACGGCCTCGACGATCGCCGGGTGGGCGTGGCCGAGCGCGTTGACCGCGATACCGCCGACGTAGTCGACGTACTCCTTGCCGTCGGCGTCCCACACCCTGGTGCCCGCGCCGCGGACGAGCGACAGCTTCGGGGTGCCGTAGTTGTTCATGAGCGAGCCCTGCCACCGCTGGGTCAGCTCGTCGTTGGCGGTCATACAGCGTCCCCCTCTTCCGCATCTGGCACGACCATCGTGCCGATGCCCTCGTCGGTGAAGATCTCCAGCAGGATCGAGTGCTGGACCCGGCCGTCGATGACGCGGGCGTTCTGGACGCCGTTGCGTACGGCGTGCAGGCAGCCCTGCATCTTCGGCACCATGCCGGAGGACAGCTCCGGCAGCAGCTTCTCCAGCTGGGAAGCGGTGAGGCGGCTGATCACCTCGTCGCTGTTGGGCCAGTCCTCGTAGAGGCCCTCGACGTCCGTGAGGACCATGAGGGTCTCGGCGTCCAGAGCAGCAGCGAGTGCCGCAGCCGCCGTATCAGCATTGACGTTGTAGACATGGTGGTCGTCCTGGCTACGGGCGATCGACGAGACGACCGGGATGCGGCCGTCGGCGAGCAGTGCCTCGATCGCGCCCGTGTCGATCGCGGTGATCTCGCCCACCCGCCCGATGTCGACCAGTTCGCCGTCGATCTCGGGCTGGTGCTTGGTGGCGGTGATGGTGTGCGCGTCCTCACCGGTCAGTCCGACGGCGAGCGGCCCGTGCTGGTTGAGCAGCCCGACCAGCTCGCGCTGCACCTGTCCGGCGAGCACCATGCGTACGACGTCCATGGCGTCCTCGGTGGTGACGCGCAGACCGGCCTTGAACTCGCTGACGATGCCGTGTCTGTCGAGGGCGGCGCTGATCTGCGGGCCGCCGCCGTGCACGACGACCACGTTGAGGCCGGCCTGCCGCAGGAAGACGACGTCCTGGGCGAAGGCGGCCTTCAGGTCCTCGTCGATCATGGCGTTCCCGCCGAATTTGATGACGACCGTCTTGCCGCTGTGGCGGGTCAGCCAGGGCAGCGCTTCGATGAGGATGCGGGCTTTCGGGAGGGCGGTGTGCTTCCGCGTGGCACTCATGAGGAGTACGCGCTGTTCTCGTGGACGTAGTCGGCGGTGAGGTCGTTGGTCCAGATGGTGGCGGTCTCGGACCCGGCGGCGAGGTCGGCGACGATGTGCACCTCGCGGTAGCGCATGTCGACGTTGTCGCGGTCCTCGCCGACGCCGCCGTTCTTGCACACCCAGACGCCGTTGATGGCGACGTTGAGCCGGTCGGGCTCGAAGGCGGCCTGCGTGGTGCCGATGGCGGACAGCACCCGTCCCCAGTTGGGGTCCTCGCCGTGGATGGCGCACTTGAGGAGGTTGTTGCGGGCGATGGAGCGGCCCACCTCGACGGCGTCGTCCTCGGTCGCGGCGTTGACGACCTCGACCTTGATGTCCTTGCCGGCGCCCTCGGCGTCCCGGATCAGCTGCTGTCCGAGGTCGTCGCACACCGCGCGCACGGCTTCCGCGAACTCGTCGTAGTCCGGGGCCACTCGGGAGGCCCCGGAGGCGAGCAGCAGCACGGTGTCGTTGGTGGACATGCAGCCGTCGGAGTCGACGCGGTCGAAGGTGACCCTGGTGGCGGCCCGCAGGGCCCTGTCCAGGGTCTCGCTGTCGAGGTCGGCGTCGGTGGTGAGGACGACGAGCATGGTGGCGAGGCCGGGAGCGAGCATGCCCGCGCCCTTGGCCATGCCGCCGACGGTCCAGCCGTTCTTGGAGACGACGGACGTCTTGTGCACGGTGTCGGTGGTCTTGATGGCGATGGCGGCCTTCTCACCACCGTGCTCGGAGAGCTGCGCGGCGGCCGTCCCGACACCCGGCAGCAGCTTGTCCATCGGCAGGTGTACGCCGATGAGGCCGGTGGAGGCGACGGCGATCTCGCCCGCGTTGTGCCCGTCGAGGACCTCCGCGACCTTCTCGGCGGTCGCGTGCGTGTCCTGGAAGCCCTTGGGGCCCGTGCAGGCGTTGGCGCCACCGGAGTTGAGGATGACGGCGGAGACCTGGCCGCCCTTCAGCACCTGCTCGGACCAGAGGACCGGAGCGGCCTTCACACGGTTGGAGGTGAAGACGCCCGCGGCGGCGAGGCGGGGCCCGTTGTTGACCACGAGGGCCAGGTCCGGGTTGCCGTTCCCTTTGATTCCGGCGGCGATGCCCGCCGCCGTGAATCCCTTGGCTGCCGTCACGCTCACGGTGCGACTCCGATCGTGGAAAGCCCCGTCGTCTCGTGGAGTCCGAGGGCGATGTTCATGCTCTGGAGGGCGCCACCGGCGGTGCCCTTGGTGAGGTTGTCGATGGCGCTGATCGCGATGATGCGGCCCGCGGCCTCGTCGTACGCGACCTGCACCTGAACGGCGTTGGAACCGTAGACGGACGCCGTGGCGGGCCACTGTCCCTCGGGGAGCAGATGGACGAACGGCTCGTCGGCGAAGGCCTTCTCGTACGCGGCGCGCACGGAGTCGGCGGTGACGCCGGGCCTCGCCTTCGCGCTGCACGTGGCGAGGATGCCGCGGGGCATCGGGGCGAGGGTCGGGGTGAAGGACACGGAGACCGGCCCGTCGGCGACCCCGCCGAGGTTCTGCATCATCTCGGGGGTGTGCCGGTGGCCGCCGCCGACGCCGTACGGGGTCATCGACCCCATGACCTCGCTGCCCAGCAGGTTCGCCCGGGGCGCCTTGCCCGCGCCGGAGGTGCCGGAGGCGGCGACGATCACGGCCTCGCTCTCGGCGAGGCCCGCCGCGTACGCCGGGAACAGGGCCAGCGTCACGGCCGTGGGGTAGCAACCGGGTACCGCGATGCGCCTGGACCCCTCCAGCGTGGCGCGGGCACCCGGCAGTTCGGGGAGGCCGTAGGGCCAGGTACCGGCGTGGGGCGAGCCGTAGAACCGCTCCCAGTCCGCCGGGTCCTTGAGCCGGAAGTCGGCACCCATGTCGACGACGAGCACGTCCGGGCCGAGCTGCTCGGCCACGGCGGCGGACTGCCCGTGCGGCAGCGCGAGGAACACCACCTCGTGCCCGGCGAGGACCTCGGCGGTCGTCTCCTGGAGCACCCGGTCGGCCAGGGGCAGCAGATGCGGCTGGAGCCCGCCCAGGCGCTGGCCCGCGTTGGAGTTGCCGGTCAGTGCACCGATCTCGACCTCGGGGTGCGCGAGCAGCAGGCGCAGCACTTCGCCGCCCGCATAACCACTCGCTCCTGCCACCGCCACGCGTACCGCCATGGAACCCTCCTCTTGGATGGCATGACTATACGTTTCCATGCACGTTTATGCAATCCGAGAAGATCCGACAAGAGGGGGTCGCCCGCCGCACACCGGTCGGCGGGCGCTCGGCACCGGTGACGCCGACTGGAGCACGGCCGGAGCACCGCTAGGACAGCAATCCCCTCGTCAGCCTCTCCATGAGGGCGGATGGGAGCGACGGGTTGGCGGCCGCGGCTTCCGCCACCTGTGGGTCGGTGTCGGTGAGCAGGTCCGTGATGACCTCGGGCGGGAGTGCGGGGTGACCGGCGGCGATCGGTTTCGCCCGTTCGTCCGCCAGGCAGGCGAGAAGCGCCGGGGCCGTCGCGTGGGGGTGCCGGGCGATCTCGCGGAAAGCCCTTCGCGCGGGGGGCCTGTGCCGGGACAGGTGCTCCAGCAGTGCGGGGGTGGCGTCCGGGTTGGCCGCCACCCCGGCGATGACCTGGACCCCGTGCCGATCGATCATGGCCCGCGACCGCGCTTCGGAGAGGCCGGGGTGCGGGGCTATGGACTTGGCCACCTTGGCGTCGGGGTCGTCGGCCAGCGCGTCACGGATCGCGGCCGGCAGATCACGCCGTCGCGCCAGGAGCATCCGTACGACCGCGTGCGGTGACCGCGCCAGTTCCTCGACCTCGGCGGCCGTGGCGGAGGCGATCCGCGGCAGGAGGGTGCCGCCGATCCTGGTGGTGGCGGCCAGGCGGGTGAGCGCGTCGAGCGGCACCCGCGGGTTGTGCGCGAGCCCGCGCCGAACGTCGGGGGAGGCGTCGTCGGCCAGCGCGCGGATCAGGGTGTCGTCGATCGCGGGGTTCTCGGCGAGGTCGGCACGGGCACCGGGCGTGGGATCCACGGCGAGCCGCGCGTACGCCTCCGGGGGCAGACCGGGACGGGCGGCGAGCACCCACCGCAGCCGCATCGACGGGTGGTCGGCGAAGCCCGCGACCGCCTGGGCCGGTGTGGCCGGGTTCTCCAGGGCCGCCCACAGCATGTCGTGCGCGGTGGATTCGTGGGAGCCGTCGCAGGAGGCGCCCGGCCGCAGATCGCAGTCGGGCCGCACGCAGTCCGGGCTGTGCGTGAACGGCGGCTCCTCGCGGTCGCAGACCAGGCAGCGCCGCGCGGGCGGCAGCCCCTCGCCGCTGACGAGCGCCGCCAGCACGTCCGGCGGCGTCGCCTCGTTGACCGCCACGGCCCGGCGGACCTCGGCGTGCGGATGTTCCGCGAGCCGGGCGGCCACGTCCGACGCGGCCCACAGGGCGAGTTCCGCGACGACCCGTACGTCCGGGTCCGCGGCGAGTGTCTCCACCACCTCCGGAGGCAGGCCGGGGCAGGAAGCCAGCTTCTCCCGGTGCTCGACCTCCGGATCCGCCGCGAGGAGGCGAGCCCACTCCGGGGGGCCGACGCCCTCGTCGAGCAGGGCCAGGGCGACGCGCGGCTGTGCCGTGGGATCGACGTCAGCGGCGGTCAGTCTGCCCGTGTACGCCAGCAGCACACCGTTCCCCTCGTCCCGCGAGGCCAGCGTGACCGCCTGAACCCGGCTGAGGTCGGCACGGCCGGCGAGGTCGTGGTCGACGTCGGCGTCCGCCACCGCGATCAGCCGGTCGACCAGCTCGGACGGCAGGGCGGGGTTGGCGGCGAGTCCGCACAGGAGATGGTTCACGCAGGGCATCCTGCCCGGCCCTCCGGCCGCGCGGCTCATGGATTTTCGCCGGACGACAGTCATGGCGGGCGGCTCGGGCGGGCGGCTCGGGCGGGCGGCTCGGGCGGGCGGCTCGCCCGAGGCGGGCGTTCAATTCGCCGGGTGCGGGCGTTCAGTTGGCCAGGTGCCGCCGAGTGTCCCGGCGGAACTCGGTGGACCGGGTCAGGAACGGCGGTCGTCCGACTGGGCCGACCGCTCCGCTTCGCGCTGCTTGAGGCGGGCGCCTTCCTTGCGGACCTCGGCCTGGGTGGCGCGCTCCTTCCGCAGCCACTCGGGGCTGTCCTGCCTCAGCGCCTCGATCTGCTCGGTGGTGAGGGCCTCGGTGACTCCGCCGCGCGCGAGCCCGGCGATGGAGACGCCCAGCCTCTCGGCGACCACCGGGCGGGGGTGCGGGCCGTTGCGGCGCAGTTCCTCCAGCCAGGCGGGCGGGTCCGTCTGGAGCGCGGTCAGCTCGGCGCGCGTGACGACGCCCTCCTGGAACTCGGCGGGGGTGGCCTGGAGGTACACACCCAGCTTCTTCGCCGCGGTGGCGGGCTTCATGGTCTGGGTGGTCTGGTGCGACGTCATGAGGTCAAGGGTATCGACCATGTGCCCGACCGCCGACCACGACCGCCGACCGGGCCGTCGCCGCACCCGTGGCAGACGCCGTACCCATGACCGTCCACCGGCCGTCGCCGGCACCAGGCCGTCGCCGTACCGTGGCCGACGACCGGGGATCTGGCCGCCCGCGATGACCGAGCCCGTGTCCCCGCCCGTTAGCCTGGTCATGTGACAGGTTCGGAAGCATCCCCTTCGTTCCGGCTCGCGTACGTCCCGGGAGTGACGCCCACCAAGTGGGTGCGGATCTGGAACGAGCGGTTGCCCGACGTCCCCCTGACCCTCCTCCAGGTGTCCGCCACCGAGGCGTTCGGCGTGCTGCGGGGCGGCGGTGCCGACGCCGGTTTCGTACGGCTGCCGGTGGACGACACCGACCTCAGCGCGATCCCCCTCTACACCGAGACCACGGTGGTCGTGGTCCCCAAGGACCACGTCGTCGCGGCGGTCGACGAGGTGAGCGCCGAGGACCTGGCGGACGAGGTCGTGCTGCATCCGCTCGACGACACCCTCGACTGGGAGCGTCCGCCGGGAGAGCCGGCGTTCGAGCGTCCCGCCACCACGGTGGACGCGATCGAACTGGTGGCGGCCGGGATCGGGCTGCTCGTCGTCCCGCAGTCGCTCGCCCGGCTCCATCACCGCAAGGACCTCACCTACCGCCCGGTCACGGACGCCCCCGAGTCCCGCATCGCCCTGTGCTGGCCGCAGGACGCGACCACCGACCTGGTCGAGGACCTCATCGGCATCGTCCGGGGCCGCACGGTCAACAGCTCACGCGGCCGTGCCAAGGCCCCGGAGGAGAAGCAGCCCCCGAAGGCCAAGCACCCGCGCCGGCCCACGACGGGCAAGCCGACCGCCCGAAACCCCCGCAGCGGCAAGAACCCGAAGAGCGGCGGCAAGGCCGGAAAGCCCCGCCGCCGCTCCTGAGCCGGCGGCCCCTGACGGGGCCGCCGGTCCGACCTGGCTCACCGACCCCGGGCCGCCCCGAACATCACCGCTCTCTGATCCGCAGGAACGTCACAGAGTTGGCCGGAAACGTGTAGCTGAACTCCCCGGCCACCCCGCTGAACGTGGACGTCACCGGCGCAACAGGCGTGGCCGTCTCCGTGTTCACCGCGTCCGGCGCAGCCGAAAGCGTGGTCACCCGGGCCTTGGAGCGCACCTTCGCATCCCCGAGGTCGATCGCCGTACGCGCCGCCGAGGCCTGCGCGTTGACGACCTTGACGATGAGCTCACCCGTCTCGGCGTCACGCGTCACCACCTGCCGGAACGGCTCCGCCGGCTTGTCGTCGGTGAAGCTGCCCCACTCCTTGCCGTCGAGGAGCAGGGTCACCTGCCGCCCCCGCACCTTGACCTCGACGTCGTACGTGCGGCCCGTCTCGATCGTGCCCGGCTTGGAGATCAGCGAGGACTTGCCGCCGTCCACGGCCTGCTCGACCGCGCTGGTGGTGTTGTTCCAGCCGCCGAGGTTCCACCAGTAGTAGTTGCCCGTGTCCTTGACACCGAAGGCGACGAGGAAGCCCTCCTTGCCGGACTTCTTGGTGGCCTTCACCTTCAGGTCGTAGTCGTGCCAGGCGGTGTCACCGGCCGAGACCATGGTGTTCTCGGCGGCCACGTCGGTCTGCACGTACTGTCCGTCCTGGATGCTCCAGCTGCCCCTGCCGGTGTGGGTCCACTTCGAGGCGTCACCGCCGAAGTCGTCGGTGAGCAGGCTCGCGCCGTCCGCCGAGGTCACCTTCACGTCGTCGTACGCCGCCGTCGTCGCCCAGGTGGAGAGACCGACGGCTCCGGTGATCGGGCCGGAGAGGGCCGGCGTGCCGGTGGCCGTCGACGGCACGACGCGGTCCCCGACGTTGTTCATGAAGAGCTTCTGGGTCTCGTAGTTGGCGGAGTTCCACGACGCCTGGTTGTTGAACCAGATCATGTCGGGGCTCCACTGCACGTAGTCCTCGTTGGCGAGGAGCGGCGCGTAGGAGGCGAGCTTCACGATGTCGGCGTTGCGCTCCAGGCCGGTCATGAAAGCGGCTTCGGAGAGGGCGTTCTTGAAGGCGTTGCCCTGGGAGGCGTACTCGCCGAGGAAGACCTTCGGGCCGCTTCGGTCGTAGGAGTCGTAGCGGTCGTTGTTCTGGAGGAACCACTGCGGGCTGTTGTAGTAGTGCTCGTCGACCAGGTCGACGTTCGCCTCGCGGTTCAGCTTCCACGCGGTGTCGAAGGTGGTGCCCGTGTCGTCGGGGCCGGAGTTCGAGACCACCGTGATGTCGGGGTACTTCGCCTCGATGGCGGCCCGGAACTTCTGGAAGCGGGCGAAGAACTCGTTCGGCAGGTTCTCCTCGTTGCCGACGCCGAGATGGGTGAGGTGGAAGGGCTCCGGGTGGCCCATCTGCGCCCGCTTCTTGCCCCATTCGCTGGTCACGGGCCCGTTGGCGAACTCGATGAGGTCGAGAGTGTCCTGGATGTGCCGCTGGAGCAGGGCCTCGTCGTCGGTGGCCCTGTTCTGGCCGCAGCCGGTGACGAGGGCGGGCACCACGGGCAGCGGCATCGCGCCGATGTCCTCGGAGAACTGGAAGTACTCGTAGTAGCCGAGGCCGTAACTCTGGTTGTAGCCCCAGAAGTTGGAGTTCGTGGCGCGCGTCTCGACCGGGCCGATGGTGTCCTTCCACTGGTACGAGCGCTTGCGCTCCCAGTTCGAGGCCGCGCTGTAGTCCTGCATGGAGCCGGTGTTGACGAGGCAGCCGCCGGGGAAGCGGACGAAGCCCGGCTTCAGCGCGGCGATCTTCTCCGCGAGGTCCTCACGCAGACCGTTCTTGTGGCCCTTGTAGGTGTCGCGCGGGAAGAGGGAGACCTCGTCGAGGGCGGCGGCGCCGGCGGAGGAGACGGTCAGACGGCCGTCGGAGCTGGTCCGCGTCGCCTTGAAACGGGCCTTGTACTTGGCCCAGCCGCCGTTGACCGCGACCTGGTGGGCCTCGGCCAGCGTGCCGTCGGCGTCCTGGAGGGTGACGGTCAGCGTCGTACGGCTCTCGGCGCGCGCCCACACCGAGAAGTTGTACCTCTTGCCCTCTTCGACGCGGACCCCCGTGTTGTAGCCGGCGTTGGTGACGGAGGCACCGGCGCCCAAGGAGAGGTAGTTGCGGTTGCGCTCGTTGAGGCGGCCGGTGTCGTTCACCACCTGCGCGGTGCCGTCGACGGACCAGGAGGTGAGAGGGGTGTAGGCACGGTTGTCGGCGGTCGAGTACTCGAAGGACCGGTTCTGCACGAGTTCGGCGTACAGACCGCCGTCGGCGGCCCGGTTGATGTCCTCGAAGAAGACGCCGTACATCGTGTCGTCGATCTTCGCGCCGTCGGCGGACGGGTCGACGGTGATCGCATAGTCGGTGACGTCCTCGGCGTGCGCGGGGGCCGGGACGGAGGCGGTCGCCACCAGGAAGGCGGTGGCGGTGAGGCCGAGTCTCCAACGGGTGCGGGTGCTGCGTGACATGGATACTCCGCGGCTCGGGTGAGGTCTGGCGTAGTTCGAAATATCAGACAATGATCAGCACATCGAACGGCAACATAGGGAGGTGACCGAGACAGCGTCAACGGGTCGCACAGCACCGAAAGTGTCGGAAGTGAAGGACGGGTGGATGCTTTCCTGCCAGTTCCCGATGCACCGGCGCACCTCCCCGGAGGGTGGCGGGTCCAGCGGTCCGTGCGGGGTCCCGCGAGCGGGCGGAAGGGGAGGTCACGGGGACGTCCGTTTTCAGCCAGTCGGGCGCCGGCGGTCTCCTCCACCGGGAACCTGAACTTTCACCTGGCGAAGCGTCCCCGCACCCCTCCGATCGCGCCGGTCACGCCGGTCACGCCGGTCACGCCGGTCACGCCGGTCACGCCGGTCACGCCGGTCACACACACGAACGCAGGCGAACGCAGGCGTCGAGAGCTTGGGCCGACCTACTGCGCGGTCCCCAGCCGCAGGTTCCAGCGGCCCGCGTGGCCCGCGACCGTGACCGTCGACAAGGGGCGGATGTCCATGTTCCAGTACGACGACGGCGGGGCCTTGAGCGCGTAGACGAGGGCGGCGCGCAGCACGGACGGCTCGGCCACGGCGACGATACGGCCGCCCTCGCCCACGGGTCGGGTTTCGAGCCAGTCGCCTATGCGGGAGATGAAGGCGATCAGCGACTCGCCGCCGTGCGGATTGGAGCGCGGGTCGGCGAGCCAGGCGTCCACGGCCGAGGGCTCCCGGGCCATGGCCTCGCCGAGCGTGAAGCCGCGCCAGCGGCCCATGTCGCAGTCCCGAAGCGCGGGCTGGCCCAGCGGCGCGTAGCCGAGGGCGTCACCGGTGGCCCGGCTGCGGGGTGTGGGTGAGCAGTAGCGCAGCTCGGCCGCCGCCAGCGGCACCAGCTCATGGGCGACGCGCTGCACTTCGTCCCAGCCGGCCTGGTCCAGCGGCCGGTCGTCCTCGAAACGCTCCGCGAGCAGCGAGGAGCAGCGCGCGGCGGCGACGAACGTGACCCGAAATGGCATGCCGCGATGGTGGAACGGTGGACTGCGCAGGTCAAGAGGCGTCACTCAGGAGTTACCCGGGGTATCCGCCGCTCACCGCGGGTACTCGTCGCCGCACCCGGCACCCTCATTCGAACACGAGCGCCATCCACTGGTCCGGCTTGGCGAGCGGCTCGAACCCGAGCTTCGCGTAGACGCCGTGCGCGTCGTGCGTGGCGAGCAGGACGCGCCGCAGCCCGTACGTCCGCAGGTGCTCGCGCACTGCCGCGACCAGGGCGGTGCCCAGCCCCTTTCCGCGCGCCGACGGGTCGACGTACACATCGCAGAGCCACGCGAACGTGGCCCGGTCGGTCACCACCCGCGCGTACGCCACCTGCTCCCCCGAACCCGCCTCGTACACCCCGAAGTTGAGGGATCCGCGGATCGCACTCTCGTGCTTCTCGCGGGAGCGATCGAGGGCCCAGTACGCGTCGGTGGACAGCCAGTGGTGGACCCGTCCGACGTCGATGCGGTCGGGGTCGTCGGACATCTCGTAGCCCTCGGGCAGGCCGGGCAGGGTCGACTCGTCGCTCATGGCTGGACGCTCGCAGGTCAGAAGCCCGCTGTCGAACCCTTTACGGCCGCCCTCAGCCGCCCTACCCCTTCCGCGATCTCCCCCGCGCCCGCGACACCGGCGAAGCTCAACCGGAGGTGTCCGGCCGGGGGTTCGGCACTGAAGTAGGGGCGACCGGGGGTGACCGCCACGCCCGCGCGGAGCGCGGCGGCGACCAGCGCGGGCTCGTCGGTGCCGTCGGGGAGGCGCAGCCACAGGTGGTAGCCGCCCGAGGGGATGTGGGGCAGGGCGAGTTCGGGCAGGCGCATCCGAAGCTCGGCGGTCAGCGTGTCCCGGCGGTTCCTCAACTCCCTGGAGACCGCCCGGAGATGGCGGGGCCAGGCGGGTGAGCCGACGAGTTCGAGGGCGGCCTCCTGGAGGGGGCGCGGTACGAAGAAGGTGTCGACGACCTGGATGGCGCGCAGCCGTTCCAGAACCGGGCCCCGGGCGGCCAGGGCGCCCACCCGGAAGCTGGGTGAGGTCGCCTTGGTCAGGGAGGAGACGTGCACGACCACGCCGTCGGGATCGTCGGCCGCCAGCGGCCCGGGCAGCGGTCCGGCGTCCTCGTGCACGAGACGGCGTACGAAGTCGTCCTCCACGACGAAGGCCCCCGCCTCGCGGGCGATCCGCAGCACCTCACCCCTGCGGTCGGCCGACAGGACGGCACCGGTGGGGTTCTGGAAGAGCGGCTGGCAGACGAAGACCCGGGCGCCGGACGCCCTGAACGCGTCGGCGAGGAGGGCGGGTCTGACCCCGTCCGCGTCCACCGGCACCGGAACGGGCCGCAGCCCGGCCGCCCGTGCGATCGCCAGCATGCCCGGGTAGGTGGGCGACTCGACCAGGACGGGCGCCCCGGGCGGCGCGAGGGCACGCAGGGCGGTGGTCAGGGCGGACTGGCCGCCCGCCGCGACGATCACCTCGGCGGCGGTGATCGCCCCGCCGATGCTCCGCGCGAACCACTCGCGCAGCTCCGGCACGCCCTCGACCGGCGGTCGCGCCCACACCCCTGGCCGCCGTCCGGCTCTCGACAGAGCCGCGCCCATGGCCTGTTCCGGCTGCAGCGACGGGTGCAGATAGCCGCTGTTGAACTCGATCACGCCGGGTGGCGGAGAGGCGAGCGAGACCAGCACTCCGGAGGCGTCCACCGTGCGGGGCGACGGCTCGGCGCTGCCGTCCGCGCTCAGCGCGACCTCCTGCCAGGACGTGTCCCCCACGGCCGCCCGGCCCTCACGTGGCCGCGCCCGGAAGGCGCCCGCCCCCGGCCGGGTCACCACGAGCCCCTCGGCGGCCAGCTGCGCCAAAGCCCGCGAGACGGTCACCGGGCTCACCCGGAAACGTTCGACGAGCGCCCGGCTCGACGGCAGCTTTCCACCGGGTGAGTAGCGGTTCAGCTCGCTCCGCAGCTGTTCCGCCAGTTCTCTGCCACTGCTACGCTCTTGCATGAGAGTAGAGAGTAGCGCTATCGCCCGAGGTTCAGTAGCGGTGGACAGCGGCCCGGAGGGCAGCGGGCCGCGACCGGCGCATACCGGGCCACGACCGGTCACCTCCGGAATCCGCCCCTCCGACGCCACCGGCGCCAGCCCGGCCGCGCCCGGGACCGACCACCGCGCCCGCACCGGCGGCACTCTCCAGGCAGCCCTCGGCGTCACCGCCTTCTCCCTCACCTTCCCGGCCACCGCCTGGGGCCTGGAGGGTTTCGGCCCCTGGTCCCTCGTCGCCGTGCGCAGCGTCCTCGCCGCCGTCATCGCGGGGATCTGCCTGCTGGCGGTGGGGGTCCCCTCGCGCGGGCGCGGCCGACCGTGGAGGGTGCGACCGCCCGGCCGTCGGCACTGGGCGGGACTCGCGGTCGTGGCCGCCGGTGTCGTGGTGGGCTTCCCGCTGCTGACGACGCTCGCGCTGCAGACCTCGACCACCGCGCACGCCGCCGTCGTGGTCGGCCTGCTCCCGCTGACGACCGCCCTGTTCTCGGCGCTGCGCATGGGCACCCGCCCCTCGCGCACCTTCTGGACCGCCGCCCTCGCCGGGGCCGCCGCCGTCCTCGCGTTCACCGTGACACAGAGCGGCGGCGCCCTCACGAAGGCCGACCTCTACCTCTTCGTCGCCCTGCTGGTGTGCGCGGCCGGCTACACCGAGGGCGGCCGGCTGGCCCGGGTGATGCCGGGCTGGCAGGTCATCGGCTGGGCCCTGGTGCTCTGTCTGCCGCTGAGCGTGCCGGGCACCCTGCTGGCCCTGTCGTACGAGCCGGTCCAGCTGACCGCGCACAGTGTGGCCGGGCTGCTGTGGGTGGCGGCCGGGTCCCAGTTCCTGGGGCTGGTCGTCTGGTACCGGGGCATGGCGGCGATCGGCATACCGAAGGCCAGCCAGTTGCAGCTGGCGCAGCCGCTGCTCACACTGGTGTGGGCGGTGCTGCTCCTCGGTGAGCAGCTCACCCCGGCCGCGCCCCTGACGGCCGCCGCCGTGCTGGTCTGCATCGCGGTCACCCAGCGCTCCTCCGCCTGAGAGCGTCTGAGAGCCCGTTACGCACACCGGTTCAACCGGCGCCGCCCGCAATAGACTGCGGTCACGGATTGCCACTCTTGTGCGAGACGAGGAGGCCCCCGATGCAGGCAGCTGTAGGCGACACCCTGCTGGTGCACGGCAGGACCGTCGGGCACCACGACCGGACCGCGCAGGTCCTGGAGGTGCTCGGCCAGAACGGGAACCCGCCCTACCGGGTCAGGTTCGAGGACGACGGGCACGAGGCGCTGATGGCCCCGGGCCCGGACACCGTCGTCCGTCACCCCGGGGACCCGAGGTAATCACCCCGCGTCCCTTCACCCGGTCTGGTCAGCGTGGTGGTTCCGCCGGCCGCTGATAGTGGTCGGCGACCACCCGTGCCATCGCACCGATCCCGTCGAGCCCCACCTCCTTGGCCGAGAAGAAGACATGTCCGCGCGCCTCCGGGACGTCGCGGGCCAGGGTGAGGTGCGCCGACAGCTCGGCCGGGTCCTGCCAGGCAGCGGGCTGCGCCGGGTCGCCCGCCTTGTACAGGGCCTCCCCGATGTACAGCCGCGTCCCGCTGCCCCGGGCGGTCTCGGCCCACCAGGGCAGCAGCTTGGCGTAGTCGGCGGCGGCGAAGCCGATGTTCCAGTACAGCTGCGGCACGAGGTAGTCGATCCAGTTCTCCTGGACCCATTTCCGTGTGTCCGCGTACAGATCGTCGTACGTCTGCACGCCCGCCCGGGTGTCCGAGCCGCGCACGTCGGTCGCGGCGTTGCGCCACACACCGAAGGGGCTGATCCCGAACTGTGTGCCGGGGCGGATCACCTTGATCTCCGCCGCCGTCTCCCGCACCAGTTTGTCGATGTTGTCACGCCGCCAGGCCGCCCGGTTGGGGAAACTCCCGCCGTGCCCGTCGTAGGCCGCGTCGTCGTTGAAGACCTGGCCCGCCACCGGGTACGGGTAGAAGTAGTCGTCGAAGTGCACGGCGTCGACCGGGTACTTCCGTACGGCGTCGAGCATGGCCTCCCGCACGAAGGCGCGGACGGCGGGGATGCCCGGGTTGTAGTGGAGCTTGCCACCGTAGGGGACGACCCAGTCGGGGTTCTTCCGGGCCGGGTGCGAGGCGACGAGACGGCTCGGGTCGGTGTGGAGGGCGATCCGGTACGGGTTGAACCAGGCGTGCAGTTCGAGCCCCCGGGCGTGGGCCTCCTCGACCGCCGTGCCCAGCGGGTCCCAGCCGGGGTTCTTGCCCTGAGTACCGGTGAGGTACTGCGACCAGGGCTCGTGCGGGGAGGGCCAGAGCGCGTCGGCGGTGGGGCGGACCTGGAAGATCACCGCGTTGAGGCGGCGGGCCACTGCGGTGTCGAGGTGGGCCAGGAGTTCGGCGCGCTGCTTGGCGGCGGACAGACCGGGCGCGGAGGGCCAGTCCCGGTTGACGACGGTGGCCAGCCACATGCCGCGCATCTCGCCCTCGGCAGCCCTGCGGCGGGGACTCGGCTCCCCGCCGGCGATGGCGGTACCGGCCACACCGCCGGCCGCCACGAGTGTCGCCGCCGCGGTCGCCCAGAACGCCCGTCGTGACATCCGTGGCTTCCTATGCATCGCCGTCCTCCGCGTACGCTTCCCACGCGTCCGCCCCGTCGCGGACCGCTCCCCGGCCAGCCTTCCATGTGACACCCGGAATACTGATCAGTAGGCGTCGCGGGTAACGTGCAGGTTTGGCACAGGCCCACACCAGGGGTGTCTGCCAGGGACGTAGACCAGCGAAAGGGACGATGTGACCGACATCGAGCGAGTCGGAATCGTGGGCTGTGGCCAGATGGGGGCGGGTATCGCCGAGGTGTGCGCCCGCGCCGGACTGGACGTGAAGGTCGCCGAGACCAGTGGCGAGGCCCTGGAGATCGGCCGTACCCGGCTGTTCAACTCCCTGTCCAAGGCGGCCGAGCGCGGCAAGATCACCGAGGCGGAGCGGGACGAGACGCAGGCGCGCCTCAGCTTCACCACCGACCTCGGCGAGTTCGCCGACCGTGACCTCGTCATCGAGGCGGTCGTGGAGAACGAGCAGGTGAAGACCCAGATCTTCCAGGTGCTCGACCAGGTGGTGACCCGCCCGGACGCGATCCTCGCCTCGAACACCTCCTCCATCCCGCTGGTGAAGCTCGCGGTCGCCACCTCGCGGCCCGACCACGTCATCGGCATCCACTTCTTCAACCCGGCCCCGGTGCAGAAGCTCGTCGAGCTGATCCCGGCGCTCACCACCTCCGAGGGCACCCTCGGCCGGGCGCAGCTGTTCGCCGAGAAGGTGCTCGGCAAGCACTCCGTACGCGCCCAGGACCGTTCGGGCTTCGTCGTCAACGCGCTGCTCGTGCCGTATCTGCTCTCCGCGATCCGGATGTTCGAGTCGGGCATAGCGGGCCGCGAGGACATCGACAACGGCATGGAGCTGGGCTGCGCCCACCCGATGGGCCCGTTGAAGCTCTCCGACCTGATCGGCCTGGACACCGTCGTCTCCATCGCCAACTCGATGTACGAGGAGTACAAGGAGCCGCTGTACGCCGCTCCCCCGCTGCTCCAGCGCATGGTGGACGCAGGGAGGCTCGGCCGGAAGTCGGGGTCGGGTTTCTACTCGTACGCCTGATCAGTCGTCCGCCTGATTCCCCAAAGGCCGTTACGGACGGTCAGTTGTTTCCTCGAACGGGCCCGGCACCGGAGAACGATGCCGGGCCCGTCGTATTCACACACCGTGTGCGCGGCGGACACGCATATGCCTTCCGCACACTCTCCCCACACGCCCACCAGGCGAGTTGACTTCACGTGCGCATGCAAGGGATGGAACAACTACAGAAAGGAGCGGACTCGTGGCCATCGACCCCGAGCATCCCGTGCACCACGGCGAACTCGCAGAGTTACGCCGCCGCCTGGATGTGGCGCACACACGCGTCGAAGGAGGGCTGACCCTGTTGAGCCACCGCGCCGAACAGAGCGCCAAGGAACTGGACGACCTGAACACCCGGGTCGTCACCCTGGAGCACTCCCGCTGGCCTCTGCCCGCGGTGGCGGCCCTCACGGCCCTGGGCGCCCTGGTGGTGTCCGTCTGGCAGGTGCTGGGCCGCTAGCTTCGCCGGGCGGGACGCGAGGGGGCGTTCAGAGCCTGGCGTCCTGCCCGAGACGCAGATGGTGCAGCAGGAGCAGGGCGGCCGCCATGTTGGCGGCCGGGACCTCGCCGCGGGCGACCATGTCGGGAACGAGCTTGAGGGGAACCCATTCCCTGCGGTCCGACTCGAAGTCGTCCACCGGGTGACCGACATACGCGCCCTCGTCGGCCCAGTAGATGTGGTGACGGGCGTCGGTGAGCCCGTTGGAGGGCTCGACGCTCAGCAGGTGGCGCAGAGGCCCCGGCCGCCATCCGGTCTCCTCCTCCAGTTCGCGGGCGGCCGCCTCGGCGATGGCTTCGCCGTCCTCGACGACGCCCGCCGCGAGCTCCCACCCCCAGCTGTCGGTGATGAAGCGGTGCCGCCACAGCAGCAGCACCTCGTTGGCCTCGTTGATCACGGTGGCCACGGCCACGGGCCGCAGCCGTATAAGGAAGTGATCGAGGCGCCGCCCGTCCGGCAACGCGACATCTGCGAGATTGACGCTGAACCAGCGGTTCGAGTACACAGTTTGTTCGCTCTGTTTCGTCCACTGCATGGTTCTGCCACCTTCCGCCGAGTAAGTGGCAATATCGCAGCAGGAGCTGGGTGACAGCAGGCGCACAGCCGGTGCACGGCCGCACCCGGCGCACGGCGTCAGAGCGGTACGCGCAGTGCTCCGTCGATGAGTTCGGCGGCTTCGGAGGTCCCCGCGCCGCCGCTGCGCACGAGGTGTTCGCGTACCGCCCGCAGTCTGTCACGCAGGCGCATGGACTCCATTCCCCGTGCCCGCTCGGCCATTTCCACGGCGGTGGCCACCGCCTTGTCCGCGTTGCCCTGCCGCAGCTCGATCTGGCTGAGCATCGCGAGCCGGTGCACGCGCCCCCGGTCGTGCGCCGGGGTGTCGACGGCGGCCACGGCGTGCTCCGCCGCGGCCGTCAGGTCGCCGAGGCTGAGCAACGCCTCCGCCACCTGGACGTTCACCAGGCCCGGCTGGACATAGCCGGTCTCATCGGGTTCATGACCGCGCCGGATGTGCTCGGCGGCCTGCTCGGCCCGCCGGATGCAGGACAGGGCACTCGTGCCGTCGCCCAGGTGCGCGTACGCCTTCGCCTGCATCGCGTAGAGGTCGGAGGCGAGCGCCGGGGTGATGTGCTTGCCCGCGGTGCGCAGCGCCGCCTCGGCGAAGGCGACGGCCTGCCGGTGCTCCCGCATGAACAGCGACTGGTTGACGAGCAGCGCGATGACGTACGCCCCGAGCCCTCGGTCCCCGCTGGCCTTCGCCAGCCGCAGCGCCTGGTGGAAGTAGCGCTGGGCCAGCCCGTGGGCGTCGGAGTCGTACGCGCAGATCCCGGCGATCGCCACCAGCCCGCCGGTGGCCCGGTGCAGTTGGCGTCCGGTGGCGTCGGTGTAGCTGCCCCGCAGCAGCGGCGCGGCCTCCGCGTTGAGGAACCCGACGATCCGGGTGCGGGTGGCGACGCCCCCGGCCTTGCGGTACATCTGCTCGTAGTGCGTACGGGCCGAGCGCAGCATCTCGATGTCGGCCATGCTGACGCGGTGCCGTCCACCACGGGACACATCGACGTCCTCCGGCGGGTTCTCCCACTCCCAGACGGGCATCACGGCGGGCGTCCCGGTGACGGCGGGCGCACCGAGGACGTGCGCGCGCTGCTGTTCGTCGGAGCGCCACAGGGCGGTGGCGCGCTCCACGAAGCCGGAGAGCCCGGCGCCGTGCTGGGAGATCAGCTCGCCGGGCACACCGAGCCCGATGTCGTCGAGGGCGACCGTCCGGTGCAGCCGCCCGGCGAGCACCTCACAGATCAGGTCGGGCACCTGGCCGCGCGGCCGCTGCCCCTTCAACCACCGGGCCACGGCGGTGTGTTCGTATCTCAGCGCCAGCCCACGGGCCCGCCCCGCCTGGTTGACGTGTGCGGCGAGACCGGCGTGGGAGATACCGGCCTCGTCGAGGATCGCGTCGAGCAGGGTGTTGGGCTGCATGGAGGCCCTCCGGTGGCTCGGTGCCGGCGAGTGGCAGCGTAGCGCCTCCCCTTTCACACGGGGTGTGAGCGGAATACCCGAATTCGGGCCGTGTGCGCGCTGTCGCGGAGAGTGTCGGACCGGTTGACTGAAATGCCTCGCAAGAGGCCGGCCGGGCCGTCGGCTCCCCCTCCTACAGCGCGGTGGCCCGGCCGGGCGGACCGGGGGCGACTACGGGGCCGGAGCGACGGGTGGACTGTCGGCCGTCGGCGCGTGGGGGCTGATCGCGCCCCGCGGCGGAGCCGCGGATTGATGCAGCCCCGCGCCCCGAAGAACCGGAGTACGGCTGATGAGGCGGTCGTTGCGAAGCACCAGTATCGCGATGTCATCCTTGGGCCTGCCTCCTGCGTGGCGGAGGAGTTGGGTGAACACCCCTCGCAGTACGGAGTGGGGGGAGATCGGCTGGGCCCTCACCGCGCGCGTCAACGCGGTCGCCAGGGGGAAGAAGCGGCCCTGCCCGTCCCTCGCGTCCTCCACCCCGTCCGTGTGGAGGAACAGGGCCTCGCCCGGGAGGAGTTGACCGCAGGCGGTGACGGGGAGCTCGGCGGGCAGCGGGAAGAGGCCGAGCGGGGGCATGGGGTCGGCGCAGGCGACAGGTGCCGCCCGGCCGACGCCGAGCAGGTAGGGCCAGGGGTGGCCGCAGTTGAGGGCGTGGAGTTCGCCGTCGGGGGCGATCTCCAGGAGGAGGACGGTCACGAAGTCCTCGGTGTCCTCGGTGTCCTCGGTACGGGCACGGTCGCGGAGGTGCCGGGCGAGGGAGCGGTCGAGACGGGCCAGGACCCCGGCGAGTTCGGCCTCGTCGTGGACGGCCTCGCGGAAGCTGCCCAGCACGGCGGCGACGGTGCCGACGGCGGCGAGGCCATGCCCTCGTACGTCACCCATCACCACCCGCACGCCGTGCTCGGTGGCGATCACCTCGTACAGGTCGCCGCCGACGCTCGCGCCCCGGTCGGCGGAGAGCTGCGCGGCGGCGGTGGCCAGCCCGTCGATCCGTGCGGGCAGTGGCCGCAGCAGCAGGCTCCGCGCGGCGCCCGCGACCTCGCGCGCCTGCCGCACTTCCCGCAGCATCACCTGCCTGACGTGCAGCAGCAGCCCGGTGCCGACCGCGAGGCACACGGCACCGCCGGCGATCCGGGCACCGATCAGCGCCCTCCGCACGGACCGCCGACCGGAGAGACCACGCCCCCGGTACGGCGCCCGCCGAGGAGCCCCAGCCCTGATTCGAATCATGCCGTTGGCCCCCCATCAGGCCCGGACAGCGTGTACGGCCCCGAAAGGCCGGTCCGATTCTGTCCACCGCATGCCCGGATTGGGGAGATCACCCGCAGTTGTCACTCGAATGAGTGAGGTGTCTGCGGAGAGGGCTCGTTGGGGGGCGTGGAGGACTTGCCCCCCTCACAAGGGGCGTGGGGAACCGCGCGACCAGCCACGACGAACCCGCAGCCGCCCTCAACGCGCAGTCCCCCACCCCCTGGGCGCCCTAACTACGAAGCACGGCCCCCGTACGCTCGCCCGCGAGGGCGACCGCCGCGTCCCGGGCCGCCGAAGCCTCGTCGACGGTCAGCGTGCGATCCCCGGCCCTGAAGCGGAGGGCGTACGCCAGCGACTTCCGCCCGTCACCCAACTGCTCCGCGTTCTCGTAGACGTCGAACAGCCGGATGCCCTCCAGCAGTTCACCCGCACCCTCACGCAGCGCGGCCTCCACGTCGGCGTGCGGCACGAACGCGTCGACCACCAGCGCGACATCCTGCGTGGCGACGGGGAACGACGAGATGCTCGGCGCCTGCGGGGTGCTGGCCCCCACCTGCTCCAGCGCGTCCACGTCGATCTCCATCGCGGCGGTACGGGCCGGCAGCCCGAGCGCCTTGAGCACGCGCGGGTGCAGCTCACCGGCGTGGCCGACGACCCGCTCGGTGCCGTCCACGACGACCACGAACTCGGCGCACCGGCCCGGGTGCCAGGGACCGTACTGCCCCTTGCGGACGACCAGTTCGGCACCGGCCTCGCGCGCGATCGCGCGCCCCGCCTCGACGGTGTCGGCCCAGTCCGCCGGACGGCCCTTGCCCCACCAACCGGCCTGCTCACGGGCTCCGGCGACGACGACGGCGACGTGACGCGGCTGCTCGGGCAGCGCGGCGTTCAGCGTCGCGATCTCCTCGTCGGTGGGCCGGCGGTCGACCGGCAGCGCGACGGCGACGCGCTGCTCCGCGCGCGGGAGGAACACCAGCCCGGTCTCGAACAGGGCCAGGTCGTGCGAGCCCCGCCCGTCGTTGCGTCGCAGCGCACCGAGCAGGCCCGGCAGCAGCGTCGTACGGAGCGCGGGCTCCTCGTCGTTGAGCGGGTTGGTCAGCTTGACGACACGGCGGGCCGGGTCGTCGGCGTCCAGGCCGAGCTGGTCGAAGACCTGCTCGGCGATGAACGGGTAGTTGGGCGCCTCGACGTATCCGGCGCCGGCCAGCGCCCGGCCGACCCGGCGGTGCAGCCGCTGCCGGTGGGTCAGGCCACGGCCCGAGGGGGGCTTGGGGAGCGTGGAGGGCAGGTTCTCGTAGCCCTCCAGACGGATGACCTCCTCGGCGAGGTCGTTGACCTCGGCAAGGTCGGGCCGCCAGGACGGCACGGTGACGATCAGGTCGTCCTTCCCGTAGACGTCGCAGCCGACCTCCTGGAGGCGGCGTACGACGGTCTCGCGGCCGTAGTCGACGCCCGCGACCCTGTCCGGGTGGTTCGCCGGGACGGTGATCGTGTGCGGCGCGGACGGGGCGGTCACCTCGGTGACGCCCGCGTCGGCCGTGCCGCCCGCGAGGAGCACCAGCAGGTCGACGGTGCGCTGGGCGGCGGCGGCCGCTGCCAGCGGGTCGACGCCGCGCTCGAAGCGGCGGGACGCCTCCGAGGACAGCTTGTGCCGGCGGGCCGTGCGCGCGATGGCGACCTGGTCGAAGTGGGCGGCCTCGATGACGACGTCGGCCGAGGCGTTCTCCAGATCGTCGTGGTCGGCGATCTCGGTGTTGGCGCCGCCCATGACCCCGGCGAGGCCGATGGGGCCGCGCTCGTCGGTGATCACCAGATCCTCGGCGTGCAGGGTGCGGGTGGTGCCGTCGAGGGTGACGATCTTCTCGCCCTCCTCGGCCCGGCGCACACCGATCGTGCCCTGGACGAGGGAGCGGTCGTAGGCGTGCAGCGGCTGGCCCAGCTCCATCATCACGTAGTTGGTGATGTCGACGGCGAGCGAGATCGGGCGCATGCCGACCTTCTGCAGTCGGCGCTTGAGCCAGATCGGGGAGCGCGTCTCGGGGTCGAGCCCGGTGACGGTGCGGGCGGTGAAGCGGTCGCAGCCGAGCGGGTCGGCGACCTGGACGGGGTGGCCGAACGCGTTCGGGCCCGGCACGTCCAGGAGCGCCGGGTCACGCAGCGGCAGACCATAGGCGATGGCTGTCTCGCGGGCGACGCCCCGGATCGACAGGCAGTCGCCGCGGTTGGCGGTGACGGCGATGTCGAGGACCTCGTCGACGAGCTCCAGCAGCTCGACGGCGTCCTTGCCGACCTCGGTCTCCGGCGGCAGCACGATGATGCCCTTGGTGCCGTCGTCGCCCATGCCCAGCTCGTCGCTGGAGCAGATCATGCCGTGCGAGTTGCGGCCGTACGTCTTGCGGGCGGAAATGGCGAAGCCGCCGGGCAGTTCGGCGCCGGGGAGGACGACCACGACCTTGTCGCCCACCGCGAAGTTGCGCGCGCCGCAGACGATCTCCTGCGGCTCGCCGGTGCCGTTGGCGGTGCCGACGTCGACGGTGCAGAAGCGGATCGGCTTCTTGAACTCCGTCAGCTCCTCGATGGTCAGCACCCGGCCGACGACGAGGGGGCCCTTGAGGCCGTCGCCGAGCTGCTCGACCGACTCGACCTCCAGGCCGGCGGAGATGAGCTTGGCCTGGACGTCACGGCCGGTCTGGTTGGCCGGCAGGTCGACGTACTCCCGCAGCCAGGAAAGCGGGACCCGCATCAGATCTCCATCCCGAACGGCCGGGTGAACCGGACGTCACCCTCGACCATGTCTCGCATGTCTTCGACGTTGTGGCGGAACATCAGCATCCGCTCGATGCCGAACCCGAAGGCGAATCCGCTGTACTTCTCGGGGTCGACGCCGCAGGCGGTGAGCACCTTGGGGTTGACCATGCCGCAGCCGCCGAGTTCGATCCAGCCCTCGCTGGAGCAGGTACGGCAGGGGCGGTCGGGGTTGCCGACGGACTCGCCGCGGCAGACGTAGCACACCATGTCCATCTCGGCGGACGGCTCGGTGAACGGGAAGAAGTTCGGCCGCAGCCGGGTCTTCATGCCCTCGCCGAACAGGGCCTGGACCATGTGGTCCATCGTGCCCTTGAGGTCGGCCATGGTGAGGCCCTCGTCGACGGCCAGCAGCTCGACCTGGCGGAAGACCGGGGTGTGCGTGGCGTCCAGCTCGTCGGTGCGGTAGACGACGCCGGGACAGATCACGTACACCGGCAGCTCGCGGTCGAGCAGGGAGCGGATCTGCACGGGCGAGGTGTGGGTGCGCAGCACGACGCCGGACTCGGTGCCGCCCTCGGGGCCCTGCACGAAGAAGGTGTCGGCCTCGCCCCGGGCCGGGTGGTCCGGGCCGATGTTGAGGGCGTCGAAGTTGAACCACTCGGCCTCGACCTGGGGGCCCTCGGCGACCTCGTAGCCCATGGCCACGAAGATGTCCTCGATGCGCTCCGACAGGGTGGTGAGCGGGTGGCGGGCGCCGGCCGGCACGCGGTCGTACGGCAGCGTGACGTCCACGGCCTCCTCGACGAGCACCCGGGCGTCGCGCTCGGCCTCCAGCTCGGTCTGGCGGGCGGCGAGGCCCTTGTTCACCGCGCCCCGGGCCTGGCCGACCAGCTTGCCCGCGGTGGCCTTGGCCTGCGGGGGCAGGGCGCCGATCTCGCGGTTGGCGAGGGCCAGCGGAGAGGTGCCGCCGGTGTGGGCGACCTTGGCCTCCTGGAGTGCGTCGAGGGAGTCCGCGGCGGTGAAGGCGGCGAGCGCCTCGTCCCGCATGCGCTCGATCTCTTCCGGTTTCAAGGCCTCGACCTCTACAGGGTCGTACGACTTATTCGGTGCCGACATCTCTTCCCGTACTTCCGGTTGGCTGGCTGAAGGTCCCCGTCACAGCGACTCGCGGACGACCCGTCTCCGCTGTTGGGACACGTTTGTGGGACGCATAGGTGCCAAAGGCCGAGTCTAACGGGGTGGGGGGTGAACGAACGCGCCCGTGGTGCTCAGGCCAGATAGGCCGGGGCCGCCACGGGCAGCGTAAATCGGAACTCGGCGCCGCCGACGGGGGCGCGTCCGACCGTGATGGTGCCGCCGTGGGCTTCGACGATGCCCTTGACGATGTACAGCCCGAGGCCGGTGCCGCCGCGCTTGCTGCCCCGCCAGAAGCGGGTGAAGACGCGGTTCATGGACTCCTCCGGGATGCCACTGCCCTCGTCGCTCACCGTGACCGACGTACCGGTGTCCTCCCCCTCCCGGGGGGACGCCGTGGGCATGACGTCAATCGTGACGGTTCCCTCGCCGTGCCGCACCGCATTTTCCAGCAGGTTGCTGAGCACCTGGTCGATCTTGTCCGGGTCGGCCCACAGGGCGGGCAGCGGCTGCTCGATCCGCAGCAGGAACCGGTCGGCGGGCTGGCCCGCGGCGACGTACGCCTGGATGTGCCGTCCGACGGCCGCGCCTATGTCCACGGGCTGCCTGCGCACTTCGAGCCGCCCGGAGTCGATCCTGGAGATGTCCAGCAGTTCGGCGATGAGCCGCGTGACCCGGTTGGCGTCGGCGTCCACGGTCTCCAGCATCAGCTTCTTCTGGTCGTCCGTGAACCGCTCCCACTTGGCGAGCAGCGTCGCGGTGAACCCCTTGACCGACGTCAGCGGCGACCGCAGTTCATGGGCCACGGTGGCGATCAGTTCGGCGTGGCTGCGCTCGGTGCGGCGCCGGGCCTCGGTGTCGCGCAGGGAGACGACGACCCGGCGGACGGGGCCCTTCGGCTCCGTCCGGATGTAGCGGGCCGACACGAGGATCTCGCGCGCCCCGGGCAGGAGCAGGTTCCGCTCGGGCTGTCCGACCCGGATCGCGAGCCCCCCGTACGGGTCGGTCAGCTGCCACCAGCGGCGGCCTTCGAGGTCTTCTAAGGGGAGGGCCCATTCGAGGGGGCGGCCGAGGGCCTCGGCGGCGGGGGTGGCGGTGATCCGGGCGGCGGCGGCGTTGAAGCAGATCACGCGGCCGTTCTCGTCGGCCACGACCAGTCCGTCGGGGAGGTCGTCGGGGTCGATACCGAGCTCGGCGAGATCATCCTGCCGGGCCGCGGAGGTGGCGAGCACGTCCCGTGCCCCCAGTGCGCTGCTCGTGCCGACCCTCATCCCCGTACCCCACCTCTCGCGTTGTGCAGTGGGCCCCCGAGCCCGTCACCCTACTAGCTGGGCGTGACGGTGCGGCACCCTCCGAAGGCGCGCTGTGCACGGGCGGACGCGTAGAGACATACGGCGGCGGCGGTCGCCAGGTTCAGGCTTTCCGCCTTTCCGTGGATCGGTACGCGTACGACGGCGTCGGCCAGCTCCCGCGTCTCCTCGGGCAGCCCCCACGCCTCGTTCCCGAACACCCAGGCCGTGGGTCCGCCCATGGTCCCCTTGTCCAGCTCGTCGTCGAGGTCGTCCTGCCCCGCACCGTCGGCGGCGAGAATGCGCACCCCGGCGTCCTTGAGCCCCGCCACGGCCTCCTCGACGGGCACACCGACGGCGACGGGCAGGTGGAACAGCGACCCGACAGAGGCGCGCACGGCCTTGGGGTTGTAGAGGTCCACGGACGCGTCGGTGAGCACGACGGCCTCGGCCCCGGCGGCGTCGGCGCAGCGCAGTACGGTGCCGGCGTTACCGGGGTCACGGACGTGGGCGAGCACGGCGACGAGCTTGGGACGGCTCTTCAGGATCTCCTCGAAGGGGGTGTCGAGGAACCGGCAGATCCCGACGAGGCCCTGCGGGGTGACGGTGGTGGAGATGTCGGCGACGACCGCCTCGTCGGCGAGGTGCACGCGGGCGCCGGCCGCGCGGGCCACCGCGACGATGTCGGCGTACCGATCCGCGGCCTCGACCGTGGCGAACAGCTCGACCAGTGTGTCCGCGTGCCCGGCGGCCTCCCGCACGGCCTGCGGCCCCTCCGCCAGGAACAGGCGGTCCTTCCCCCGGGAGTTCCGCTTCGCGAGCCGCCGGGCGGCGGAGACACGGGCGGAGCGCGGGGAGATCAACTCGGGGGCGGGCATGGGTCACCTTTTGGATCGGAGAGCTCGGGGGGTTCGTTTCGTTGGCGAGCGCGGGTCCGGTGGTGGCTGGTCGCGCGGTTCCCCGCGCCCCTGAAGGACAACGGCCCTGGCGGGCCGAAAAGCGCGGGCGCAGCCCCGCTTTTCAGGGGCGCGGGGAACTGCGCGAGAAGCCCCACGCACCCGCACCCGACAACGCACCCAGAACGCCCGGACCCGCAGGCGGCGAGCACCTGCGGGTCCGGTTCACAACACACGCGGCTCGAGCCGGCGCGAGCGTCACGCAGCCTTGGGCGCGTTCACGTCCGCAGGCAGTGCCTTCTGCGCCACCTCGACCAGCGCGGCGAACGCGGTGGCGTCGTTGACGGCCAGCTCCGCGAGGATCTTGCGGTCCACCTCGATGTTGGCGGCCTTCAGACCCTGGATGAGGCGGTTGTACGTCATGCCGTTCTGGCGGGCCGCAGCGTTGATGCGCTGGATCCACAGCTGACGGAAGTCGCCCTTGCGCTTCTTGCGGTCGTTGTAGTTGTAGACGAGCGAGTGGGTGACCTGCTCCTTGGCCTTGCGGTACAGGCGCGAACGCTGACCGCGGTAGCCGGAGGCGGCTTCGAGAATCGCCCGGCGCTTCTTGTGGGCGTTGACTGCCCGCTTGACGCGTGCCACTTTTTGACTCCTTGTAGCGGGGCCGTGGTGTCCTCACACGACCCGAAATCGATTGGGTCCCGGTCCTGACGTACGTACGGCGCGCTTCGATCGGTTGATCAGGCGCCGTAGTGTCACTTGCCGAGAAGCTTCTTGATCTTCGCGGCGTCGCCCGGGGCCATCTCGGCGTTGCCGGTGAGGCGACGCGTCACGCGGGACGACTTGTGCTCGAGGTAGTGGCGCTTGCCGGCGCGCTCACGGAGCACCTTGCCGGAGCCGGTGATCTTGAAGCGCTTGCTGGCACCGCTGTGCGACTTGTTCTTCGGCATAGCGCCGTTCTCTCCTCGTCAGTGGCGTTCCGGTGCCCGGTCGCGAAACCGGGCACGACGGAACGTCATTTCTATCGGTTGACACCCTGGACGGTGTCCAGGGTTTCCCCCGGACTCGCGTCCTGGGGACTTACGCCTCGGCAGGCTCCTCGGCCGGCGCCTCGGCCTCGACGTGCTCCACGTCGGTGTCCTCGGCGTCGGTGTCCTCGGCGTCGGTGAACTCGGCGTCGGCGAACTCGCTCTCGGCGGCGTTCTGTGACTTGCCGGGGTTGGCCTTCGCTTCCGCCTTGCGGGCTTCCTGCGCCTGCCGGGCCTCGGCCATCGCCTCGGTCTTCTTCTTGTGCGGACCGAGAACCATGATCATGTTCCGGCCGTCCTGCTTCGGGTTCGACTCGATGAACCCGAGGTCCTCGACGTCCGTTGCGAGCCGCTGCAGCAGTCGGTAGCCCAGCTCGGGCCGGGACTGCTCGCGACCACGGAACATGATCGTGATCTTGACCTTGTCGCCCTGCTTGAGGAACCGGACGACGTGACCCTTTTTGGTGTCGTAGTCGTGCGGGTCGATCTTCGGCCGGAGCTTCATTTCCTTGATGACCGTGTGCGCCTGGTTCTTGCGCGCCTCACGGGCCTTCATGGCCGACTCGTACTTGAACTTCCCGTAGTCCATGAGCTTGCAGACCGGCGGGCGCGCGCTCGCCGCCACCTCGACCAGGTCGAGGTCGTACTCCTGCGCAAGCTCCAGGGCCTTGGCAAGCGGAACAATCCCGACCTGCTCGCCGCTGGGACCGACAAGTCGCACTTCGGGAACGCGAATCCGGTCGTTGATGCGGGGCTCGGTGCTGATGGATCCTCCTCGGTAGCACCACACGCCGGTCTGGCGGACCGCCGTGTTATGTCTGGTTGACATAGAGACCAACCGTCAGGAGCCATGAAAAATGCCCCGGACGGGACACAGGCGGGGCTCCTTGTACTGCCGGAGCACCGCCGCGGGTGTACCGCGGGGCGCAAACTCGGACGACTCCACCGTCCGTACGGAACGGTGGGGGCCGTCTGACCGGGTGACCTGCCGTCCCGGGGGGACAGTCAGGTGGGAGTTCGGAGCCTCCACTTGCGGGCCGGACACACAGGTGTCCAGCCGGTCGTTGGCACCACCATACCGGGTTGAAACCTGACGTGCCAATCGGAGTGCGGTGGGCTCCCGCAGGTCGGGGCGGACGCGCCGGGGCCTATCGTGTGGGGCATGAGTGAGACCCCTCCTGAGAACCCCGACTTCGACTCGATGACCCGCGACATCGCCGAGGTCCCCGCGGTCGAGGTGATCGTGACGGTCGCCGTCAACCTGATGAGCGCCGCCGCGGTGAAGCTCGGCCTGACGGAGGAGGGCGACAAGTACAAGGACCTGGACGAGGCCCGCAAGCTGGTCGCCGCCCTCGCCGGTCTGCTGGACGCGTCCGCGACCGAGATCAGTTCCTTCCACGCCGCCCCGCTGCGCGACGGTCTGAAGTCGCTGCAGCTGGCGTTCCGCGAGGCGTCGGTCGTCCCGGACGAGCCGGGTCAGGGCCCGGGCGAGAAGTACACGGGTCCGGTCTACGGCTAGGCCTTCGGTCCCGCTCTCACTGGCGTACGTACAAGGGCTCGCCCGGTGGCGTCGCCCCGGCCGGCAGCAGTGCCAGGTCGAGGCCGCGTACCAGGCGGGCCCGCAGTGTCTCGTCGGCGGCGAGGCGGCCCGCCACGGACCGCGCGGCCTCGGCCGGGCCCGCGGACGGGTCGAGGACGAGGGCGAGGGTGCCGTCGGCCTGGCCGGGGCCGAGGTGGGCGCGGAGCACGGCCGGTTCGGCGGCGACGGCGGAGCGTACGGCGTCGAGGACGGCGGGATCGGCGAGCGGGTCGGTGGTGGTGCGTCCCTCGGCGAGCGCGAGCAGGGCACGGCCGGTCAGCTCGTAGGGGACGGGGCCCGCGAGGTCGAGGACGATCGTGTCGGCCTTCTCGTGCGCCGCGGCCTGCAGGGCCTGGTGCAGGGGTACGGCGACGGGGCGGGCGGCGGGGTCCCAGCGGGCCAGGGAGTCGGTGGAGGTGAAGGCGGGCAGAGCGGTGCGGCCGCCTGCCTTCAGGGTGGGGACGGCCATGTCGCTGGTCTTCTCGCGGCGCAGTCCGTTCTCGTCCGTCTCGACCTCGCCGAGCACGGCCACGACGGGGACGAGCAGCCGGGCGCCCTTGAGGGCTTCGAGGACGGGGCCCACGGCGGTCCGGTCCTCGGCCCAGGCGGCGAGCGCGGCGCTCAGCCGGGGGTCGGCGGAGCCGTCGTCGTCGGAGAAGCCGGGGTCGGGAATGTTCTTGTTCGCCACGGTCGTCGACCCTATCGGGGGAAGTCTCCCGGGCTTTCGGCAGGCCGGAAACGTGATGGTCACATCACTCACGGTTTTCTCAGCTTTCCCTGACAAGCATCTAACAATCGCCTAACCACACGCACAGCGCGGCACAGAACCATCGCTGCATGCCCTCATCCAGAGCTCGTCGCCGCGCCCGCCCGTCCGGGCGCCGTCCGCTCGTCCACGTCGCGCTCGCCGCGCTCGTCCTGGTGGGCGGCACGGCCGCCGGGTCGGTGTACATGAGGGCCCAGGCGCTGGACGGCGGGGGCTCCGCCGTATCGTCGTCGGCGTCATCGTCGGTATCGCCCTCGGCCTCCGCTTCCACGGCGCCGGGCGTGGAAGCCATCGCTGAGGAGGCCTCGGTGGAACCTGTGGCAGCGCCCGAGGTGGACCATGACGCGCTGCTCGCGGCGGCCCTGGCGGACGTGACCGTCGAGGACGGGGCGGCGGTGTCCGTGGCCGTGCTCGACGTGGCGTCCGGGGACTCGGCCGGGTACGGGGACGCGCGGTTCGACACCGCCAGCATCGTGAAGGCGGACATCCTGGCGGCGCTGCTGCTCCAGGCGCAGGACGCGGGCCGGCAGCTCACCGCGCCGGAGAGGACGTACGCCTCCGCGATGATCCGTGACAGCGACAACGTCTCCGCGACGGCCCTGTGGAAGGCCATCGGGCAGGCGGGCGGCCTCGACGCCGCGAACGAGCGGCTCGGGCTGACGGACACCGAGGGCGGCGACGGTCTGTACTGGGGTCTCACCCAGACCACGGCGGCCGATCAACTCGTCCTGCTCCGGCAGGTGTTCGGGGACGACGACACGTCCGAGCTGAGCGAGGCCTCGCGGGCGTACGTCCAGGAGCTGATGGGGCGGATCACGCAGGGGCAGGACTGGGGTGTCTCGGCGGCGGCGTCGGGTGGGGCCCCGGGGTCCGGATTCGCGCTGAAGAACGGGTGGTTGCCGCGTACCGCCACCGGGCTGTGGGACATCAACAGCGTCGGCCGGGTCACGGTGGACGCGCGGGAGTACCTGGTCGCGGTGGTGTCGAACGGCAGCACGACGAAGGCGAAGGGAATCTCGCTGGTCGAGGCGGCGGCGAAGGCGGCCGTCTCGGTGTTCGGGGACACGAAGGCCACGACGGACATGACAGACGCGGTGGACGCGGCGGGCACCGTGGATCCGACGGCCACGGCCACGGCCTCGGCGGGGGCGGCCACCAGTTCGTAGACGCCGGATTCAGATGACGTACTCGTCCGGCCGGCCGCGACCGCGTCCGCGCCAGACCAGCACCGCGGTGACCAGGAGGACCACGCCGAGACCGCCCGCGGCGGGGGCGGTCCAGCCGACGGTCGTTTCCTCCTCCTCTGCCGGGTCCGGGCCGGAGCCGAAGTACTTGCCGCCGTACGACGCGGTCTTGAGGTCGTCGGACGTGAGCTTGCCGCCCTCCGCGATGGCGGCCGCCGGGTCGACGAAGCCGAAGCCCCGGGAGTCGTCGCGACCGCCGACGGGGGCTTCGCGGGCGGTGCTCTCCAGGAGGCGTTTGACCTGGGCGGGGGTCAGGCTCGGGTGGGCCGCCTTGATGAGGGCGGCGGCGCCGGAGACGAAGGCCGCGGCGGCGCTGGTGCCCCAGCCCTCGTAGTACTTGCGGTCGGGGTCGGCGATGACGACGTCGACGCCGGGGGCGCTGACGGTGGCGTACCAGCGGCGGGTGGAGAACGGGGCGCGGTCGCCGTCCTCGTCGACGGCGGTCACCGCGACCACGCCCGGGTAGGCCGCCGGGTAGGAGATGTGGTCGCCCTTGGCGCCGCCGTTGCCGGCCGAGGCGACGACGATCGAGCCCTTGGCCAGGGCGTACTGGACGGCGGCGTCCTCGGAGGGTTCCGGGTGGGCGGACTCGGAGTCGTCGCCGAGGGAGAGGTTGATGACGTCGACGCCCTGGTCGGCGGCCCAGCGGATGCCCTCGGCGAGGGCGTTGCCACGGGTGCTGCGGGCCTTGGAGCGGGCCGCGTCCTTGTCTTCGAGGATGACGCGGATGGGGAGGATTCTCGCCTCGGGGGCGACGCCGAGGACGCCGTCGGCGTTGTTCACGCCGTGTCCGTGTCCGGCGATGATCCCTGCCATGGCGGTGCCGTGCCGGGCCCAGGGGCGGTCGCCGCGCGAGGCCCCGAAGCCGACCATGTCCTTGGTCGGCAGGACGTTGCCGACCAGGTCCGGGTGCTCGTCGTCGACGCCCGTGTCGAGGACCGCGACGGTGATACCGGCCCCCTTCGTCGTACGCCACGCCTCCTGCGCGTGCATCGCCCCCAACGCCCACTGCTGATCCCGGATGCCGTCGGCGTGCGCGACGGTGGACGGCAGGAGGGCCAGGGAGGCGGCGAGGGGGACGCCAAGGAGGCCGAGGCGCAGGGGGCGGCGGTGGCGCGGGACACTCCGGCCGGCTCGGGTCGCGACCAGGGGCGTGGTCCGCGCGGGCGCCGCGGGGTGCGCGGCTCCACCGACGGCCTCGGCCTTCGCGGCTGTCGTGGCCGTCTCGGGTTCGGCGTTCATGAAGGCTGCTCCGTGGCGGACGCGGCGGTCTTGCGCAGGCCGCGTTCGATGCGGTCGGCGAGGCCCTTCGCCTCGTGGCCGAGACCGGACTGGGCGGGGGCGGTGGTGGCGCCGGACTTCATCGCGTCCGCGGCCGACTGCGGTTCGGAGACGGTGCGGCCGTCGGCGAAGCCCGAGACGGCGTAGACGACGACGGGGACGTCGGTGAGGACGGAGATCGTCCAGGAGGCCCGCTGTTCGTCGCCGAACCCGGCGGCGACGGTGTCCTCGGCGGCGTACCCCCGGGGCATCAGGTCGGTACGGCGGTCGAGACCGTCCTTCGCGAAGCGGTCCCTGAGCGCGGCCATGGCGGCGGCGTCGGTCCTGGTGAACATCAGGCCGACGGTGGTGACGTTGCTGTGGGTCGCGTCGGTGTAGGTGGCGCGCAGTAGTCGCAGGCAGCCGACGGGGGCGAGGGCCTTGCGCAGCAGCGGGTCGAAGGCGTCCGCGCAACCGCTGTCACGCGCGACGGCGACCCGGGTCCAGACGCGGTCGGTGCCGCCGGGCCCGGCGCCCTCGCCCTGCACGGTGGGCGGGAACAACGTGTCGACGGGTACGCCGTGCCACAGCTGCCCGGCCACCGCGAACGTGTCGCGGGAGCCGTCCGCCCCGTCCCCGGTGAGCCAACTCCCTGCCACCGCGCCGCCGATGAGCCCGAAGCCGAGCACCAGGCACGCGGCCACGGCCGCCGCCCGCGCCGTGGTGGGCCGCGGCTTGCGCCGACCGTCGTACGGCTCGGGCGGTGTCCACGGCGACGTGTCCGGCTGCGCGAGCGTCACGAAGGGTCGCCCGGCGGACGCCCCGAGGACTCCGTCGAGCGCTTCGGCGGACCGCCGGGACGAAGCCGACGGGGGTTGCCAGCCACCACCGGGGCGCTCGGGCGTGATGGGCCGCGGCCGAGGCGTCCCCTCGGGTCCTGTCTCCTCGGTCGGAGGGCGCCGGAGGGGCGAGGCCGGGGGCGGGACTGAGCCGCCGGACGCCGGTACGCCGTTGCGGGGCGCCGACTTCGAGGGCTGTCCGGCCGGGCGGGGGACCGTGCCGCCGGGGGTGGGGTCGGAGGGACAGGGTGAGCGGCCTCCGGTGGAAGGGGCGGAGAACCGAGGTGGAGCGCCGTCGGCGGGAGGGCCGGAAGGGCGGGGTGAGCGGCCGCCGAGGGGCGGAGCCGAGTCGGCGGCCCGGGCGCCCGAGGGCTGTGCGGCGTCCGTCCGCCGTCCGGCGTCGCGCACCGGGGGCGGGGTCCTGGGGAAACGCACCGCGGCCGGGGGCGGGGTGTCGTCCGGGCGACGAGCGGCCGGCGGACCGTCCGGGAAGCGGGCAGACGCCGTCGGCGGACCGTCCGGGAAATGAGTCGGAGCCGCCGGAGGAGCGTTCAGGAAACGGGTCCAGGCCGCCGGTGGGGAGTCCGGGAAACGGGCGGAGGCGGCCGGGGGCGGCGGGGTCGCCGGGGTGCCGCCGTTCTGGTTCGCGGTGCGCCGGAAGTCGGAGAAGCGCGGGTGTTCGGCGCGGCGCGGGGCGGTGGCACCGTCCGCGGCGGAACCACGCTCGGGGCTCTGACCCACCGGCCGAGCAGGACCACGCACGGGGCCCATCCCGGTCGGCCGGCCGGAGTCACGCGCCGGGGTGCGGCCGGGCACGGCCTGGCCGGAACCACGGGCGGGGGTGCGTTCCGCCGCCGTCTCACCCGAACCACGCGCGGGGTCGCGCCCGTCCGCCTGGCCGGAGCCTCGCGCGGGGCCGCCCTGGCTGCCGGAACTGCGGCTGTTCTCCACGGTGTTGGGCACATCCGCCGCACCCGGGTGCCGTCCGTCCCGAGTCACGCCCGGCGTCGGCGAAGGCGTCGCCGCGGGCGCCGAGGACGGGCGAGGCGGAGTGCTGGATCGCGCGGGCGCACCCGCCGCGGGTGGCTGGTGCGGGCGGCGTGGCAGGGTCGGACCGTTCCCGGTCGAGGGCGCGCGATCCGGGCGGGGCGGGGGAACCGAGGAGCCTCCCACGGGGCCGGGGCCGAGCGGAGGGACCGAGCCGGACGCTCCCGGTGCGGACGGACACGTACCCGGCGCGGACGCGTACGCCCCCGGCGCCGCGCCGTCGGACCGGGGCTCCCGTGACGGCCGCCGAGGCGGGGCGCCCTGCGTCACGGGGTTCGTTGTCGCGGCGTCCGCTGTCGTGGCGTCCGCTGTCGCGGTCGAGGTGTCGTGGTCCGGAGGTATGGACGGGCGGGGCGGGGCGGGCGGGCGTGGGGGGATGGAGGCACGACGCGCTTCCGTGCTCATGCACCCCCCGTTTCCTCGTCCCGGGCCGACCCGGAGGTCGTCCGGGCGTCCGACCGCCCGTGGGGAGCGATCGTCACGCATACCTGGGACACACCCCGCCGACGGTCCGCCAACACCACGGGCAAGCCATACCCGTGGCAGCGGATCCGCATCCCCGTCGAGGCCGTCCCTGCGTGCGCGTCACTCTACGGGCTGGCCCCGCTCGAACGGGAACCGATCCGTCGGCCCGCGGCTTCTGCCCGGAACGTCCCCCTACCCTGCGGTAATCATGTCTGGCAGGCTTCGTGCATGACTGCGCGCGCCGCCGACCGGGCCCGGTACGACCGGGCTACTGCTCATCTCGACGCACCTTTGGCGATCGTCGACCTCGACGCCTTCGACGCGAACGCCGACGACCTCCTCCGCAGGGCCGGCGGCAAGCCGATCCGCGTCGCGAGCAAGTCCGTTCGCTGCCGGGCACTCCTGGAGAGGGTCCTGGCTCGGGATGGCTTCCAGGGCATCATGTCGTTCACGCTCGCCGAGTCCCTGTGGCTGGCCCGTTCCGGGTTCGAGGACGTCCTCCTCGCCTACCCGTCGGCCGACCAGGAGGCCTTCGCCGAACTGGCGGGCGACCCGAAGCTCGCCGCCGCCGTGACCGTCATGGTCGACGACCCCGCCCAGCTCCAGCTGATCGACAACTCCCGGCGGGGCGGCACCGAAGTCGTGCGCGTCTGCCTGGAGTTGGACACCTCGCTGAAGCTGCTCGGCGGACGGGTGCGCGTCGGCGCCCTGCGCTCCCCGTTGCACTCCCCCGCGCAGGTCGGCGAGATGGCCCGCGCCGTCGCTGAGCGCCCGGGGTTCAAGCTGGTCGGGATCATGGCGTACGAGGGGCACATCGCCGGTGTCGGTGACTCGGTGGCCGGGCGGCCGCTGCGTTCCCGTGCCATCCGGCTGATGCAGGCCACCGCGAAGAAGGAACTGGCCGCGCGGCGGGCCGAAGTGGTGCGCGCCGTACGGCGGGTGGCGCCGGACCTGGAGTTCGTGAACGGCGGCGGCACGGGCAGTGTCCAGCACACGGCGGCGGAGGACGCGGTCACCGAGATCGGCGCCGGCTCCGGGCTCTACGTGCCCCGGCTGTTCGACAACTACACGTCGTTCAGCGGGCGTCCGGCCGCGCTGTTCGCCATGCCCGTCGTACGGCGCCCCGGTGTCGGGGTCGTCACCGTGCTGGGCGGCGGCTACCCGGCCTCCGGCGCGCCCGGCCCCGACCGGCTGCCGGTGCCGTATCTGCCCGAGGGGCTGAAGTACGACCCGCAGGAGGGCCCCGGCGAGGTGCAGACCCCGCTGCTCGGCGCGCCCGCGGACGACCTGCTGCTCGGCGACAAGGTGTGGTTCCGGCACGCCAAGGCCGGCGAGCTGTGCGAGCGGTTCGACGTGCTGCACCTGGTGGAGGGCGACGAGGTGACGGCGGCCGTGCCGACGTATCGCGGCGAGGGCCACACGTTCCTGTGAGCCGGCAGCGGCCGGAAGCCCCACTCGGGCTTCCGGCTCCGCGCGGAGTAGCACTCGGCTCCCGGCTCCGCGCGGAGCCCCACCAGGGTTTCCGCCCCGGCGCGTGAAGAAGGTTCACGAAGGGCCGAGGCTGCTGCCCACTCCCCCGCCCGTTTCCGTGTCCGCGTCGCCCACCGCTCGGATGCCCTCGACGATCTCGTCGATGTCGCCGACCGGCGGGCCGTCGTCGCCCGCGTCGACGGCGAACCGGACGAGGACCGGGGCCTCGGAGCCGCTGCTGGACGGGAAGACGAGGGACTGGACGTAGCCGCCGGGCCCGGCCCCGGTCGTGACGCGCCAGCGCACGTAGTAGCCGGCGCGGCCCGCGACGGCGACCGAACCGGAGGCGACGACCTCATGGCCGGTGATGCCGTTGTACGGGCGCCGGTCCAGTTCGTCGCGGTCGTACGCGTCGTTCGCCGCGTCCTCGATGTCGTTCTCGGCGAGGACCTTCGGGGACGTCTCGCTGCTGCCGGTGACGGTCCGCGAGACGACCGTGCCCGTGCGGCACAGACCGTTGTCGCCGGGGCAGTCGTAGATGCCGTCGTCCGTGACCAGGACCGCGTCGTCCTCGGCGGATCCGTCGCCGTTCTCCCAGCCGTCGGGGATCGGGAAGGCGATGCCGTTGAGGTCGTCCACGACGGTGTTCGGGTCGCCGGACGGGGACGCGGTGGCGGACTTCGTGGGGGACGGGCTGTCGCTCCCGTCGGCGTCGGAGGTCGGGGAGCTCGTCGCCGTCCTCGTCTCCTGGCCGCCGTCGCCACCGCCGTCGCCGCCGAGCAGGAGGACGCCGCCCGTGACCGCTCCGGCGACCAGGACGGCCCCGACGACGGCCAGGGCGACGACCTTGGTGCGTCCGAGGCCCTTGGCGCTGGGCGGCTGCGGCTGGAGCACCGGCGGCACGGGTTGGTCCGGCTGGCGGCGGTGGTCGGTCCACGCGGTCCCGTCCCACCAGCGTTCGGTGAGCGGGTAGGACGGGTCGCGGTACCAGCCGGGCGGCGGCGAACTGCTCATCCCGGCACTTTAATCACACCGACGTGCCGGTGTTCCGGTTGCCCTAGAGCGGGGTGACGTACGCGCCCGAGATACCGCCGTCGACCAGGAAGTCGGTGGCGTTGACGAAGGACGAGTCGTCGCTGGCGAGGAACGCGACGGCGGCCGCGATCTCGGTGGGCTCGGCGAACCGTCCGACCGGGATGTGCACGAGGCGGCGCGCGGCCCGCTCCGGGTCCTTCGCGAACAGCTCCTGCAGCAGCGGGGTGTTGACCGGACCCGGGCAGAGCGCGTTGACGCGGATGCCCTCCCGCGCGAACTGCACACCCAGTTCCCGCGACATGGCCAGCACACCACCCTTGGAGGCCGTGTACGAGATCTGGGAGGTCGCCGCGCCCATACGGGCCACGAAGGACGCGGTGTTGATGATCGAGCCCTTGCCCTGGCGGCGCATGTAGGGGATCGCGGCCTTGCAGCACAGGTACACGGAGGTCAGGTTGACCTCCTGGACCCGCTTCCATGCCTCCAGGCCGGTCTCCAGGATGGAGTCGTCGTCGGGCGGCGAGATGCCCGCGTTGTTGAACGCGATGTCGATGCTGCCGTAGGTGTCGTACGCGGTCTTGAAGAGCGCCTCGACCTGATCGGCGTCGGTGACGTCGACCTTCACGAAGAGCCCGCCGACCTCTTCGGCGGCCGCCTTGCCGCGCGCCTCGTCCAGGTCGCCGCAGACGACGTGCGCGCCTTCGGCGGCCAGTCGGCGCGCGGTGGCGAGGCCGATGCCGCTGCCGGCACCGGTGATGACGGCGGTGCGGCCGACCAGGCGGCGGCAGATGTTTTCTGAGGTCACTGTGCGGGGCCCTCCGTGCTGATGAAGACGTTCTTGGTCTCGGTGAAGGCGGTCAGGGCGTCCGGGCCGAGTTCACGACCGATACCGGACTGTTTGAAGCCGCCGAAGGGGGTCGAGTAGCGGACGCTGGAGTGGGAGTTGACGGACAGGTTGCCCGCGCGGACGGCCTGGGAGACGCGCAGCGCGCGGCCGACGTCCCTGGTCCAGATGGAGCCGGAGAGGCCGTACGGGCTGTCGTTGGCGAGCCGGATCGCGTCGGCCTCGTCCTCGAAGGGGAGGACGACGGCGACGGGGCCGAAGACCTCCTCGGCGGCCACGCGGGCGCCGGGCTCGACGCCGGTGAGGACGGTCGGCGGGAACCAGAAACCGGGGCCCTCGGGGGCCTTGCCCCGGATGCCGGGCGCGTCCGGGTCGACGTACGAACGGACGCGGTCCAGCTGGACCCTGGAGATGAGCGGGCCCATCTGGGTGGCCTCGTCGGCCGGGTCGCCGACGCGGACGGACTCGATGCCGGGGGCGAGGAGGTCGAGGAAGCGGTCGTAGGCGGAGCGCTGGACGAGAATGCGGGTGCGGGCGCAGCAGTCCTGGCCGGAGTTGTCGAGGAACGACATGGGGGCTGCCGCGGCGGCGGCTTCGAGGTCGGAGTCGGCGAAGACGATGTTGGGGCTCTTGCCGCCGAGTTCGAGGGTGACGCGCTTCAGCAGCGCCGAGCCCTTCGCCAACACCTGTTTGCCCACGGCCGTCGACCCGGTGAAGACGATCTTCGCGACGCCGGGGTGCTCGACGAGGGCGTTGCCGGTGACGCGGCCGTGGCCGGGCAGCACCTGGAACAGGCCCTCGGGGAGTCCCGCCTCGCGGCCCAGCTCGGCGAGGCGGAGCGCGGTGAGCGGCGTCGTCTCGGCGGGCTTGAGGATCACCGCGTTGCCGGCCGCGAGCGCGGGGGCGACGCCCCAGGCCGCGATGGGCATCGGGAAGTTCCAGGGGGCGATCACGCCGACGACACCGAGCGGTTCGAGGAAGGTGACGTTGAGACCGCCGGCCACCGGGATCTGGCGGCCGGTGAGCCGCTCCACGCCGCCCGCCGCGTAGTCGAGCAGGTCCCGGACGTTGCCGGCCTCCCAGCGGGCGTTGCCGATGGTGTGCCCGGCCTCCCGGACCTCAAGGAGGGCCAGCTCCTCCAGGTGTTCGTCCACGGTCGTGGCGAAGCGGCGCAGCAGCCGGGCACGGTCGGCGGGGGCCGTGGCGGCCCACCGCCGCTGGACCCCGGTCGCCAGGGCCACGGCCGCGTCGACGTCCGCCGCGCCGGCGGCCGGAACGGTGGCGACGACCTCCTCGGTGGCGGGGTTCAGTACCTGGAGCTGCTGCTCGTACTTCTGGGACTGCTCGGACAAGACAGGACCTCTCACAGCAGGTGCGTCACAAGAGCGGGTGCGTCACGGGCGTCTCGGTGACTCACGGGCGTGGTCGGTGACGCATGGGCGTGTTCGGTGACGCATGGGCGTGTTCGGTGACGCATGGGCGTGTTCGGTGACTCACAGACGTTCGAAGGAACGGCGCAGCTCCCAGTCGGTCACGGCGGAGTCGAAGGCGGCCAGCTCGACGCGGGCCATGTTCCGGTAGTGCGCGACGACCTCGTCGCCGAAGGCGGCCTTGGCGATGGGGCTGTTCTCCCACAGCTCGGCGGCCTCGCGGAGGGTGGTCGGCACCTGGTCGTAACCGGCGGCGTACGCGTTCCCCGTGCACACCTCCGGCAGTTCGAGCTTCTGCTCGATGCCGTACAGCCCGGCCGCGATCAGTCCGGCGACGGCGAGGTGCGGGTTGACGTCACCGCCGGGGAGGCGGTTCTCGAAGCGCATGGAGCGGCCGTGGCCGACGACCCGCAGGGCGCAGGTCCGGTTGTCGTAGCCCCAGGCCACGGCGGTCGGCGCGAAGGAGCCCGGCTGGAACCGCTTGTACGAGTTGATGTTGGGCGCGTAGAGCAGCGAGAAGTCGCGGAGCGCGGCGAGCTGTCCGGCGAGGAAGTGGCGCATGACCGGCGACATGTCGTGGCCGTCGGCCATGACGTTGGTGCCGTCCGCGTCCGCCAGGGACAGGTGGATGTGACAGGAGTTGCCCTCGCGCTCGTTGAACTTCGCCATGAAGGTGAGCGAGACGCCCTCCTGCGAGGCGATCTCCTTGGCGCCGGTCTTGTAGACCGCGTGCTGGTCGCAGGTGACCAGGGCCTCGTCGTACTTGAAGACGATCTCGTGCTGCCCGGGGTTGCACTCGCCCTTGGCGGACTCGACGGTCAGCCCGGCGGCCTCCATGTCGTTGCGGATCCGGCGCAGCAGGGGCTCGATGCGCCCCGTGCCGAGGACCGAGTAGTCGATGTTGTACTGGTTCGCCGGGGTCAGACCCTTGTAACCGGCGTCCCAGGCCTGCTCGTAGGTGTCCTTGAAGACGATGAACTCCAGCTCGGTGCCCACGTTGGCCGTGTAGCCCAGTTCGGCGAGGCGCTCCAGCTGGCGGCGCAGGATCTGGCGGGGCGCGGCGACGACCGGTGAGCCGTCGTTCCAGGCGAGGTCGGCGATCAGCATCGCCGTGCCCTCGTTCCACGGCACCCGGCGCAGGGTGCTGAGGTCCGGGTGCATGGCGAAGTCGCCGTAGCCGCGGTCCCAGGAGGACATCGTGTAGCCGTCGACGGTGTTCATCTCGGTGTCGACGGCGAGCAGGTAGTTGCAGCCCTCGGTGCCGTGGGCGAGCACGTCGTCGAGGAAGAAGCGCGCGGCGAACCGCTTGCCCTGGAGGCGCCCTTGCATGTCGGGGAAGGCCAGGACGACAGTGTCGATCTCACCGCCCGCGACGAGGGTGTGCAGTTCCTCGACGGTGAGCGGGGGTGTGCGGTCTGCCACGGGAAAGCCTCCTAGAAGCTTCTTCGGCCACCCCGGAGGCATTCAGCCATCCGGGAGCCATAAGGTATTACCCGTAACCATTAGTTGGGAAGGGGCAACGGCCACATGTCGCAGACAGGAGCGGAACCGGGCACTCCCTGGGCCGACGACCGGCTGGCGTCCGTGCTGCGGCCGGTGCGGGCGGGCAACGGCTTCGAGGAGGCCCTGGAGCAGATCATGCAGGTCGTCCGGCTCGGCCTGGTGCCGGGCGGCGAACGGCTGCCTGCGGAACGCGAGTTGGCCGAGCGGCTCGGGATCAGCCGGGTGACGCTGCGCGAGGTGCTCAAGGTGCTGCAGGACCAGGGCCTGATAGAGGCGCGGCGCGGGCGGTACGGAGGGACGTTCGTGCTGCCACGCGTCGACACCCCGGGCGAGGACGAGCTGCGCCGCCGCCTGAAGGGCATCGACGTCGAGGACACCCTGCGCTTCCGCGAGGTGCTGGAGGTGGGCGCGGCGGGATTGTGCGCGGCACACGGTCTGACCAGCGAAGAGGTCGACAGGCTGCGTGCGGCCCTGGCCCGCACGCACAACGCGCCGCTCACGGAGTACCGCCGCCTGGACACCCTCCTGCACCTCACCCTCGCCGAGCTGTCCGGCTCCCCGTCGCTCGCCGGTCAGTACGCGGCCGTCCGCGCCGGGGTCAACGACCTGCTCGACTGCATCCCGCTGCTGGTACGGAACCTGGAGCACTCCCAGCAGCAGCACGCGGCCCTGGTGGAGGCCATTCTCGACGAGGACGCCGAGGCCGCGCGGGAGATCATGCGGGAGCACTGCTCCGGTACGGCGGCCCTGCTGCGCGGCTTCCTCGGGTGAGGCCGCACACCCGGATGGACACGGTTCCGCCCCGCGGAAGAGCACGATTTACGCTCGCTTAACGCAAGGGTATTGCTTTCGGCCACCCACCCCACAAAGGTATGGATCCATTCCTTTGAGTGGGGAGAGTGTGCCATGTCCCTGAAAGCCACGGACGCCGCCGACGCGGCTGACGACTACCTGGAGCGCCGAACGCTCCGCCGGGGCAGCGCCGGCTGGGTACTGCTGACCGGCCTCGGCGTCGCCTATGTCGTCTCCGGAGACTTCTCCGGCTGGAACCTCGGCCTCGCCAAGGGCGGCTTCGGCGGTCTGGCGATCGCCACGGTGCTCATGGGCACCATGTACGCCTGCTTGGTCTTCGCCCTCGCCGAACTGTCCGCGATCCTGCCCACGGCGGGCGGCGGCTACGGCTTCGCGCGCCGGGCGCTCGGCCCGTGGGGCGGCTTCCTGACCGGCACGGCGATCCTGATCGAGTACGTGCTCGCGCCCGCCGCCATCGTGATATTCATCGGCGACTACGTCGAGTCGCTGGGTCTCTTCGGCCTGACGTCGAGCTGGCCGGTCTATCTCGTCTGCTTCGCGATCTTCATCGGCATCCACCTGTGGGGTGTCGGCGAGGCGCTGATCGTCACCTTCGTCGTCACCGGCTTCGCGGTCTTCGCGCTGATCGTCTTCGCCCTGGGCGCACTGCCCGACTTCAGCGTGTCCTCGCTCCACGACATCCCGGTCGACGCCTCCGCTCTCGGCGCGAACTCCTGGCTGCCCATGGGACTGCTCGGCATCTGGGCGGCGTTCCCGTTCGGCATGTGGTTCTTCCTGGGCGTCGAGGGTGTGCCGCTGGCCGCGGAGGAGACCAAGGACCCGGCCCGTACGCTGCCGAAGGCGATCCGCTGGTCGATGGGCGTCCTCGTCGTGCTGGCCGTGATCACCTTCCTCACCGCGGCCGGGGCGCGCGGCTCCGCCGCCATCCAGGACGCCGGCAACCCGCTCGTCGAGGCGCTCCAGCCGGACGGCAAGGCCACCGCGCTCAGCCGCTTCGTCAACTACGCCGGACTGGCCGGCCTCGTCGCCTCGTTCTTCTCCCTGATCTACGCCGGCTCCCGGCAGCTGTTCGCCCTCTCCCGGGCCGGCTACCTCCCCCGGGTCCTCTCCCTCACCAGCAGCCGCAAGGCGCCGTACCTGGGCCTGCTGGTGCCGGGCACGATCGGCTTCGCGCTGGCCGCCGCCACCGGCGACAGCCTCCGGATGCTGAACATCGCCGTCTTCGGCGCCACGATCAGCTACGCCCTGATGTCCCTGTCGCACATCGTCCTGCGCCGCCGGGAGCCGGAGCTGGAGCGGCCGTACCGCACGCCGGGCGGGATCCTGACCTCCTCGGTCGCCCTCGTCCTCGCGTGCTCGGCGCTGGTGGCGACCTTCCTGGTGGACGTGACGGCCGCGATCATCGCGCTCGTCGTGTACGCGGTCGCGGCGGCGTACTTCGGGTTCTACAGCCGTAAGCACCTGGTGGCGAAGGCACCGGAGGAGGAATTCGCCGCGCTGGCCGCCGCCGAGGCAGAGTTGGCGCGGGACTGATCGCGCCGCGCCACGAATGCCGTACAACCAGTGCGGAGGCGGCACGGGACCCGTCATCCCGTTCCATGGGTCCCACCAGTTCCACCAGTTTGACCAGTTCCATGAGTTCCATGAGTTCCATGAGTAGGGAGCAGGCGTGACCAGGCCGCTGATCGGTGTGAGTACGTATCTGGAGTCCGGCGCGCGCTGGGGCGTCTGGGAGCTGGAGGCTGCCCTGCTGCCGGTCGGTTACCCCCGGCTCGTGCAGGCGGCGGGCGGCGTCGCCGCGATGCTGCCGCCGGACGACCCGTCGTACGCCGTCGATGCGGTCGCCCGTCTCGACGGCCTGGTCATCGCGGGCGGGCCCGACGTGGACCCCGCCCTCTACGGCGCCGTGCGCTCCCCGCGTTGCGGCCCGCCCGCGCCCGCGCGCGACGCGTGGGAGCTGGCCCTGATCCGGGCGGCGCTGGACACCGGCACGCCGCTGCTCGGCATCTGCCGCGGCATGCAGCTCCTGAACGTCGCTCTCGGCGGCACGCTGATCCAGCACCTCGACGACCACGTCGTCGAGGTCGGCGTCTTCGGCCGCCACCCCGTGAAGCCCGTACCCGGCACGCGGTACGCGGACATCGACGCCGAGGAGACCGGCGTCCCGACCTACCACCACCAGGCGGTCGACCGACTCGGTGCCGGCCTGCTGGCCTCTGCCTACGCCTCCGACGGCACGATCGAGGCCATCGAACTGCCCGACCCCGCCTGGGTCCTGGGCGTCCAGTGGCACCCCGAGATGGGCGAGGACGTCCGGGTGATGCGCGCCCTCACGGAGGCGGCGTCCTGCCGGGTTCTCTGACGCATCACCCCCGCCCCCAGCCACCACGACGCAGCCGCGCTGGGGGGCGAAGGGGCGCAGCCCTTGGGGGATGGGACGGTAAGGGCGGCGGGGGCGGGAAACAGCCCTCAGCCGCCGGTCGCGGACCCCCGTGTGAGCCCCAGCAGATCCCGTGCCGGGCCCGTGGGGCGATGCCCCGTCGGCCAGACCGCCCGCAGGGCCCGCCGCAGGCGTACGCCGTCCACGGGGATGCGGACCAGGCGGCGGGCGGAGAGCTCCTCACCGAGGGCCAGCTCGCTCAGGACGGCCGGGCCCGCGCCGCTCAGCGCGGAGGACTTGACGGCCGTGGTGGAGGACAGCTCGATGAGGGGACGGGCCAGGCTGCCGAGCGCGGCCTCCAGGACCTGCCGTGTGCCGGAGCCCTTCTCCCGGAGGATCAACGGCGTGGAGGCCAGTTCGGCCGCGTCCAGCGGCTTGCGTCGGCGGGCCCAGGGATGGCTGGGCGCGGTCACGACGATCAGGTGGTCATGGGCGATCACGGCCGCGTCCAGCCCGGCCGGGACGGTCGGCCCCTCGACGAACCCCAGGTCGGCCTCGTCCGCGAGCAACCGCTCCGCGACGACCGTCGAGTTGCCCGCGAGGAGCGACACCGCCGTGTCCGGACGCGCGGTGCGCAGCGCGATGAGCCAGCCGGGCAGCAGATACTCGGCGATGGTCATGCTCGCGGCGACCCGGAGCCGGGAGTCGCGCCGGTCCCGCAGCGCCTGCGCGCCCACGTCGAACACCTCGGCCGCCTCGACGATCCGCCGGGCCCAGTCCGTGACGAGCGCGCCCGCGTCGGTGAGCCGGGACCCGCGCGGCGACCGGTCGACCAGGGCGACGCCCAGCTGCCGTTCCATCGAGCGGATCCGGCTGCTCGCGGCCGGCTGGGTGATCCCCGTCTCCCGCGCCGCCCGCCCGAGCGAGCCCAGCCGGGCCACGGCCAGCAGCAGTTCGAGCGCCCCGAGATCCGGCACCCGATGGGCCAGCCCGCCTCGCCCCTCGCTCTCACTCATAACCCAAGCTTATGCCCCCATACAACCGAACTCCCTGGTGGGCCCCGCGCGGCAGCGGGACGCTCGAAACATGGCCACCGCAGTCCGACCAGAGCAACCGGCGCATTCGACCCGAGAGGTCCGTTCAGCAGGTCCGGCACAAGAGCTCCACCCAGCCCGTACGGTGCAACAGACCGGTTCGGCCGGATCGGCGCAACAGACCGGCTCGGCTCGGTCGGCTCGTCCGGCTCCCTCGTCAGCGGCTCCCTCATCAACGGCTCTCCCCGACCCGCGCACCCGACCCCGGCCCCGCTCGCGCCCCCGCCTCCCCGCCCTTCGTCACCTCGGCCCCAACTGGTACGCCCCGGTCATGGGCACCGCGATCGTGGCGTCCGCCGGTGCCGGGCTCCCCCTGGGCGTCCCGGGCCGGCGGACCGTCTGCGCGGCGGTCTGGGCGCTCGCGCTCGTCGCTCTGGTCGCCCTCCTGGGCGCCCGCGCCCTGCACTGGACCCACCACCGCGACCAGGCCCGCACCCACCTTCTCGACCCGGCCGTGGCCCCCTTCTACGGATGTCTCTCCATGGCACTGCTGGCCGTGGGCGGCGGTGCCCTCGTCGTCGGCCGGGACTGGATCGGGGTCCGGGCGGCCGTAGCCCTCGATGTCGTACTCTTCGGCGCCGGGACGGCCGTGGGCCTGGTCGCCGCCGTCGTCGTGCCGTACCTGATGGTCGTCCGCCACCGCGTCGAGCCGGGCCAGGTCACCCCCGTACTGCTCCTCCCCCTCGTCGCGCCCATGGTGTCCGCCGCGCTCGGACCGCTGCTCGTCCCCCATCTGCCTCCCGGGCAGGCCCGGCAGACGCTGCTGTTCGGCTGTCTCGCGCTGTTCGGGCTGAGCCTGCTGGCGACGCTGCTCGTGCTGCCGCTGGTGTTCGGCCGACTGGTCACGGTGGGGCCGCTGCCGCTCGCCCTCACCCCGAGTCTGTTCCTGGTCCTGGGGCCGCTGGGGCAGTCGACCACCGCCGTCGGCAATCTCGCCGACGCGGCCCCCGGCGCCGTACCGGCCCCGTACCCGCCCGGCTTCGCCGCGTTCGCCGTCCTCTACGGCGTGCCCGTCATGGGCTTCGCGCTGCTCTGGCTCGCGCTCGCCGCGGCGCTGGTCGTGCGGGCCCGGCGGCGGGGCATGGGGTTCTCGATGGCGTGGTGGGCGTTCACCTTCCCGGTCGGCACGTGTGCGACCGGCGCGGAGGGGCTGGCCCGGCACACGGGGCTCGTCGCCCTCGACGTCCTCGCCGTCGCGCTGTACGGGCTGCTGCTGGTGGCCTGGGTGACGGCCGCCGCGTCCACCGCGCGCGGGCTGGTCAGCGGCGAGCTGCTCGCAGCGCCGCGCCCAGCACCCGCGGCGCCTCGGCCAACGACGGCCCGTACCAGGTGAGATGACGGCCGCTCAGCAACGCGCACGGCAGCCCGGGGAACGCCTCCGGGCCGTCGTCGGCGGTGAAGAGGTACGGCTCGTCGGGCAGGACCACGACATCGGGGGCGGCGGCCCGCAGCTCCTCGACGGGGACCCGGGGGTAGCGCTCCGCGTGCCCGGCGTACAGATTGTCCACCCCGAGCCGGGCGAGCACGTCACCGGCGAAGGTGTCCCGGCCGACGACCATCCACGGCCGGCGCCAGACGGGCACCACGGCGGTCGTACGACGGCCGGGTGTCAGCGGGCCGGCCGACGCGTCCGGCGGCCCGGACCACGCCGACTCCGCCTCGTCCAGCCAGCGCGGCCGGGACCGGGCGCCGCAGGCACGCAGCACGCGGTCCAGTTCGGTGAAGGCGCCCGGCACATCCCGTACCTCGGTGACGAGGACCTCGACGCCCGCCTCCCGCAGAGCGGTCAGGTCGGGCTCGCGGTTCTCCTCCTCGTTGGCGATCACGAGGTCCGGGGCGAGGCGGGCGATGACGTCGGTCCTGGGGTTCTTGGTCCCGCCGACCCTGACGACATCAAGATCACCCGGCTGGCCGCACCAGTCGGTGGCGCCTACCAGCACGCCGGGCAGCGAGACGGCGACGGCCTCCGTCAGGGACGGGACGAGGGAGACGACGCGGGACCCGGAGCGCACCACGACGTCACGCGCCCTGGCGGTGACGGTCCTCCAGGGCCTCGATGTGGTCGGCGACGGCCACCACGATCACCCGGGTCTCCGGCTCGGTGGCCCGCCAGCGGTGCCGTACGCCACCGGACATGTACAGCGTGTCGCCGCGGCCGAGGCGGTGGGCGCGGCCCTCGGCCTCGACCTCGACCGCGCCGTCGACGACGTACATCAGCTCGTCGTTGCGGTGCTGGACCTCGCGGCCCTCGTCGTGGTCGCCGGTGAACTCCATGGCGTGCAGCTGGTGGTGACCGCGCACCAGGGAGCGCGAGCAGGAATCGGGAGGCGTGAAACCGTCCTCGTCGGCGGCGCGTACGACGTCGACACTGCACGCCGGGTCGGCCGCGGCGAGCAGTTCGACGGCGGTGGTGCCGAGGGCGTCGGCGATGCGGTCCAGGGAGGGCCTGCTGGGGCGGGCCCGTTCGTTCTCCACCTGGCTGAGGAAGGGGACCGACAGGCCGCTGCGCTCGGCCACGACGGCGAGGGTGAGCTCATGTGCCCGGCGCCGCCGCCGGACGGCCGCGCCCACCCGAAGGGGCTGTTCTTTGTGGTCGCCCATCGCTCCGGCTCCCTCCTTCGCTCGTCGGTCGGCTCACGGACGCCCACCGGGTGGGCTCGCGAACGCTTACTGGTCCGGTACGGATGCCCACCCGTCCGGCACTCATCGGGCGCGCTTCTCCTGAAGAGTTCTCTGCACCCTACGCATGTTCGGCAAACCGTTTCATGCGCCCGTCACATCCCTGTAAACCGGCAGGGGGCCCATGCTCACACTTCACGCCAGTGGAACCACTGTCCCACCTCCGCTTCCGCGGCCCCCTCACGCGGCACGGAAGGGGGAGCCGCCGCCACGACGACTGCGCGGGGTGGCCCGTCCGGCACACCCCGTCACCGGATCGCCGGTGTACGTCCGGCGCGTGCCGAGGTCGTCCCGCGCAGCCACGACACGGTCCGAACGGTCACCGGGCCCGTTGCCCCCGTCGCGAAGTCATCTGCCGTGGGACGGAGTTGGAACGCACCGGGAACGGAGTCGGCGACCCGCGCGAGACCCGCCCACCTGCCGGAAGGGCCCCGGAAATCGGTGGCCGGGGCCACCCCGTGGTTGTCCGGATCTGTCTCGTACGCCAGTACGTGACCACTCTCGCCCGTTCGGAGCGGCTCCGCACGGCGGAGCCCCGGCTCGGCCACTTCACGCGGGGGCCGTCTCGGCGACGATCCCCGGATGCGCGTCGATCCAGTTCTGGGCGCCCCCGTCCGGTTCGTCTTCTGGTACGCGCGGTCCAACCGGGCCGACATCGCGGAGGTGTTGGACTTGAGGGCGCCGACCCTCCAGCGACCGTGCCCTCGGGAGTGAAGCCGCGCTGCTGGAGAATCCCCTTTGCGGGCCACTCAGATGCCGATGGGCACCGCGATCGCGAAGATGGTCGCGCGGGAGCGTGAACCGCGCGCGCTTGCGTCGGGAGCCGCGTGTCGGTGGTGTACGGCATGATGCGGGGCGTGACCCGACGCCTGATGCTTCTCGACACCGCTTCGCTGTACTTCCGCGCCTACTTCGGGGTGCCGGATTCCGTGAAGGCCCCGGACGGCACACCGGTGAACGCCGTGCGCGGGCTGCTCGAGTTCATCGACCGGCTGGTCAAGGACCACCGGCCGACGGACCTGGTGGCGTGCATGGACGCGGACTGGCGGCCGCAGTGGCGGGTCGACCTGATCCCCTCCTACAAGGCGCACCGCGTCGCCGAGGAGCGCGCGGCCGGGCCGGACGAGGAGGAGGTGCCGGACACCCTGTCGCCGCAGGTGCCGATCATCGAAGCGGTGCTGGACGCCCTCGGCATCGCGCGCGTGGGCGTCGCCGGGTACGAGGCGGACGACGTGATCGGCACCTTCACCGCCCTGGCGAAGGACCCGGTCGACATCGTCACCGGCGACCGCGACCTGTACCAACTGGTCGACGACGGGCGCGGGGTGCGCGTGCTGTATCCGCTGAAGGGCGTGGGCACACTGCAGCTGACCGACGAGGCGTGGCTGCGCGAGAAGTACGGGGTCGTCGGGCGCGGGTACGCGGATCTGGCCCTGTTGCGCGGCGACCCGAGCGACGGGCTGCCGGGCGTGCCGGGCATCGGTGAGAAGACGGCGGCGAAGCTGCTCGACCAGTTCGGCGACCTGGCCGGGATCATGGCCGCGGTCGACGACCCGACGGCGAAGCTCACGCCTTCGCAGCGCAAGAGGCTCGACGAGGCGCGCCCCTATGTGGCGGTCGCGCCCAAGGTGGTGCTGGTGGCGGCCGACGTACCCTTGCCGGACGTCGACACGGCTCTGCCGCGCGAACCGCGGGACCCGGCGGCGCTGGAGGCACTCGCGGCGCGCTGGGGACTCGGTGGATCGCTGCGACGGCTGCTCACGACCCTGCAGGCGTGAGGTGGACGCCCCGCGGACGGGGCGTACGCCGGAGGGTGGGGTGACACTCCGGTGGTGAGGACGGTGAGGCGCGATTCACATCGTGAAGTCCTCGCTCACGCCACATGCGTAGGTGTTAACAAGGGGGAGATGATAACTTAGGTGAGCCTTACTAGGTTTTTTGGGAGGCCGTCATGGCAGAGCGTCCGGTACGCAGGGCCCCGAAGCCCCACTCCGCGCGAGTCGTCCGCACCGAGCGGCTCACCCCACACATGCAGCGCGTCGTACTCGGTGGCGACGGCCTCGCCGAGTTCTCCCCGCGCGGCAGCACCGATCACTACGTGAAGCTCCTGTTCGGCCCCGAGGGTGTCACCTACCCGGAGCCCTTCGACATCGAGCGGATCCGCGCGGAGTTCCCCCGGGACCAGTGGCCCGTGACCCGGACGTACACCGTGCGCGCCTGGGATTCCGAACTGGCCGAGCTGACCCTCGACTTCGTGCTCCACGGCGACGAGGGCATCGCCGGCCCCTGGGCCACCCGCGTCCAGCCGGGCGAGCTGGTCCGTTTCCTCGGCCCCGGTGGTGCCTACGCTCCCGATCCGGAGGCCGACTGGCATCTCCTCGTCGGCGACGAGAGCGCCCTGCCGGCGATCGGCGCCTCCCTGGAGGCCCTCCCCGACGGCGCCCGCGTCCACGCGATCGTCGAGGTCGCCGGCCCCGAGGAGGAGCAGAAGATCAACTCCGATGCGGAGGTCGTCTGGCTGCACCGGGGCGACCGGCCCGTCGGCGCCGCCCTGGTCGAGGCCGTCCGCGCGCTGCGGTTCCCCGAGGGCCGGATGCACGCCTTCGTCCACGGCGAGGCGGGTTTCGTGAAGGAGCTGCGCCGCCTGCTGCGCGTCGAACTCGCCGTCCCCCGCGAGGACTTGTCGATCTCCGGCTACTGGCGCCTCGGCCACGACGAGGACGGCTGGCAGGCCGCGAAGAAGGCGTGGAACGCAAGCGTCGAGGCGGAGCAGGAGGGCACGCCGCCGACTGCGTGACCCACGCTCGGGGCCTGGCGACCCGGCCGACGCGACCCCGTACGAGGGTGGCTGCGCGCACGGCTTCGTGCGCCCCCGGCCACCACCCCGCGCAACCACACGGGCGACCGGCGGCCCGGCCCGCGTAACCCGCTCAGGGCCCGGCGACCGGCGGGCGCGACGACGCCGTACGAGTTCGGCCACACGCGACCTCGTACGGCCCGGCGACCTACCGCATGACTCCACGGGGCGCCAGTAGGCCAGCCGACAGGCCCCCAGTGGCCCGGCCCACGGGGCCCCGGCAGCACGGTCCACGTGACCCGTGCGGTTCGGCAACCCCGCCCGCGCGCCCCCGCTGCCGGACCCCCTGCCTCCGCAGGACAAAGCCCGACTCACCCGTTTGAATGAATCCATGGCTGTTCGGCACACGACGGCACGCGGAGGCAGGGTCCGGGGCGCGACGGCCCTGGCCGCGCTCCTCGTCCTCGGCGGTGCCCCGTACGGCATCGGTACCGCCTCCGCCGCTCCCCCGCCGCAGCCGCCGCCCCGGCTCACGCAGGAGGACGTCGACCGGGCGGTCGACGCCCTCGACGGCATCGTCGAGCGCGGCATGGACCGGACCGGGGTGCCCGGGGTCTCGGTGGCCGTCGTCCACAAGGACCAGGTCGTCCACCTGGACGGCTACGGCAAGCGGCACGTCGGCCAGGACGGCCGGGTCGACCCGGACACCGTGTTCCAACTGGCCTCCCTCTCGAAACCGCTGGCCTCGACCGTGGTCGCCGGGGCCATCGGCGACAAGATCGTCGACTGGGACGACCCGGTGGCCGAACACCTCCCCGGCTTCGCCCTCAAGGCCCCCTGGGTGACCGACCACGTCACCTTGGCCGACCTCTTCTCCCACCGCAGCGGCCTGCCCGACCACGCCGGGGATCTCCTGGAGGACCTCGGCTACGACCGCGACTACATCCTCGAACACCTCCGTCTGGAGCCCCTGACGCCGTTCCGCGCGAGCTACGCGTACACCAACTTCGGCCTCACGGCGGCGGGTCAGGCCGTCGCCGACGCCGCCGGGACGAGCTGGGAGAAGCTCTCCGAGGACATCCTCTACAAGCCGGCCGGCATGGATGCCACCAGCTCCCGCTTCAGCGACTACGAGGGCGCGAACAACAAGGCCTTCGCCCACGTCCGTGAGGACGGCGCCGAGAGCGGGAACACCGGCGACTGGGAGGCGCGGTACGTACGGGACGCCGATGCCCAGTCCCCGGCGGGCGGTGCGAGCTCCACGGCCCGCGACCTCTCCCTCTGGCTGCGGCTCCAGCTCGCCAACGGCGAGCTGGACGGCGACCGCGTCATCGCCGCCGATCCCCTCGAACGCACCCACGCCCCCGCGATCGTCTCCGCCCCGCCGCCCGCACCGGCGGGCCGTGCCGGCTTCTACGGCCTCGGCTGGAACGTCTCCTACGACGACCTCGGCCGTCTCCGCCTGAGCCACACCGGCGCATTCGCCCTCGGTGCCCACACGAACGTCACGATGCTGCCCGGCGAACAGCTCGGCATCGCCGTCCTCACCAACGGCGCACCCGTCGGCCTGGCCGACGCCGTCTCGCTCGACTTCCTCGACACGGCCCAGCACGGCAAGCCGACCGAGGACTGGCTGGACCTGGCCGGCCAGATCTACGAGCAGGAGGCCCAGAAGTCCCGCTCCCCCACCGACTACTCCAAGCCCCCGGACGACGCCTCCGACGCCCGCGCCGACTCCACCTGCACGGGCACCTACGCCAACCCGTACTACGGCCCCGTCACGGTCACCGAGACCAACGGCGACCTGACCATGCGCCTCGGCCCGAAGCCCACGACCTTCCGCCTGACCCACTACGCGGGCGACACGTTCTCCTTCGACACGGTGGGCGAGAACGCCAGCGGCCCGTCGGGCGTGACCTTCAAGGGCGACGAGAACGGCAGGGCGACATCGGTGACGATCGAGGCGTTCGACGAGACCGGGCTGGGGACGTTCAGACGGTCGTGAGTACGTCCACCAACCGGGCCAGCGCGTCCGCGACCACCCTCACTCCCGGCCCCGCCGCCCCACCCGGCTCGCTCATGTAGACATCCCGGCGGATCTCGATCATCAGGGCCGTCACCCGCGCATCGTGCCCGTAGTACTCCAGCGGGACGTACGCGCCCCCGAAGGGACTGTCGACGCCGGTGCCGCCGAACCCGGCGAACGCGTCCTCGGCGGCGGCAAGCAGGCCGGCCGGGGTGTGGAAGGGGTCGGTTCCCAGGCAGACGGGCGGCCGGGGGCCGTCGCCGTGCAGTTCGTAGGGCAGGGGCTCGCTCGGGTACGAGTGGACGTCGACGATCACGGCCCGGCCCACGGCCTCCAGCCGGTCCCTCACGGCGGCGGTCATGGCGGCGGCGTACGGGTGGAAGTAGCGGTCGACGAGGGGCTGTCCGTCGTGAGCGACCCCTCGAAGGGCCTCCCGATGCGTGGTCCTCGTGTAGACCGCCCCCATCCCCACCGCCAGCATCTCCTCCCGCTCGTCCGGGAACCGCTCGGGGTCGATCACGAGCCGGGACAGCCGGTTCACGAACCGCCAGGGGCGTGCGGCCGACCGCTCGGCGGCCCGCTCCGCGATCAGGTCCGTGTACGCGTCGGTGATGTGGTCCAACTCCCGCTCCAGCGCGGCATCGTCGAGCACGATCCCGTCCCGGACGCCCGCCGGGATCACCCGTGAAGCGTGCGGCACGTGCAGCAGCACGGGTGACTCGTGCGCGCCCGAAAGGAGCCGGTAGGAGGGCGACGCGTCATTCATCCGTGGATCCTCGCACAGGGTCGCCGGCGCGCCCGACGGCGAGGACCGACGACGCACGCACTCCCTCGCCGAACCCCTCACTCACCTCTCCTGCCCCCAACTGCGCACCCCCGCGACGGTCGTGAGGATTTGGGCTCGCCCCGGACACGGTCGCGTGACACGTGCGACACAGGCCTCCCCTAATTTCTGTCGCCCGACAGGAATTCGCGCCACTCGGGCGCGAATGCTCGCGCCGCTCGTGCGAAAGCAGGTTGCCGCCATGACGAGCACCGCCCACGATGTCCGTCCGGAGCCACCCCACTCCCCCGACGACCGCTCCCTGACCGAGTTCGGCTACCGCCAGGAACTGCACCGCAGTCTGCGCGGGTACGCCTCGTTCGCCGCCGGTTTCTCCTTCATCTCGGTCCTCACGACCGTCTTCCAGTTCTTCGCCTTCGGGTACGCCTTCGGCGGCCCGGTCTTCTTCTGGACCTGGCCGGCGGTGCTGATCGGCCAGCTGCTGGTGGCCGCGTGCTTCGCGGAGCTCGCGGCGCGCTACCCGATATCGGGCGCGATCTATCAGTGGTCGTCCCGGCTGTCCAACCCGACGTTCGGCTGGTTCGCCGGCTGGATCATGGTGATCGGGCAGATCGTGGTGGTCGCGGCGGCCGCGCTCGCGCTGCAGATGGTGATGCCCGCGATCTGGTCGGGCTTCCAGATCGTGGGCGGCGACCCGGCACCCACCACGGCGACGGGCGCGGCGAACGCGGCCGTCCTGGGCGTGATCCTGCTGGCCCTCACCACGTTCGTGAACGTCCTCGACAACCGGGTGCTGTCCGTGGTCAACCGGGTCGGCGTGACCGCCGAGATCATCGGCGCGATCCTGATCATCGTCCTCCTGCTCACCCACTCCGAGCGCTCCCCCGGCATCACCTTCCACACCACCGAGGGCAGCACCGACCTCCTCGGCGCCCTGCTGGTGGGCTCGTTCATGGCGGCGTACGTGATGATCGGCTTCGACAGCGCGGGCGAGATGAGCGAGGAGACCCACCACCCCCGCCGCACCGCGCCCCGCACGATCCTGACGGCACTCGGCGCGGCCGGCCTGCTCGGCGGTCTCCTCGTCCTGGCCGGTCTGCTCGCCGCGCCCAGCCTCACCGACGGCAGGCTGGGCGTGGACGGCCTGAGCTATGTGCTGACCAGCAGCCTCGGCGACGGAGTGGGCCGCTTCCTGCTGGCCGACGTGGTGGTGGCGATCGCCGTGGCCACGCTCGCGATCCAGACGTCGGCCTGCCGCATGCTCTTCTCGATGGCCCGCGACGGCCGGCTCCCCTTCGCCGGGTCGCTCTCCAGGGTCAACCCGCGCACGGGCATGCCCACCGCCCCCGCCCTGGTCGTCGGCGTCCTCGCCGCCGCCCTGCTGCTCCTCAACTTCGCCTCGCCGGAGGCGTTCCTGGCCATCGGCACCACCTGCATCGTGATGCTGTACCTGGCGTACGCGATGGTCACCGGCCCGCTCCTGGTACGGCGCCTGAAGGGCACCCTCCCCTCCGGCGGCACCGACGAGACCGGCAAGCCCCTCTTCTCCCTCGGCCGTTGGGGCACCCCCGTCAACGCCCTCGCTCTCCTCTACGGCCTCTTCATGACCGCCAACCTGGCCTGGCCCCGCGCCGAGGTCTACGACCCCGCAGGCGGTCACTGGTACTTCCAGTGGTTCACCCTTCTGTTCCTGCTCACCACGGTGGCCCTCGGCCTCCTCTACCACCTGACGCGGACCCGACGGATGCGCGCCACTGGGGAATCCACTCCGGCGGCGCCGGGTCAACCGTGACAATCAAACAGTCGTGATCGAAGCAGGGGACAACTCCAGCCAACCTGCGTATCATTCATGACAAATTTTCAACCGAATGCGCCCCTTATGTGCCGCAGTACGCTCGCCGTACGCCCCTTCACGGCGACCGGCCGTCGCCCGCACGCTGGGATTGCAGCCAGAAGTGGGGACTTCTTGCGGAGGCTCGGGCTATGGCATCAAATGGCGTTGACGTCTCGATGGTTACCCCGGACATGCTCGCTTGGAAGGGCTCTGCGCAAGAAGCTCTCGAGCAGCTGTCAGGCACGAGGGGGATTCAGGAGCTGCTGCACCGGTCGCACGAACTCTGGTGCGGACCGGCTTGCGATCGCGGTTTGACGTGTTCGTTCCTTCACTACCCGCGGAGCCCGGCGAAAACCGTCCGTCCCGCGGCCACGAGGTCCCGTTACAACAAGCAGACCGCTCACCTGTACGCCGTCATGGGTGAGCACGGGTACGCCGGCCCGGTCGCCCAGTGCCACGAGGTGAATGTGTGGCCACTGCTGGAGAAGGTCACAGAGCGGTGGGACACCGTACAGGCACGAGGTGGCAGGACTCCCGAGCACTATGCCGACTGGACGAAGAAGCACGATGTGAAGGCCGCCGACACGGTGTCCCGCGCCTGCCGGGACACCGTCCAGTGGATGGCCTGCTGGTGCGGTGAGCGGTTCGGCGCGGACCCGTTGGGGCTCCACTACATAGCCTTCGCCACCGTCATCGACGACATCTGCATACCCCCGCTCGATCTGGTCGGTGGCCGCTTTCGCATGTACGGCCGATCCGTGCCCGACCTGGTGCGGGCGATGGACGCGGCCGGCTGGGGGCGCGACGCGGTCCACGCGCTGCTGTCGCTGGTCCGGCAGGCCATCGTCCAGTACGCGGAGAAGATGGACTTCCTGCCGGGGGACGAACACGTCGGGCTCCAGGACGCGCTGAACGACTCGCCGAACATGTGGGACGGGGTCATGTTCCGGGGCAACACCGGAAACGCGTACGGGACCGCCATCATGGTGGCCCGCAACAGCGCGACGGGCCCCGTGTCCTTCCCCTGGCTCATGGACAGCGCGCTCTGCGACTGCCTCTCCATGGATCTGTGCAAGTCCACGCTCGGCATCTACTCGGCGGACGACCACCAGCCGACGTCGAGCAAACACCGGACGGAGGAGCGCAAGGCCAGCTACCGGTCGATCTACCTCGACCTGATCGACGATCTGGTCTTCACCGGCGCACCCGAGCCACTGGTCCACTTCGGCCGCAGCGGTTTCCTCTTCGTGCAGATCCAGGACCGGTATCAGGAGCGCCGCCAGGGGAGGCGGTTCCCGCTGGCTCCGCCGATGGTCCGCGAGCTCGAACGGCTCTTCGGCGAGGTGCCGACGGACCCATGGCTCGACGAGGCGTTCACCGCGGCCAATCGCATCCGGCTCGCCGGGCCGCACGGCCCCACCCGCCCGCAGGAAGTCGAGCAGTCCCACCGTCTCCACCCGAGCCCACGGCAGGACCCGCAGACCACACGACTCCTCGCCTGAACAAGCGTGCCGGACCCCGGGCCGAGCCGAACCGAGCCGGACCGGACAGAGCCGAACCGGGCCGAGCCAGGGCCGCTCGTATGCTTGATCGTGATGAGACGCCGCAACCCGTCCCCGCCCTCTCCCCTGCCGCAGCGCGACGGGGTGGACCCGGTGCGGGTGCGGTTGCCTGTCGGGGACGCGTGGGCGACCGTACGGGATCATCTCGTGGCGCGGCTCTCGGCCGGGGCCGGGGTGATCGACGAGATGCTCGACGCGGGACTGATCGTGGACGTCACCGGGCGTCCGGTGCCGCGGGACATGGCGTACGTGCCGGGCATGTCCGTGTGGTTCCACCGGGAGCTGCCCGACGAGGAACGGGTGCCGTTCTCGATCGACGTCCTGTACCGGGACGAGCACGTGGTGGTGGCCGACAAGCCGCACTTCCTGGCCACCACCCCGCGCGGCAGCCATGTCACCGAGACGGCCCTGGCCAGGCTGCGCAGGGAGCTGGGCATCCCGGCACTCGGCGCGGCGCACCGGCTGGACCGGCTCACCGCCGGGGTGGTGCTGTTCACCGTGCGGCCCGAGGAACGCGGCGCGTACCAGTCGCTGTTCCGGGACAAGCGGGTGCGCAAGGAGTACGAGGCGGTCGCCCCGTACGACCCGGCGCTGGTTCTGCCCCGCACCGTGCGCAGCCGGATCGTCAAGGAGCGCGGGGTCATGGCGGCCTACGAGGTCGAGGGAGAGCCGAACGCCGTCAGCCGGGTCGAGTTGCTGGAGCACCGGGACGGGCGTGCCCGGTACCGGCTGGCGCCGAGTACCGGGCAGACGCACCAACTGCGGGTGCACATGAGCGCGTTGGGGTTGCCGATCCTCGGCGATCCCCTCTATCCGGTGGTCTCCCCGCCCGTGCCGGCCGGTGACTTCCGACGACCGCTCCAACTGCTGGCGCGGAGCCTCGCGTTCACCGACCCGGTCACAGGGCGCGAACACCGGTTCGTCAGCCCGCGCGAGCTGCGGGCCTGGTCCTCGTACGAGGGGTGGGCGACGTAACCGGGTACGAGGCGGGGGCGACGTAACCCGGGTACGAGGTGGGGGCGGCGTGGTCCCGGTGCCCGGTCGGCTCAGTTGCCGCCGAACCAGCGCAGGATGCGCCGGAACAGGCCCGGCCGAACGGCCGGTCCGGGCTGCGGTGCGGGCTCGGCCACCGTCACCGCGGGTTCCGGGGAGACGGCCTGCGGCAGCCGCGTGCCGCCCCGCCGCTGCTGTGGGGGCCTCGGCGGCACCGGGTTGACGGCGGGCCGCTGCATGACGTCCTGCGGGGGCCGCGGCACGAACGTCACGGGCAGTTCCACCAGATGCCGGTTGGAGATGGACTCCCGCCACCGCAGCTCGTCCTCCGGGCAGGAGAGCTGGATGTCCGGAACACGGGTCAGCAGCGCGTCGACGCCGACGTCGGCGATGGCGCGGCCGATGTCCTGGCCCGGGCACTCGTGGGGGCCGCCGCCGAAGGCGAGGTGCGAGCGGTTGCCCTGCATGTTCGCCTTGAGGTCGGGACGGACGCGGGGGTCGACGTTGCCCGGCGCCATGCCGAGGAGGAGTCCGTCGCCCTTGCGGATGCGCTGGCCGCCCAGCTCGGTCTCCTGCTTGGCGAAGTAGGCGAAGACGGTGCTGAACGGCGGTTCGTCCCACAGGGACTGCTCGACCGCCTCCGGCACGGTCATCTGGCCGCCCTTCAGCTGGGCGCGGAAGCCGGGATCGGTGAGCACCACGCGCAGCACGTTGGCGAGGAGGTTGGCGGTGGCCTCGTAGGCGGCGAGGAGCACCACGCGCAGGTGTTCCCTGACCTCGTCGTCGGTGAGCCCGGCCGGGTGCGTGATGAGGTGGCTGGTGAAGTCCTCCTGGGGCTGGGCCCGGCGGCGGGCGGTGAGCCGGTCCAGGGCCTCCATCACATAGGCGTGGCTGACGAGCGCGGTCTCGCTGCCCTTCAGACAGTCACGGGCGGAGTGCACCAGCCGTTCGTTGTACTCCTCGGGCATGCCGAGGATCTCGCACATCACCGCCATCGGCAGGTGTTCGGCGAACTGGCCGACCAGGTCGGCGCTGCCGTCCTCGCAGAACTTGTTGACGAGGTGCTGGGTCGCGCGGTTGATGTAGCGGCGGATGCCCCGGTGGTCGATGGTCGACATGGCGCCGGTGACCGCGCCGCGCAGCCGCAGGTGCTCGTCGCCCTCGGCGTGGGCGCAGATGGGCTGCCAGGCGAAGTGCGGCATGAGGGGGTGGTCGGGCTTGACCGCCCCCTCTCGCATGGGGTTCCACAACCGGGTGTCCTTGCAGAACTGCGACGGCGTACTCACCATGTGCAGGTTCTCCCCGTGCCCGAGCACCACCCAGACAGGCACGTCGTCGTGGAGCAGGGCGGGGGCCACCGACCCGTGTTCCGTGCGCAGTTTCTCGTACACGGCTCCCAGGTCCTCCGCCTCGGGGCCGTAGAGCCGGCGCAGTCCGCCGGCGCCCATGCCGTGGGCGGGGCAGCCGGGGGGCGGCACGAGCGTGGGGTCGTCCGTGCCGGTGAGGGAGTTTGATTCAGGCGTCACGGTGATCGCTTTCGAACTGAGGTGGATCCGGTGTCTGGAAAGTTGTGGGGCCGCACGAGTCGCATGGCCCGCATGGGCCGGATGGACCGTACGAGCCGCCGGGCCGTACAGGGGTCAGGCGCGAGTCATGCCGACGCCGCCCCCGATGCCGCCGCTCCCGTCCCCGCCCCCGACGTCGTCAGGGAGTGCAGGAAGGTCATGAGGGTCATCAGGACGTCCCTGCTGGACGCCCGGCGGCGTGCGTCGCAGCGGAGGATCGGGATCTCCCGGGCAAGGTCGAGGGCCTGACGCATTTCCTCGATGTCGTAGCGGGGCGCGTCCGGGAAGTCGTTGACCGCCACGACGAAGGGCACACCGCGCTCCTCCAGGCGGCCCATGACGTCGAAGCTGACCTCCAGCCGACGGGTGTCGACCAGGACGACCGCGCCGAGGGCGCCCTCGAACAGGCCGTTCCACAGGAACCAGAAGCGCTCCTGCCCGGGGGTGCCGAACAGATAGAGCACCAGCTCGTCCGTGACGCTGATGCGGCCGAAGTCCATGGCCACGGTGGTGGCCGTCTTGGACTTGGAGCCGAAGTTGTCGTCGACCCCGATGCCGGCCTGCGTCATGGTCTCCTCGGTCGTCAGCGGCCTGATCTCGCTGACGGACCCCACCATGGTCGTCTTGCCGACGCCGAAACCGCCCACGATCACGATCTTCGCCGCGGCCTGCGCGGTGTGCGGCAGGTGGTCCTCGGTCCGTGGACCCGTGATGGTGTCAGAGCTTTTGAAGTCCATGCATCACCGCTTCGAGGAGGGAACGGTCTGCCCGCGCCTGCCGGACGACCGGTGCGCGTGCCTGTACCAGTTCGGCCGTCAGCAGCTCGGTGAGCAGGACGGTCACCACGCTGATCGGCAGATTGAGATAGGCCGAGATCTCGGCCACGGACAGGGGTGCCTGGCAGATCCGGAGCAGCGCCGACTGCTCCGGAGCGGCCGACGGCGGCGGATCGGCGCGCGCCACGATTAACGTGACGAGGTCGATCGGAGCCCGCTCGCCGTCCTCGCCGGTGAGGATGTAGAGCCGCTCGGGCGGACGTCCCCCCGTCTCGGTCGTTTCGCTCGTGGGGTCGTCCTGGGGCGGCGGCGGGGGAGGCGGTTCGTGCTCGTGCTTGGGCTGGCGCCGCTGGCGACGCGGAGGCGTCATACGGTCTGCCCGTTCCGCCGCGGCGGACTGGTGAGGTGGGAGCCGATCCGGTCGACGAGGTCGCGCATGCGGTTGCTCATCAGTCCGGGCTCCGCGATCTCGTTGGCGAGCACCGCGAGATAGGCGTTGGAGCCGGCGGCCATCAGATAGAAGTAGCCTCCGTTGATCTCGATGATGACCATGCGCATGTGGCCGTCGCTCTGCGGGATCTCGTCGGCCACGGCGCCGGCCAGGCTCTGCAGTCCCGCGCAGGCCGCGGCGACCCGGTCGGCGGCGTCCGGGTCGCCGCCGTGGCGGGCGATCCGCAGGCCGTCGGCGGAGAGCACGACGATCTGCTGGATGCCGGGTACGCCGTCGGCCAGATCCTTCAGCAGCCAGTCGAAATTGGCCCGTCGCTGGATCACTTGAGGTCCCCCTCGTCGTCGGCCTCGGTGCGGGCCGGCTCGGTGTTCGCGGTATGTGCGGTGGACGCCGTCGGGTCGTCCGGATGGTTCCTGAAGGCGTTCGGGTCGGGGTCGCCCTTGAGTCCGGCCATGAACGCCTCGACCCACATGCCGGGCGGGGGCTGCTTCTTCTCCGGGTCGGGCTCCGGCTGCCACACCGGGGCGGCGGCCATGGCGGCCTCGGCCGCGGCCTCCGCGGCGGCGGCCTCGGCATAGCGCTGGCTGAGCGGGATCTTGTTCCGGCTGCGCCGCTGCGGCAGGCCGTTGGCCGTCCACTCGGTGACGACGGGGACGTCGTCCTCCATGTCCTGGCCCCCGCCCTGGCCCATGTCCTCCGCGGAACTCGGGATCCGCGGTCCGGTGGTCGGGCGACGGCGCTTCGCCTTGCGGTTGGGGCCTTCGACGCCGCCGTTGTCCATGATCGACACGGCGCCGGCGCCGATGCCGTGGGCCAGGCCGGGGGCGGGCTCCTGGGTGAGCATGTCGCGCGGTACGACGACGACGGCGCGGACGCCGCCGTAGGCGGACGGTCGCAGCGAGATCTGCATGTTGTACATGGTCGACAGCCGCCCCACGACGGCGAGGCCGAGGCGCGGGGTGTCGCCCATGTCCTGCACGTCCATGCCCTGCTGGGCCTGGGCGAGCATGTTCTCGACCTTGGCGCGGGTCTCCTCGCTGAGGCTGATGCCGCCGTCCTCGATCTCGATGGCGATGCCGGTCTGCACCTCCACGGCGGTGACGTGCACCTTGGTGTGGGGCGGCGAGTAGCGGGTGGCGTTGTCGAGGAGTTCGGCACAGGCGTGGATGACCGGTTCGACGGCCACACCGTCGACGTTGACCTTGGCGATCGAGTCGAGCTCGATGCGGCGGTACTCCAGGATGCGGGACATGGCGCCGCGCAGCACGCTGTACAGCGGGACGGGGCGGGACCAGACACGGCCGGGGCGGCCGCCGCCGAGGACGGCGATGGAGTCGGCCAGGCGGCCGATCAGGGCGGTGCCGTGGTCGATGCGCAGCAGGTCGTCGAAGACCTCGGGGTTGCGCCCGTGGTCCTCCTCCATCTCGCGGAGTTCGTTGTTCTGCTGGTGGACGATCGCCTGCACGCGTCGGGCGATGTTGACGAACGACCGCTGCGAGGAGTCGCGGACCGCGTCCTCGCGGTCGACGATGGTGAGCAGGGTGCGCAGCAGGTCTCGCTGGGACTCGGGGATTTCGCGCCACTCGTTGTCACCGTCGACGACGTGGCGAATCACCTCTGCGGGGGATTCTCCGCCGCGCAGCCGGTACAGCGCGGCGGGCAGGATCTCCTTGCCCAGCCGGGTGAATTCCTGGTCGTGGGCGGCGATCCGCTGTTCGAGGAGGACGGTCCGCCGCTGCTGTTCGGCACGCAGTTCGCGGACCGTACGACGGCCGCCGCGCACCGCGACGACGGCGACCACGATCAGCAGGAGCGTCGCGACGGCTCCGCACAAGCCGACAGCGAGCCGGGCCGACCCCGTCACCAGGGAGACGGTGGTTCCGGTCGCCGCGGCCATCAGTATCGCCGGTAGCGGCAGCACGCGTGCGTAGGGAAGTTCACGGCCACCGGGAGGCGATTGAACACTCACCATGTATGCCCTCTAAGACAGTTCGGCTGTAGGTCGGGGGATTTGCGGGGAGTCGCCGGCGGTTGCTCGGGTTCATCCGCGAATCAAACTGGATCTTCGGTATTTTTTGGAACAAGCGCACGAATACATCTCAACTCGGTGCGCTGCGGGCGAGCTTAGTCCGACCGGATCATCGCTGTGTCATATTCAGCAACTGCCTGAAATCACCCTCATGACCGGAGTACGCTCTGGTCATTTACACGCTGGGGCGCCATTCGCACACGCTGTGTAACGACGGACGGGCGTACGAGAAGAGCCCCTTGACAGGGTGAATCGAATACCGGAGACGGCCTGCCGGGGGCCTTCCCTCAGACGCCGGCGATGCGCAGCGCGGCGTCCGCCGTTGCCTCGGCAAAGGCGGAGACGGGGCGCCCGGGGTCCGAGCGATGGACGAGGATGACACCCTCGATCAGCCCGAAGACGAGATCCGTACGCAGATCCAGCTCACTCCTGGCGAGCGTCCCGCCCGCGGCCGTGGCCGCGATCAACTGCCGGTAGGCGTCCTTGAGTTCGGCCCGCACGGCGTGGAAGCCGGCGAAGCGTTCGGCGCGGACCTCCGGCAGGAGGTACAGGCCGCCGAGGTTGTGCGGGCCGCCGCAGAGGAGGGCGACATCGGCGCGGCACAGCTCCCGGAGCCGCTCCTCGGCGCGGGCACCGTCCTGGGCGAGGAGCTCACGGGCGTACGCGAGCGACGGGGTGACCGTGGACTCCAGCAGCTCGGCGAGCAGCTCCTCCTTGCCGGAGACGTAGTGGTACATGGACGCCTGCCGCATACCGGCGCGCTCGGCGACGGCCCGGGTGGTGGTGGCCGCGTAGCCCCGCGTCGTGAACAACTCGGCCGCGGAGGCGCGCAGTTCGTCGCGGGGCGACAGTCCGCTCTCGGGCCGGCCGTCGGCCCGGGGCCTGCCGACCCGCCGCCCACCGGTGCCACCCGCGCTTCCCATGCGTTCGATCCTCGCACACGTCACCCATGCGTCCGCTGTGACCGGTCGCACGGTTCGCCGGGCCCCCGGCGAGGCACGACCATCGTGAGGGGTCGGTAACCGGCCCGCAACGCCAGGGACATGGCGGCGACCCGCCCCGCCCCTAATTTCTGTCGCACGACAGAAATACACGCCGCACCCGGAGGTCCCACGATGGCGACATCGACGACGTACGGAGCACGCGACCACGCCCGCGCGCAGGAGGGCGCCCAGGCCGAGGCGATGCCCGTGGTGCCCGCGAGCCGCTGGCCGGCCCCGCCCTGCGACGCGGAGCGGCTGGTCTGGGCGGAGACGGTGGCGGGCGGCAACTACTCCCACAGAGTGCTCGCCCGGGGCACCGAGTTCCGCCTCACCGACCTGCGCGGCGACGCGTGCGCGCATCTGCTCCTGCACCACGCCGACCGCCCCTGGGAACGGCTGAACGTCGCCGACACCGTCAAGGTCCAGTGGAACGCCTACCTGGGCGAGGGCGTCCTGCTCCTGTCCGACCAGGGCCGCGTCCTCGCGTCGGTCGTCGCGGACACCTCGGGCCGCCACGACGCGCTGTGCGGCACCTCCACCCTCGTACGCAACACCGAGCGGTACGGGGACGGCACCCCGCAGTCCCCCTCCCCCGCCGGACGCGAACTGTTCAAGCTGGCCGCCGCCAAGAACGGCCTCGAACCCCGGGACCTCCCGCCCTCGCTCTCGTTCTTCCAGGGCGTGGAGGTACGCGAGGACGGCACCCTGGACTTCACCGGCTCCGCCGGCCCCGGCGCCGCCGTGACCCTGCGCGCCGAGCAGGACGTGACGGTACTGCTCGCCAACGTGCCCCACCCGGCCGACCCGCGCCCCGAGTACGTCAGCACCCCGCTGGAGGTGCTCGCCTGGCGCGCCGGGCCGACCCGGCCCGGCGACCCCCTGTGGGAGGCCACTCCCGAGGGCCGCCGCGCCTTCCTGAACACCGCCGAGTTCCTCGCCGCGAGGGGGATCGCATGAAGACCGTCGTTCCGGCCAGGGCGGCCTGGTCGTCCGTGATACGCGCCGGTGAGACGCTCACCCTCACCGATCTGCACGGCAACCAGGCCGTCGACTTCCTCGTGTACGACGCGCACGACACGGCCGTCCGCTACAGCGCGCCCGACACCATCCACGCGCAGGGCGGCATCTTCCTCACCACCGGCAGCGTGCTGATGTCCAACGAGTACACCCCGCTGATGACCGTGGTCGCCGACGACGTCGGCCGGCACGACACGGTCGGCGGTGCCTGCTCCAAGGAGTCGAACACCCTGCGGTACGGCCACCACACCTGGTCCCAGCACGCCTGCGTGGACAACTTCCTCGCCGAGGGCGCCCGGCACGGCCTCGGCAAGCGCGACCTCGTGTCGAACATCAACTGGTACATGAACGTGCCGGTCGAGAAGGACGGCACCCTCGGCATCGTCGACGGCATCTCCGCCCCGGGTCTCGCCCTGACCCTGCGCGCCGAGTGCGACGTGCTCGTCCTGGTCTCCAACTGCCCCCAGATCAACAACCCCTGCAACGGCTTCGACCCGACGGCGGTGCAGATGACGATCACCGGGGCCCGCACATGACCTTCGACACCCTGCTGGTCGCCAACCGCGGCGAGATCGCCGTCCGCATCATCCGCACCGCCCGCGAACTGGGCCTGCGGACGGTCGCCGTGTACTCCGACGCCGACCGCGCCGCCGCCCATGTCCGCCTCGCCGACGAGGCGGTACGGCTCGGCCCGGCACCCGCGAAGGAGTCGTACCTCGACGCGGACCTGATCCTGAAGGCGGCCAAGGACACGGGCGCGGGCGCCGTCCACCCCGGCTACGGCTTCCTCTCCGAGGACGCGGCCTTCGCCCGCCGCTGTGAGGACGCGGACATCGTGTTCGTCGGCCCCACCCCCGACCAGCTGGAACTGTTCGGCGCGAAGCACACCGCACGGGAGGCCGCCGAGGCCGCGGGCGTCCCGCTCCTCCCCGGCACCGACCTGCTGCCCTCCCTCGCCGAAGCCCTCGACCACGCCTCGGCCATCGGCTACCCCGTGATGCTCAAGGCCACCGGCGGAGGCGGCGGTATCGGCATGTCGGCATGCCGCTCCGCCGCCGAACTGACCGACGCCTGGGAGCGGGTGCAGCGTGTCGCCGCCGCCTCCTTCTCCTCCGCCGGCGTCTACCTCGAACGCCTCGTCGACCGGGCCCGCCATGTCGAGGTGCAGGTCTTCGGCGACGGCGACGGCCTCGTCGTCACCTTCGGCGACCGCGACTGCTCCCTCCAGCGCCGCAACCAGAAGGTCGTCGAGGAGGCCCCGGCCCCCGGCCTCCCCGACCATGTGCGCGCGCGGCTGACCGCCTCCGCCCGCGACCTGTGCGCGAGCGTCGAGTACCGCTCCGCCGGAACCGTCGAGTTCGTCTACGACGCCGCCCGCGAGGAGGCGTACTTCCTGGAGGTCAACGCCCGCCTCCAGGTGGAACACCCGGTCACCGAGGAGATCTACGGCGTCGACCTCGTCGCCTGGATGCTGCGCCTGGCCCGCGGCGACTCCGCCGTCGTCCAGGCCCCGGCACAACCCCGCGGCCACGCCGTCGAGGCCCGGGTCTACGCCGAGGACCCCTCCCGTGAACACCGGCCGAGCGGGGGCCTGTTGACCCGGGTCGAGTTCCCGCGGGACGTGCGCGTGGACGGCTGGGTCGAGACGGGCACCGAGGTCACGACCTCCTACGACCCGCTGCTCGCCAAGGTCGTCGCGTACGGCTCCGACCGCGCCCACGCACTGCGCCGGCTGGACGAGGCGCTGGCCGGGACCCGGATCGACGGCATCGAGACGAACCTGGGCCTGGTCCGGGCTGCCCTCGACGATCCTGACTTCCGCCGGGCCGCCCACTCCACGGCCACCCTCGCGACCGTGACCGACCCGGCCCGCCGCGTCGAGGTCGTCTCCGGCGGCACCCTCACCACCGTCCAGGACTGGCCCGGCCGTACCGGCTACTGGCAGGTCGGCGTCCCGCCCTGCGGTCCCATGGACGACCTGTCCTTCCGCCTCGGCAACCGGGCCCTCGGCAACCCCGAGGGCGCCCCCGGCCTCGAATGCACCCTGCAGGGACCGTCCCTCCGCTTCACGCACGCCACCACGGTCTGTGTGACGGGCGCCCCCGCCCGGGTGACCGTCGACGGCTCACCGGTCGCCCAGTGGGAGCCGGTGACGGTACCCGCCGGAGCCGTACTGGCCGTCGGCGCCCCGACGGAACACGGACTGCGCACCTACGTCCTCCTCGCGGGCGGCGGCCTGGACGTCCCGTCGTTCCTCGGCAGCGCGGCCACCTTCACCCTGGGCCGCTTCGGCGGCCACGGCGGCCGGGCGCTGCGGACCGGCGACGTGCTGCACGGCGGGGAGGTCACCGGCGAGGGCGGCCCGGTCCCGCCGGAGGCCCGCCCGCCGTTCACCTCCTCCTGGCAGGTGGCCGCCCTCGAAGGCCCGCACGCGGCACCGGAGTTCTTCACCGAGGAGGACATCCACGAGTTCTACGCGGCCGACTGGAAGGTCCACTTCAACTCGGCCCGCACCGGCGTACGACTGGTCGGCCCCAAGCCCCGCTGGGCCCGCACCGACGGCGGCGAGGCGGGCCTGCACCCCTCCAACATCCACGACACCCCGTACTCGGTCGGCGCCGTCGACTACACCGGCGACATGCCGGTCCTCCTGGGCCCCGACGGCCCCTCCCTCGGCGGCTTCGTCTGCCCGGCCACGGTCGCCTCCACCGAACGCTGGAAGCTCGGCCAGCTGCGCCCGGGGGACACGGTCCGCTTCCTCCCGGTGGCGGACGACACCTCGCCCCGCCCCCCGATCGTCGACGGCGGCGTCCTGGCCCGCGACGGCGACGTGACGTACCGCCGCAGCGGCGACGACAACCTCCTCGTCGAGTTCGGCCCCATGCAACTCGACCTGGCCCTGCGCATGCGGGTGCACGCCCTGATGGAGGCGGTCACCGAAGCGTGCCTCGACGGCGTCACCGACCTCACCCCCGGCATCCGCTCCCTCCAGATCCGGACGGACCCGGCGCTCCTGCCGCAACCCGAACTCCTCACGGCGGTACGTCGGATCGTGGCGTCCCTCCCTCCGACGGACGAACTGGTCGTCCCCTCCCGCACGATCCACCTCCCCCTCTCCTGGGACGATCCCGCGACCCGCGAGGCCATCGCCCGCTACATGGCGGGCGTCCGCGACGACGCGCCCTGGTGCCCCTGGAACATCGAGTTCATCCGCCGCGTCAACGGCCTGGACTCGGTGGCCGACGTGTACGACACGGTCTTCGCCGCCGAGTACCTGGTCCTGGGCCTGGGCGACGTCTACCTGGGCGCCCCGGTCGCGACCCCGCTGGACCCCCGCCACCGCCTGGTGACGACGAAGTACAACCCGGCCCGCACCTGGACCGCCGAGAACTCGGTCGGCATCGGCGGCGCGTACCTGTGCGTCTACGGCATGGAGGGCCCCGGCGGCTACCAGTTCGTCGGCCGCACCACCCAGGTCTGGTCCCCGTGGCAGCAACGCGGCGCCTTCGAACCCGGCTCCCCCTGGCTGCTCCGCTTCTTCGACCGCATCAAGTGGTATCCGGTCGACGCCGACGAACTCCTCTCCCTCCGCGCGGACATCGTCTCGGGCCGCTTCGTACCGCGCGTGGAACAGGGCACCTTCTCCCTGGCCGAGTACGAGACGTTCCTCGCGGAACACGCCGACCCGATAGCCGAGTTCAGGACGAGGCAACAGACCGCCTTCACGGCGGAGCGGGCGGCCTGGGAGGAGGCCGGCGAGTTCACCCGCGCAGAGACGGCGTCCACGCCCCCGGCCGCCCCAGCGGAGATCGACGTCCCCGAGGACGGCCACCTGATCGAGGCCGAGTTCGCCGCCTCGGTCTGGCAGGTGAACGTGCGACCCGGAGACCGGGTGACCACCGGGCAGCCCCTCCTGACCCTGGAGGCGATGAAGATGGAGTCCCGCGTCCCCTCCCCCACGGACGGCGTCATCGACCGGATCCTGACCACCCCGGGCACCCAGGTGAACGCGGGCACCCCTCTGATCATCCTGATTCCGAGCGCCCCCTAGGGGCGCGAGGAACTGCGCGAGCAACCACGAACCTCCCGCACCCGCCGACGATCCCCCACCCCCGAGCTCTCAGGCGCAGGAGGTCGAAGGGGCACATCCCCTGGATGGGGGCACCTCCCGCTCGAGCGAAGCCGAGAGTGGGGGAGGGACGGGTAGGCGCGGCGGGGGCGAAATACTCCACGCGCACCCTCCGCCCCGCAGCCGACCACAGCACCCCACCCAGGAGCACAGATGTCCCACTCCCCCACCCTCACCAGAGTCCGCATGGCCTACGCCCGCGTCGAAGCCGTCGACCGCCCCGAGATCTGGATCGACCTACGCCCCCGATCCGACGTCGAGGCCGAGGCCGAGGCCCTGGACGCCCGCCTGGCCGCGGGCGCCCACCTCCCCCTCGCCGGCCGCCTCTTCGCCGCCAAGGGCAACATCGACGTCCACGGCCTCCCCACCACCGCAGGCTGCCCGGCGTACGCGTACACCCCCGACGCGGACGCCCCGGTCGTGGCCCGCCTGCGCGACGCCGGCGCCCTCGTCCTGGGCACCACCAACCTCGACCAGTTCGCCACCGGCCTGGTCGGCACCCGCTCCCCGCACGGCGCCGTCCGCAACGCCCACGATCCGTCCCGCATCAGCGGCGGCTCAAGCTCCGGCTCGGCCGTAGCGGTGGCGCTGGGCATCGTCGACTTCGCCCTGGGCACCGACACGGCCGGCTCCGGCAGGATCCCCGCCGCCTTCAACGGCATCGTCGGCCTGAAGCCCACCCGGGGCCTGGTCCCCACGGCCGGCGTGGTCCCGGCCTGCGCCTCGATCGACTGCGTGACGGTGTTCGCCCGCACCCTCCCGGAAGCCGAACAGGCCCTCGCCCACATGGCCTCTCCGCCGGACCGCGCCCTCCCGCCCCTCCCCCAGCGGACCCCGGGCCCGTGGCGCGTCGCCGTTCCCCCGCGCGAGCAGCTGGGCGAACTGGACGAGGGCTGGGCGGAGGCCTACGAGACGGCTGTGACCCGCCTGAGGGCCGCGGGCGCGGACGTACGCCCCCTCGACCTCACCCCCTTCACCGAGGCCGCGGCCATGCTCTACCAGGGCGCGTTCGTGGCCGAGCGCTACACAGCGGTCGGAAGCTTCGTCGACAAGGCGATCGCGGACGGCGTCGACTCCCTCGACGCCACGGTCGCCGGCATCATCACCCGCGCCCGCGACATCCCGGCCCACCAGCTCTTCGCCGACCAGGACCGGCTGACCGCCCTGCGCGCCCGCGCACTCAGCGAACTGGCCGACGCGGACGCCCTGTTGCTGCCGACGGCACCGGGCCACCCGACGCTCGCCGAAGTCGCCGCCGACCCGCTGGGCGCGAACGCCCGCCTCGGCCGTTTCACCAACTCCACCAACCTCTTCGACCTGGCGGCGGTCGCCGTGCCCGCGGGCGAGGTGAGCGGCCTCCCCTTCGGCGTCATGCTGATCGGCCCGGCCTTCACGGACGGCCGCCTGGCCCGCGTCGCCGCCCTCCTCCAGCCGGAGGCCCGCCTGGCGGTCGTGGGCGCGCACCTCTCGGGCCAGCCCCTGAACCCGCAGCTCCTGTCCCTGGGCGCCCGCCTGGAGCGAACCACCGCCACGGCCCCCGTCTACCGCCTCCACGCCCTCCGCACGACCCCGCCGAAGCCGGGCCTGGTCCACGTGGGCGAAGGCGGCGCCCCCGTCGAAGCCGAGATCTGGCGCCTCCCGACAGAGGGCCTGGGCCGCCTGCTGACAGCCCTCCCCCGCCCCATGACCCTGGGCAGCATCGAACTCGCCGACGGCACCCGGGCCCCAGGCTTCCTCTGCGAGCCCGACGCCCTGCGGAACGCCCCGGACATCACGGAGTACGGCGGCTGGCGGAGCTACCTGTCCCGCTGAGCAAGAGGGCCCGCGCGCCTCCACCCAGACAGCGCAGGCACACTTGCGCGCGCTCAGGGGCGTAGGCCGACTCTCGTCCTTCCCGGAAACGCCCGCCGCCCCTCGTCCTACCGGGGGCATCGGCCAGCTCTCGCCTTCCCGAAGACGCCCGCCGGTTCGCGTCCTTGCCGGGGGGCGTCGCCGGACTCTCGTCCTTCCGGAGGCATCAGTACTTGCGGGGGCGTCGGCCGACTCTCGTCCTTCCCGAGAACCCGCCGACACTCACTCCTCCCGGGGGCGTCGCCCAGCTCTCGCCTTCTCAGGGACGCAGGCCGGCTGCTCTGTCTTCCACGGGGGCACGAGCACGCCCTTGCCATCGGGGGCGCGGGCAGGGCTGTTGTCTTTCAGGGGCGCGGGGAACTGCGCGACCAGCCACAACCCACCCGCACCCGCCGAACAACCCGCCCCACCCCCCACCGGGGGCGAACCCTCACCCCACCGAGGAGTAGGCCACAACCCCCCTCAGCAACCCCTCCACAGCCTTGCGCGCACTCTTCCCCACGCTCGACCCCGCCGGCGCCGCCGCCGAGAGCTGCCCCAGCACATCGATCACCTGCTTGCACCACCGCACGAAGTCACCGGCCGGCATCTCCGCCTCCCGCAGCACCTCGTCGAGCCCCGACCCCGAGGCCCACATGTACGCGGCCCAGGCGAAGCCGAGGTCGGGCTCCCGCTGCCCCACCCCTTCGCTCTGCGTGATCCGGAACTCCTCCTCCAGCGCGTCCAGCCGCCCCCAGATCCGCACCATCTCCCCCAGCGCGGCCTTGGCGTTCCCGGACGGCAGCTTCGGCGCCATCGCGTCGTCCGCGGCCCGAGCCTCGTACACCAGCGCGGACGCACACGCGGCAAGCTCGGCAGGCCCGAGCCCCTCCCAGACACCCGCCCGCAGACACTCGCTCGCCAGCAGATCCAGCTCGCCGTAGAGCCGCGCGAGCCGCTTCCCGTGCTCGGTGACCTCGTCGGACCGCAGATAGCCCAGTTCGGTCAGCAGGGCGACGATCCGATCGAAGGTCCGCGCGATCGTGTTCGTACGGCCCTCGATACGCTGCTCCAGCTGCGCGGTGTCCCGCTTGAGCCGGTAGTAGCGCTCGGCCCAACGCGCATGGTCCTCACGCTCGTTGCACCCATGGCACGGATGCGCCCGCAGCTCGGCACGCAGCCCGGCGATCTCACGGTCGTCCGCGGCGGCGGCCCTCCGCTTGCGGTGCCGGTCGGGCACCAGGTGCCCGGCCTTGGTGCGCAGCGCCGACGCCAGATCCCGCCGCGACTGGGGCGAACGCGGGTTGAAGGACTTCGGGATCCGCATCCGCTCCAGCGCCTCCACCGGCACCGGGAAGTCCATGGAAGCCAGCCGCTTGACCTGCCGCTCGGCAGTCAGCACCAGCGGGCGCGGCCCGTCGTGCTGCTCGAACCCACGGTGGCCGTTCGACCGCCCGGCGGGCAGCCCGGGGTCGAGCACCAGTGCCAGACCCGCGTACTTTCCGGTCGGGACATGGATGACATCGCCCGGCTTCAGCTTCTCCAGCGCGACGGCCGCCTCGACCCGCCGCTGGGCCGCGCCCTGCTTCGCCAGGTCGGTCTCGCGGTCCTTCAGCTCCCGCCGCAGGCGCGCGTACTCCTCGAAGTCCCCGAGGTGGCAGGTCATGGACTCCTGGTAGCCCTCCAGCCCCTCCTCGTTGCGCTGCACCTGCCGGGAGATCCCGACGACCGACTTGTCGGCCTGGAACTGCGCGAAGGACGTCTCCAGCAGTTCCCGTGAGCGGTGCCGGCCGAACTGGTCGACGAGGTTGACCGCCATGTTGTACGACGGCTTGAAGCTGGAGCGCAGCGGATACGTACGGGTGCCCGCGAGTCCGGCCAGATGGTCGGGGCTCAGACCGCGCTGCCAGAGCACGACGGCGTGGCCCTCGACGTCGATGCCGCGCCGGCCCGCGCGCCCCGTCAACTGGGTGTACTCGCCGGGGGTGATGTCGGCGTGCTGCTCGCCGTTCCACTTGACGAGTTTCTCCAACACCACCGAGCGGGCGGGCATGTTGATGCCGAGTGCGAGGGTCTCGGTGGCGAACACGGCCTTGACCAGGCCGCGTACGAAGAGTTCCTCCACGACCTCCTTGAACGTCGGCAGCATGCCCGCGTGGTGGGCCGCGATGCCGCGCTCCAGGCCCTCCAACCACTCGTAGTAGCCGAGGACATGGAGGTCCTCGTTCGGGATCGAGGCGGTGCGCTCCTCGACGAGGGCACGCACCTTGAGCCGAGACGCGTCATCGTTCAACCGGAGGCCCGCGTACAGGCACTGCTGTACGGCGGCCTCGCAGGCGGCGCGGCTGAAGATGAAGGTGATGGCGGGCAACAGGCCTTCGGAGTCGAGCCGTTCGATGACCTCGGGGCGGCTCGGGATCCAGATCCTGGAGCGCTGTCTGCGCTCGCGCTCACGGTCGGCCTCGCGCATGGCGCGACCGCGCCGGCGGTCCTGGTAGGAGGGACGGCTGGCCTCCATGCGCGCCATGCGCGTGAGGTCGGGGTTGACGGCCTTCTTGTTGCCCTCGCCCTCCTCGAAGAGGTCGTACATCCGCCGTCCGGCGAGCACGTGCTGGAACAGCGGCACGGGCCGGTGTTCCGAGACGATCACATCCGTGTCGCCGCGCACGGTGTCCAGCCAGTCGCCGAACTCCTCCGCGTTCGACACCGTGGCCGAGAGGGAGACGAGGGTGACCGACTCGGGAAGGTGAATGATCACCTCTTCCCAGACGGCTCCCCGGAAGCGGTCGGAGAGGTAGTGGACCTCGTCCATGACCACGTACCCGAGGCCGAGAAGCGTCTGGGAACCCGCGTACAGCATGTTGCGCAGCACCTCGGTGGTCATCACGACCACGGGGGCGTCGGAGTTGACACTGTTGTCGCCGGTGAGCAGACCGACCTTGTCGGCCCCGTAGCGGCGGCACAGGTCGGCGTACTTCTGGTTCGACAGGGCCTTGATGGGTGTCGTGTAGAAGCACTTCTTGCCCTGCGTGAGGGCGAGGTGGACGGCGAACTCGCCGACGATCGTCTTGCCCGAGCCGGTGGGGGCGGCCACCAGGACGCCCTTGCCGGCCTCCAACGCCTGGCAGGCCTCGATCTGGAAGGGGTCGAGACCGAAGTCGTACATCGCGCGGAAACCTGCGAGAGCGGTGGCCTGCTCGGCAGCGCGCCTGCGGGCCGCCGCGTACCGCTCGGCCGGTGAGAGGTCCTCTGTCATCGTGCTTTCGAGCGTACCGGGCTCCACTGACAACAGGACGATCATTATCCGGATCGTGCCACCGTCGAGATCCGGACCGCCTTCCGTCCGAAAAGGAATGCGACAACGGCAGTGGGCCCCACCGAAGACCATCGGTGGGGCCCACTGCCGTTGTCGCCGCACACAGCGCGGTGGCCGGTGCTCAGGTGGCGTCGTCGTATCCGTTGATCCGTTCCCGCTCGGGCTCCGCCTGCGCGGGGAGCGCCCTGCTCGCCGAGACGGTCTCGATCTCGCCGACGTCCTCGGGGGTGAGGTCCAGCTCGGAGGCCTCGTCGTCGTCCGGCTTCAGGGCCTCGACACGGGCCCGGCGCTTGTCGTTGGTCAGCGCGATGCCACACGCGCAGAAGTACAGGACCCAGATGGGACCCGCCAGCGCCAACATGGAGATGGGGTCGGTGCTGGGGGTGGCGATCGCCGCGAAGAGCGTGATGCCCAGGATCATGCCCCGCCACCAGCCGGCCATCTTCTTGCCGGAGAGAACCCCGCCGAAGTTCAGCATCACGAGCAGTAGTGGCAACTCGAAGGAGAGGCCGAAGACGACGATCATTCGCATGATCAGGTTCAGCAGATCATCGAGGGGAAGCTGGTTGTCGCTTCCGATGATCGAGAACTCCAGCATGACGGACGCCATCTTGGGCAATGACCAGTAGGCGAAGTACGAGCCGGCGAGGAACAGCGGGAAGCCCGCCGCCACGAAGCCGAGGCCGTACTTCTTCTCGCTCCGGTGCAGGCCCGGCGCGATGAACGCCCAGAGCTGGTAGAGCCAGACCGGGGCGGCGAGCACCACGCCCGACGACAGCGAGACCGTGAGGGCGAGTGTGAACGGACTCAACAGACCGTTCTGCACGATGCGCGCGCAACTGGTCTGGCTGGTGTCCTTCACCACTTCGTCCGCCAGTTCGGCGAAGCTGTATTCGCATCCCACCGCTTGGAGAATGGGATCCGTGAAGAACTGGATGATGTCCTTGTAGAACATGGCCGCGATGACCGTCGTGACGACGATCGCCAGCAGGCTCCTGACAAGGCGGTTTCGCAGCTCGCGCAGGTGCTCCGCGAGGGGCATCCGCCCCTCGGGATCCTTGTCCTTCTCCGTTTTGCGGGCAGACTTGAGCAACCCACGTCCTCATCTCGTGCGGCAGGCCGGAAGTCTTGTCCGGCCTTGCGTCAGCGCTTGGTCGTGTCCGTCGGCTCGGTGACCGGGCGGGAGCTGGTCACATCGCCGGGGGCGGCCTGGATGGTGCGCTGCGCCGGGGCCTCGCCGCCGGGGTGCGGAGGCGCAGCCGCCGCGGTGGTGTCGTCCTGGCCGTCGGACTTCATGGCCTTGGCCTCGCTCTTGAGGATGCGGGCGGACTTGCCCAGAGAGCGCGCCATGTCCGGAAGCTTCTTCGCACCGAACAGCAGGATGATGACGACGAGGATCAGAATGATCTCGGTGGGGCCGAGCCTACCCATAGCTGTCTACCTTCTTCACCGAGGCGGCGGGTGGGGGCTGTCCGACCGGTCGGACAGGTGTCCGAACGATCGTGCTGGCAGCGATCGTAACGCTCAGGGGTAAACGTCAGGCAATCCCTGTGCGTACTCCCGATTCGCGACCCGGGCCTCGTTCTCCGCGCCGCGACAGGCAGCGTACCTGGCAAAGGTGAGAAGGTGACAGGGCGAAGTGGCGCAAAACGCACTCGCCGCCCAAGTCACAGGGGCCTCGACCGGAACTCACAGAGCGTCCACAGAGCGGGCCGCACTCGCCGTCGCCCGCTCCAGGTCCTCCGCCGCCCGATTGATTTTTCGCGCCGACTCCGTGACCTGCGCGCCCAGCCGCTGGGCCTCCAGAAAGACCCGCACGGCGAGCACCCCGAGCACGACGAGCCCCATGAACCCCACAGCCACCGCGAACATCGCCCAGAACATGCCGACGACCCTAGAGCCTGCTCGGCACCTCAGGCCAGCGGGGCCGGGCCGGCACGCACTCCCCCACCCGCGAACGACCGCCGACGCCAGGCACCCCCGCTCACCCGCGCTCACCCGCAGGAGCGAGCCGCCCTGGCCGGGCGGCAGGCAGAAGCTGACCCCACCCTTGCCCAGCCCCAGCCCCAGCCCTAGCCCGCCGAGTGCAGCCGCAGGGTCCGTACCCCGCCCCCGGTCAGCAGCTCGACGATCCGCTCGCCGGCCGGCTTGCGGACGGCGGTGCCGCACTCGGGGCAGGTGAAGGAGTAGAAGGTGGTCTTGCTGGTGGCGCCGATGGCCAGACGCAGCGCGCTCGCGCCCAGCTCGAAGTTGGCCCGGCAGTCGGGGCAGCCGGCTCGGAACACCACGTCGACCGCCTTCTTCATACCCGCGAAGGCGACCGACACGGTCATCTCCCGGATCTCCTGGATCTCCTGCACGCCGGACTTCACGCCGGCCTTCACACCCGACACAATCGACCCGCCGCTCACAGCCCTCGCATCTCTCTGTTCCGGTCCTACGCCGTGGTCACGGTCGCGTCGTCACGGTCTCGCGGTCACGGTCTCGTGGTCACGGTCGCGTCGTAGGCTGTCAGCGCCTCGCGGGCCGCCCGGCGGGCGCTGTCGGCGAGGTCCTGCGGGGAGACGATCCGGCCGTCGCGCCCGAGCCGCAGCGCGAGGCGCCGCAACGAGGTGGGGTCGGGGGTGCGCAGGCTGATGCGCAGCCCGCCGTCGGGCAGCTCCTCGGCGCTGTCGTGCGGGTAGTACTCGGCGACCCAGCGCCCGCCGGGCCCGACCTCGACGACGACCTCGGGGTCCTCGGCGGCGGGCTGCACCAGCGCCTCCGACAGGTCCCGCAGCTCGATCTCGGGCGGCGCGGACGGCTCGTCGAGGATCTTGATCTCGGCGACCCGGTCCAGCCGGAAGGTACGGCGGGCCTCGGAGCGGCGGCACCAGGCCTCGACATAGGTGTGCCCGACGCTGACCAGGCGGATCGGGTCGATCTCGCGTTCGGTGACCTCGTCACGGGCGGGCGAGTAGTAGCGGATCCACAGCCGTCGGCGCTCCGAGATGGCCCGGTCGACGTCCGCGAAGACCCCGCCCTCGGCCTCGAAGGTGACCGACAGACGCGAACTGGCACCGGCCGCCTCCCCGGCCGCCGTCTCGACCTTGGCGGTGGCCCGCAGCAGGGCCTGCCGGTCGCTCTCGCGCAGTCCGGGCAGCGTGGCCACCGCGCGGGCGGCCACCAGCAGGGCGGTGGCCTCGTCGGCGGCGAGTTTGAGCGGCTCGGCCGCCTCCGCGCCGAGGGCGGCCGGATTGTGCCACCAGATGCGCTCGCCGTCGGTGTCGATGTCGAGCAGATCACCGCCGCGGAAGCTGGTCCCGCACATGGGCAGCACATCGAGGTCCGAGACCAGCTCGTCCTCGGTGATCCCGAAGGCACGGGCGACGTCCTCGATCCGGGCCCCGGGCCGCTCCCGCAGATATGTCACCAGGGAGAGCATCCGCCGGGTCTGGTCGATGGCGTTCCCCGGCCGCGCCGGTTTTCCCACCACGTTCTTACGTCCCCCTCAGCCCTTGGCCACGGCACGCAGCCGGTCCACCACGTCGGCCCGCAACTCGGCGGGCTCCAGGACCACCACGTCGGGCCCGAACTCCACCAGCCAGGCATCCAGCCCGTGCCCGTACGGAATCTCCAACTCGTCCCAGCCGTCCCCGAGTTCCCGTACGGCGGAGGCCTTCGCCCGCAGCGGGTAGCCTGCGCCGGAACGCAGCCGGATCAGCGCGGAACGGTCGGCGGTCTCCCCCGCCCAGCTCGCGACCGTCTCCCGCACGGTGACCACGTCCGGCACCTCCGCGGTGAAGGCACTGCCCCGGCTGCGGACCTTGCCGGTGATCCGGGAGAGCCGGAAGACCCGCTCGGCACCCCGGTCGCGGTCGAAGCCGGCGAGATACCAGTGACCGCGCCAGCACTCCAGCGCCCACGGCTCGACCTGGCGGGGCTCGGGGCGGACGGCGGTGGCCTTGCGGTACTCGAACAGGACCGGACGGCGGTCCCGGCAGGCCAGCATCAGCGGTTCGAACGCGGCCTCGTGCACCGGGATGCGCGGCTCCAGGGCGCCATGGGCCTCGTACGGGTCAACGTCCTCGGGCAGCCCGGCCGCGCGCAGCTTCTGCAGGGCGCCGCTCGCGGCTCCGGCGAGGCGGGCCTGCTGCCAGACCTTCGCGGCGAGTCCGAGGGCCGCGGCCTCCTCCGCGTCGAGGGTGATGGGCGGGAGGCTGTTGCTGTCGCGGCGGGCCAGATAGCCGACCTCGCCGTCGAGGTTCTCCACCGTCTCGATGACCAGGCCGAGTTCGCGCAGATCGTCCTTGTCCCGCTCGAACATGCGGTTGAAGGAGTCGTCGCTGCCGGCTTCCAGATAGGCCTCGATGGACTCCCGCAACTCGCGCTTGCTGAGCGGTCGGCGCGTCCCCAGCAGACACAGCGCCAGGTTCATCAACCGCTCGGCCTTGGCAATGGCCATCGACGCCCTTCCTATGGGTGCTTCTGCGGCACGACCGTACCGCTACGAAGCGTCGCGGCAAAAGCCGAGGGCCCATGCCCGGACAGGCATGGACCCCAGACAGTCGACACCGGTCGCGGCGCGATCGGCCCCGACGCGGTTTCCGACAGATCAGACCCCGAGCAGGTCCACCACGAAGATCAGCGTCTCACCGGGCTTGATCGCCGGAGTCGGGCTCTGGTTGCCGTAGGCGAGGTGGGCCGGGATGGTCAGCTGGCGACGGCCACCGACCTTCATCCCCTGCACACCCTGGTCCCAGCCCTTGATGACACGACCGCCACCGAGCGGGAAACGGAACGGGTCACCACGGTTCCAGCTGGCGTCGAACTCCTCACCGGTGGAGAAGGACACACCCACGTAGTGCACGGTGACGGTCCGACCCGCCTGGGCCACCTCGCCGTCGCCCTCCCAGATGTCCTTGATCGCCAGCTCCGCCGGCGGCTCACCCTCGGGGAAGTCGATCTCGGGCTTCTCGATGCTCACTTCATCACTCCTTGTTGCGGGACCTGCGTCGGGAACAGTCTCACAGACCGGTGGGTCAGACGGTGCCGAGGATGTCCACCACGAAGACCAGCGTGTTCTTGGCCAGCTCACTCTCGGGGCTCGCGCCGTAGCCGAGGGACGGCGGGATCACCAGCAGCACCCGGTCGCCCACGTTCTTGCCGACGAGGCCCTTGTCCCAGCCTGTCACGACCGAGCCGGTGCCGATCTGGAAGGCGGTGCCGCCACCGTGGTCCCAGGAGGAGTCGAACTTCTTCCCGTCCTCCCACTTGACCCCGGTGTACTGGGCGACGAGCCCCTGGCCGGCCTCGACCTTCTCGCCACTGCCTTTGATCAGCACCTGCTCCTTGAGGTCCTTCGGGGCCTTGGCGCCCTCGGGGATGGTGATGGTCGCCGCCTTCTTCGGCGGTGCCTTCACCTCGGGCATGCCCGCCTCGAGGGCCGCCTGCTCACCCTCGGCCTCGGCCTGGACGTCCACGGTGCCGGCGGCGACCGGGTCGATCACCCAGACCAGCACGTCCTTCGCGGCGATGCCGGCATCGGGGTTCAGGTTCTGGCCGAGCAGATCACCCGCGGTGCCCTGCACAAGGATCCGGCTGCCCGGCTTCTTGCCCTTCACCACGTCGAGAACCTTTTCGGGCAGCTGCTGGCTGGGCTTGCCGATCTGTTCGACGGACTGCCGTCGAGGCGCCTTGTCGCCGGCCGTCGCGGCGGCCCAGGTGCCGCTGAGCGCCTGGTCGCCGCCCCACTTCTCGACGGTCCAGTCCAACCGCACGAAGTCGGAGGCCTTGATCGCGCTTCCGCTGCCCTCCGAGAGCGTCTTGGTCACGGTCTTCTCGGACGGTTCGGCGTCCTTGGGCACGGAGATCTCGGGCTTCGCCCCGACCTTCCCCTTGACCTGGGCGATGCCTTCCGCCGTATCACCGTCGTTCCCGTCGTCCGATCCGCACGCGGCGGTGAACAACAGAGCGGGAACGGCCAGCAGCGCGGCGACGCGTCGTTTCGTGTTGTGGTTCATCAGTCCAACTGGGCTCGGAGGTGGGGGCAGTGGCCGCCACTCTACGACGAACGTGCTCCCGGGACGGATCGCCGCAAGACACGCCGTCGCCCGGGCCGGAATCCGGCCCGGGCGACGTTCACCGCGTATGCGACCCGCTGACCGCGGGTCAGGAAGCCGTTTCGCCCTTCAGCGAGCGGAGCTTGCCGAGGAACGCGGTCCGGTCCATCCGGTCGGCGGGGCCGCCGTCGTGCGCGCCGTCCGCGTACGTGGCGTCGACCACGGTGTCGCCGGTCTCCCGGTAGAGGAAGTTGGGCGTCATGGCGGGCTCGGACTCCGAGTCGACGGCCTCGTACTCGCTGCCGAAGACGACCAGCGAGGCACCCTCCTTGAAGGTCTCCTTGGCCGGCGCCTCCTCTATCTCGTACCGGACGCCGTCAGCGCTGCCGCCCATCGACCGCACCACGACCTCGGAGCCGTTCTTCAGATCGCCCTTGTGCACCTTGTCGACCCGGATGACGACGGGCGTATAGACGACCTCGAACGAAATCTCTCTCACCGCAGACACAGAAACGCCCGGTGTCCGAGGTACGAGTACCTCGGACACCGGGCGGCCCACACGGACAACGCCGGGCCGGTCCGCGTCAGCTCACATTCCGGCGATCAGCTTCTCCACCCGGTCGTCCACCGAACGGAACGGGTCCTTGCACAACACCGTGCGTTGTGCCTGGTCGTTGAGCTTCAGATGCACCCAGTCGACCGTGAAATCACGACGCTGTTCCTGGGCACGCCGGATGAAGTCCCCGCGCAGCCGCGCCCGAGTGGTCTGCGGCGGAACCGACTTGCCCTCGAAGATCTTCAAGTCATTGCAGATACGGGTGGCTTGACCTTTCCTCTCCAGCAGGTAGTAGAGGCCACGGCGGCGGTGGATGTCGTGATATGCGAGGTCTATCTGCGCGACCCGCGGATTCGACATGGTCATGTTGTGCTTCGCCCGGTACCGCTCGATGAGCTTGTACTTCATCACCCAGTCGATTTCGGTGCCGATCCGGTCGAGGTCCTCGGCCTCGATCGCGTCCAGCGTGCGGCCCCACAGCTCCAGGACCTGCTCGACGGTGCCCGTACGGATGCCGCGGCGCTCGACGAAGTCCACGGCCTTCTCGTAGTACTCGCGCTGCACCTCCAGCGCGGAGGCCTCACGGCCGCTGGCCAGCCGCACCTTGCGGCTGCCGGTCAGGTCATGACTGACCTCGCGGATCGCCCGGATCGGGTTCTCCAGAGTGAGGTCACGCATGACCGTGCCCGCCTCGATCATGCGCAGCACCAGGTCGGTCGCACCGACCTTCAGCAACATGGTCGTCTCGGACATGTTCGAGTCGCCCACGATGACGTGGAGACGGCGGTACCGCTCGGCGTCCGCATGCGGCTCGTCGCGGGTGTTGATGATCGGCCGGGAGCGGGTGGTCGCCGAGCTGACGCCCTCCCAGATGTGCTCCGCGCGCTGGCTCACGC